>CASBQF010000104.1 GCA_949127775.1 Oscillatoriales cyanobacterium PMM_0080
CTGATTTACCCAAACTATTTAATTCCTCAATCAGATGTTCAATATCAAGGGATTCAAATTGACCATTTCTTAGATGCTGAATTGTTGAATCAATCCAGATTTGAAAATCCTGTTCATAGAGAGGTTCAAGCATTGTTATCAATCTAATAATAACCGATAGTGATATGATAGCTTTAAAAACTCAAGTTTGTAAATTCCCTATGAGACTATCACTGAGACAAGTTAACGTAGTAAAAGGTCAAGCTACAGTTGTTAGTGCATAAGGGCGATCGCCATCCCAGCATCCATCACAAATATGAACGTCAACGATAAGCTCAAGACTATTTTAACCCAGTTACGATCGCAATTCGAGATCCTGTACGGCGATCGGCTCACCCAAATGGTACTCTACGGTTCCCAAGCGCGGGGCGACGCACAGCCCGACTCAGATATTGATATTTTAGTGGTTCTCAAAGGGCAAGTCAATCCTGGCGAAGAAATCAAAAGAACGAGCTATATTCGGGCAGATTTATGTCTGCAAAATGATGAAGTGCTTAGCTGTTTATTTATGGACGAAAATCGGTTCATGCACTACAACGGGCCTTTGTTGAGGAACATTCGTAAAGAGGGAATAGCTTTATGAAACCTGAACAATTAGACTTGATTCTGAAAGCTCGTGAAAGCATCTCAGCGGCAAGACTATTGCTAGATAATGGCTTTTATGGCTATGCGGCTGCTCGCGCTTATTATGCTATGTTTTATATTGCCGAGGCATTTTTAGATGGTGAAGGAATGTCTTTTTCTAAACATTCCGCAGTGATTGGAGCTTTTGGTCGAGAATTTGCCCGTACAGGAAGAGTCCCTGCTGAGTTTCACAGATTTTTGATTGATGCTCAAGATTTACGAAATAGTGGAGATTACGGGGGAATTGATACTGTCACTGTCGAACAAGCTGCGGAACAAATTAACTGTGCCGAACAATTTGTCGAATTAGCTCAAAATCTAATTGGCCCTGTACCGCCACCTTAAAAGGGAAAAAGGGAAAAAGAGTAAAGGGCAAGAGTCCTCGCCTACGCACGGACAACCCGAAAACCGATACCGCTGTCGCGGGTATCCGGCGAGTTCCCAAAACGACGCGCGGCGCGGCAATGCCTAGCAATGCTGTGACCCGAGCCACCACGCAGCAGCCGTGTAGTATTATCTCCACCACTTTCCCAAGCACTACCATCAGTCGGCACACCGTTATAATTATCGTGCCAAACATCTTGACACCATTCCAAGACATTCCCGTGCATATCATAAAGTCCAAAGGCATTAGCCGGAAAACTACCCACAGCAGTTGTTTTTTTACGATAGGTTCCCTTCGGTGCAGAACCATAGGGATTATTCCCGTTATAATTAACTAAATCGGGGGTAACTGTGTCCCCAAAATAAAAAGGTGTAGTAGTTCCTGCACGACAAGCATATTCCCATTCTGCCTCGCTAGGCAGTCTATAACTGTGTCCAGTAAGTTGAGATAACCTCGCACAGAATTCTATAGCATCATCCCAAGATACTTTCTCAACAGGCAAATTATCACCTTTAAAATTAGACGGATTAGCATTGAGATCAATCTTGACTTTTGCCAAAGCTGCCACAGCACGCCACCCGGTCTGAGTCACCTCATATTTTCCCATAAAAAAAGCAGCGACATTAACGGTACGCTGTGGCCCTTCATCGTTACTTCGTCCTGCTTCCGTATTGGGGGAACCCATGACGAAACTGCCGCCAGGAATTGCCATCATCTCTAAAGTAATACCATTGGCGATAGTTTCTGTAAAAACCTGTGCTTGACTTTGGCGACGCTTGGTGATTTGCCCCGTTACATCCACTGTCACCGTTTCAAATTCAACAGTTTTTAGTGTTGGGGTTTCTGGTGATAGTAAAGGAGATGATTTATCATTGGGTAATATTGGTGATGATAGCTGATCCGTTGCAGCTTGATCCGATTTGTTCCCGAAGTTTTGACTCACCACTGCACCGACAAACCCTACTATAGCCAAGCCGGCTAATTGCAATAAATTTCGCCTGGTTGTATTAGTTGAAATTGCAATAAAAGTAGCTAATTTTTTACCCGGAATCAGTTCTTTCGTAAAGTCATGTCCGGCGATAAAATCTTGCACCAAATAAAACTCGCCATTTTCCTCAAAGTGGGCGAAAAGGGTGGGGATTTGGTCGTTTAGCTTACTCAATTTATATAGGGTTTGAGCTTCTGTGTCGAATAAGCGTCTGGCGATCGGCAAAAAGGCGGGGTTGAGGTCTTTTGGTTTAAAATGTTTGATAACGCACTGGGGCTGTCCGGGTAAGTCTAAATCTTTAGCTACGTAAGTATCGCCAAAACCGCCTTTCCCCAAGAATTCGATAATTTGATAACGATCGTGGAGGATACTACCTAGCATAGTTTTCAGGGAATGCAGTGGAAGTTAGGATATATTGTCGCACAAAAAGTAATGAGATGCTTAAAATCAGAATCGTTTCCACAATTATACTGCTAGTTAGTGCCTGTTGTTCATCTCCCGCACAAGCACAAAGTCTTGCACAACCAAAGCAAAATAACTCTTTAGTTCAAGTCCAGCCAACCCGCGAACAAATCCTCAATGCTTGCGTGCTCAATCGCGCGGAAACTCTGCCAAATCCTTTTACCGATGTGCCATCAAATCACTGGGCTTACAAAGCAGTTTTAACCATGTACTATTGCGGCGCTTACCGAGAAGCAACTGCGCCTGCTTTAATTCAAGAGTTGCTGGAATCAACACAAACAAATTGACTATTCCGCATTTCATCTGCGTTAATCCGCGTTCATCTGCGGTTAGAAAAAAAACCGCAGATGTCAGGCAGATAAACACAGATAAACGCAGATAATTTCAAGATTATTTGGGAATGAGTGCAAGACAGGGCTATTTCATTCTTTGTAGGGGCAATCCCCCCGTGGTTGCCCTCTTGGCAATCCCCCCGTGGTTGCCCTCTTGGCCAGGGGAGGGTCGGCACGGGGGCACGACCCCTACGAAATCCTGATTTTCCTAAGAATGAAATAGCCCTGGAGTGCAAGAGGTTTCTTCTCAAAATTCAGCCCGAACCGTAAACGAATAATCCCCGCCCGGTTCAAGCTGATAATCCCATTTTTCTAGAAAACGATGCAGCGGTTCCTGAATCAATGCCCGGCCTTGAGAAGGCTCAAGTATTAGTGTTTTTTCTTCCCTGAAACGCCACTGAAACTGCCACTCAAAACCGCCGGCAGTTACTTCACCTTCAATCGTGCCTTTTTGCCAAGATTGACCCGTAACCCGGACGTATGCAGTAGTTTCAGGCAAAGGTCTCGAACTCACCCTTTTGTTTCCGTGTTTGTGGCTGCGATCGTGCGACTATTGTAAAGGCTCATGGATTTTTCTACTCCTTGATGGAGGCTAAGTTCCACAGCTTCTCTAACGAGTTTAAGCACTTTTTCTAATAACTGACTTTCATCTGAGGAAAATTTTCCTAATACGAAGGAAATCGTATCCTTCTCATTTTTAGCAGGATCGCTTTGAGGTTTGCCGATGCCAATCCGCAACCTGGGAAATTTGTCTGTCCCCAAATGAGAAATTGTGGATTTCATGCCGTTGTGCCCGCCCGCTGAACCGGCTAGCCGCATTCTCATTTTCCCGATCGGCAAATCCATATCATCGTATACTACTAACACGGACTCTGGAGGTATTTTGTACCAATCCGTCGCCGCCCGAATCGATTGGCCGGAAAGATTCATGTACGTCAGCGGTTTCAGCAACCTGATTTTCTGTCCCCGCGGCCGATTTCCCTCGCCGAAGATGCCTTGAAATTTGCGATTTTCCGACAAGGAAATCTGCCAAGATTTAGCCAAGGCATCTACTGCATTAAAGCCGATATTGTGTCGCGTGCGATCGTACTTTGGTTCTGGATTCCCCAAACCTACAATTAGCTGGGGAATTACTAACTCCGCTGGAGTTTCCGACTTCTGAGTGTTGTTCATCTAACTGTCTGTGCTATCTTCCTTAACAGCCGCGAGTTTTTCTGGTTCCGGCTTTTTGCTAGCGACTGCTTCCTCTAACTGTTTAGTTTCCCGCGTAAACTCCGACTCAAAATCCCGCGAGGCATCTTGAAAGCCCCGAAGTGCTTTCCCGAAACTCCGACCGATTTCTGGTAATTTTTTGGGGCCGAATACCAAAAGGGCGATCGTAAAAATTACTGCCATCTCCGGTAAACCAATGCCAAAAATATTCATTTTTTTCTCCTGCAATTTGTTTAGTTATTTAGCATTTTATTAGAAGCCCGTAACGGGAAAGGGCAAGGGAAAATGGGCAAACATAGCTTCTACCCTTTCTCCTCTACCCTCAGCTTTTACTAGAAAGAATTGGTTTAAAGCCTCTCCCCTAAAGGCGAGGAATTAAAATTAGACTATTCATTACTCCAATCCTCTTCCTTCTAGGTAGAGGTTGCCCTCCGAAGTCAACTGTTAACTGTCAACTGTCAACTGAATATTAGCCTTACTTTTCTGCGATCAATTTTTAGCGGCCGAGACTCGACCAATCAACATCCACATTCTCCAAAATCAGGGAAGAGTTGTAGATTTGCAAAATAATCAACAAGAACACGAAAAACAGTCCAATGAACACGCTCATCAATAGCGTGGTTCCCCAACCTGGGGCTACCTTGCCGTATTCTGAGTTAAGGGGTTTGAGTATATCTCCTAACCAAGTCCGTTGTGCCATAAATAACCTGCAATGAATCTCTACAGAAAAGTTTGACATATTTTCACCCCTAATGGCGATCGCAATTTAGGGACTTGCCGATCGGGCATTGGGAATCGGGCATCGGGCATTGGGAATCGGGCATTGGGCCGAAGAGCATTGGGCATCACATCCATTACATAATTCGTTGCCGAACTTCCCTTTTCCCGAGCTGCATACCGTACCGCGCCTAAAATAACTACACTTTTAGACGAATTGTTATTTTTTGTAATATTATGGAGTGAACAACTCATAATTTATCAAAAATATGGAACCCGCAGCAGTTCTTGGCATTTCACTGGGTCTGTGTCTTGTGGCAATGACCGGCTTCTCGATTTACACGGCTTTTGGCCCTCCCGCTAAGGAATTGAGAGATCCTTTTGAAGAACACGAAGATTAAAGAAGTTCGGCAACGGATTTTGTAACGGATGTAACGGATGGATGGAAGTTCGGCAACGGATGCAACTAATGCCAGAAAGAGGGAAGAAGGGAAGAAGAGATTTTCACAGTTTTCCTCTTCTGGCAATTCCCTCCTCTCCCCTGTCCTTGGTAGATATTTTTTTACCCCGATGCGATCGAACTTCTGTGCTGCGATCGACCGTCCGCCTCCGAGTCAATGGTATATTTTTCAGAAATACAGTAAATCTATATTTGAAATCTATATTTAAAAAATCTATCTTCCAGTTAAGCTAAAAATTATCAAGTTTCAGGCAAAAGCATCATGGGCAATACCTTTGGGCATCTATTTCGGATATCGACATTTGGGGAATCTCACGGCGGTGGTGTCGGAGTAGTAATTGATGGTTGTCCTCCCCTGGTGTCGATAGACTCCGCGGAAATTCAAGCCGAACTCGATCGCCGCCGCCCCGGCCAAAGCAAAATTACCACACCTCGCAAAGAGGCGGATACCTGCGAAATTCTATCGGGAGTGTTTGAAGGCAAAACTCTGGGAACGCCGATCGCCATTTTAGTCCGCAATCAAGACACTCGTCCCCAAGATTACGGCGAAATGGCCACAACTTACCGCCCTTCCCACGCTGATGCTACCTATGATGCTAAGTACGGAATTCGTAACTGGCAAGGCGGAGGTCGAAGTTCGGCGAGGGAGACAATTGGTAGAGTAGCAGCAGGGGCGATCGCCAAAAAAATTCTCAAACAATCCGCTGGCGTCGAAATAGTCGGCTACGTCAAACGCATCAAAGACTTAGAAGGTGTTGTAGACTCCGATACTGTTACCTTAGAACAAGTAGAAAGCAACATCGTCCGCTGTCCAGATGCCGAATGCGCTGAAAGAATGATCGAATTGATTGAAAAAATTCGTGATAGTGGAGATTCGATCGGCGGTGTAGTCGAATGCGTCGCCCGCAACGTACCCAAAGGCCTGGGAATGCCCGTATTCGACAAACTCGAAGCCGACTTGGCCAAAGCCATCATGTCCTTGCCCGCCAGCAAAGGCTTTGAAATTGGTTCGGGCTTTGCCGGGACTCTGCTACTCGGCAGCGAACACAATGATGAATACTATACTGATGAACAGGGAGTAATTCGTACGGTCACGAATCGCTCCGGTGGAATTCAGGGTGGCATTGCTAACGGTGAAAATATCATTCTGCGGGCGGCTTTCAAGCCAACGGCAACAATTCGATCGACCCAGCGCACAGTTACCCGAGAGGGTGAAGCAACGCTCCTGGCTGCCAAAGGACGCCATGATCCTTGCGTTTTGCCAAGAGCTGTGCCAATGGTGGAGGCGATGGTAGCTTTAGTGTTATGCGACCATCTACTACGCCATCACGGACAATGTGGAACCTTAAAGCCTGAATTTTAAAATGGAAATCAGCTTGTCCTCAGTAGTGGCAACTCCCCTTGATGATTGCCCTCAACCCTCCGAAGCAATAACAGGTATAGATGATTTTGTAGTACAGTTCTGGGGCGTCCGGGGCAGTGTTCCGACACCAGGACAGGAAACTGTTCGCTATGGCGGAAACACTTCTTGTTTGGAAATGCGAGTCGGTGGAAAACGCTTGATTTTTGACGGCGGAACTGGCTTGCGGATGCTGGGAGACCAGTTGCTGCAAGAAATGCCCGTGCAAGCTTATATGTTTTTTACTCACTATCACTGGGATCACATTCAAGGGTTCCCGATGTTTGCCCCAGCTTTCATCCGCGGCAATAGTTTTGATATTTATGGGGCGATTCCGCCGGATGGAGATTGCTTGAAAAGGCACTTTGTGGAACGGGTGCTGCACTCGAATTCGCCGGTGCCACTGATGGGTTTGCCGGCAGATTTGAATTTTCACGAGATCAATCACAACCAGACGATGATGCTGGATGATATTGAGATTAGGACTGGTTCTCTGAATCACCCGAATACTGCGATGGGATATCGGGTGACTTGGCAAGACCGATCTGTTGTTTACTGTTCGGATACGGAGCATTTTCCCGATCGGCTAGATCAGAATATTTACAATCTAGCCCTCGATGCTGATGTGCTGATCTACGATGCGATGTATACAGACGAGGAATATCACAACCCCAAATCTCCGAAGGTGGGTTGGGGACACTCGACTTGGCAGGAAGCGGTGAAAATAGCTAAGGAGGCCCGGGTGAAACGAGTGGTGATTTTTCACCACGATCCGGCTCACACTGACGATTTTCTCGATCGCATCGCCGAAGAGGTGCAAGTCGCTTTCCCGAAGGCTGTCATGGCCCGTGAAGGTCTTATTTTGCCGATCGGCTGCTGAAGATTGACCTTCCGAAAAGTCGATCGCGAATAACTTTGTCAAACGATCGTTTGATGTGGAGCAAGTCTCGCGACTTGCTCCACAACTTTTTTGATCTGTAGCAAACACGATACGTGCGTGGTATAATTCTTGGCTAGTAACTTTTTAGGAAAAATATTTAAGGTTATCTTCATTGTTTAACCCGCGATTCTTTGAGAAGATCGGGCAAAACCAACAGTTTTCTATTCAGAGCCAAAGTCGATCGGATAAAATTTGTAAGTGCGATCTCTTGGTTTTCTGTAACTGTGACGCCTGAAAATATACCGCTATACAAGCAGTATCTAGTGCAGGCAACGTCGAGAGAAAAAGCGAAGTATCGTACACACCACTAAATCAAACTGAAATTTTAGTGTGGTGTCTTCTTATCTGTTATCAAGTCACCACTTATATCAATTCTGGTTGCCTCAGAATTAATATTACCCAAAATCAGGAGACGGCGAGTGCCTTTGTCCTTACAATTAATCTGACGCGCCAGAAACGGCATCTTGAGTCTCCTCGCCGATCGTTCCGGCGCAGCCGGAATTGATATCATCTGCCAGATTGTTTCCGCAAAACGTACAGCAAGAAGTAAAATAATTGGAGGATTGTCGCTCTCGTAAAGGTAAAAGTTTTAAAAGTCAACAAACACCCCGTCAGGAACGCCAAGATTTCACTCTTGCACTCCTGCTCCGGAGGTGGAAGTAGACTTACTGAATCCGGCTCGCCTCCTTGATTCTTTGAGTAATATCAAATCCGTGCTTCATCGGAATTGTAAAATCGAACAGTCACCTGACGGTGCCGCCGGATTTGAGAGAATTCCTAAAGATAAAATTTGAGGTTACAGTTACGAAAAAACACAAGTACGATGCTTTTTTTGGAACATGAATATTGGCAAATGTGAAAAGCATATCTGAAAGCTTTTCTCTATAATCTGAGTGATTTTTCAGCAGTCAATTTCACTCTAAAGAAAGAAACGATCGCTCTTTGGTTTGGGAGTAGCTGCACGCAAAGCGAATGTTATGACTTGACTATCAAAATGGGAAATTTACGTTTTAGACCTTCAGCAAATCGATACAGATGGATTGCCCTAGGCAGTTTCGCTGTAATTATGGGTATTTCAGGGGCCCTTGCCTACCGCCTAGCTCCGCCACCGGGATTTTTGGCTCAAGGCACTCTCAATTCTAATAGTCCACCAGTCAAATTTTCGAGTACGGGGACGACAATTCTCAAGCAGGGAGAACAACTGACTCCCGATGTTTTGCTGGCAGATAATGTTGTCAAAGCAGTGGCAGATGTTGTTAAGCTGACACCTCAACAAGTTCGACAAAATGCTAGCGTCAAGATTTCTAAGCCGGAACAACCACTAGAGATTGCTGTTGGGTATCGATCGCTCGATCAGCAGCAAGCAATCCAAACGGCGGATATGTTGATGAAGGGCATGGTGGAAAAAAGCCGCCTGATTAATAGATATCGGTGGCAATCTGTCAATCAGTCGCTCAACCAACGCTTGGCGCAAGTCACTCAAGACCTGAAACAAGCTCAGCAAAAACTCGACCAATACGAAAGAGAGCGTGTTCGCCTGTTGCAGCAAATGAAGCTTCAGCAAGACTTTTACAACAAAACTCAACTGGCAATGGCGGATACGCAAGCGTCGGAAAAAGAAATGGTGAGCAGTTTTGCCGCTGCTACAGCGCCGCAAATTGTGGCGACACCCACGAGCGATCCGACAGTGCCTCTGATTTTGGGAGTTGGGCTGCTGTTGGCGATTTTGGTGAGCCGCGGTTTGATTCCTTCGGTGGCGGATTGGCAGCACAAATCAGCTTTTCAGCGAGAAGAGAGCGATCGACTTCAAAGTGCTTTGTACCGACTGATCAAAGAAGGCAGCGGCGAAATCACTCTGGTGCGGTTTGCGATGGAGACGCGACTGTCGCCGGATGTAGCTGGGCGCTTTTTGAACCAACAAGCTGAAGTCTTTAATGCCAATTGCGAAATTAAGGACGACGGCAGTATCTTGTATCACTTCCACATTTAAAGGGCTGCTGGCGATCGCGCTACACTCGAAAATTTAGCCGATCGAACTTTTTGAAAGTTCGATCGGCTTGCTTTTTGGATAATTGATTAAAAAATATTTTATTTTTGTGTTCGGCTCGCTATAATTGTAAGATATCAGTAAATCTACGGTTGCTTTTACCGAATTCCCCGGGTAATAAACTATTTTTTAGTTAAAAATCTATTAGGGGGTGATTCACCTCAGTATAACTGCTGTATAACTGCTCGATAATTTATTGAGAGATGTTAAGTAGTTTTACACAAGAAACTAGATCGGACAAGATCCGAAAATTAAACTCTCCGCCTGAAAGGGTGCGTTTTCATATTCAAATTTTGCAATCACTGTTGAGGTTAAACCATGATATTTACGATAATTGGTTCTTCTTTCGTAGTTTACTTTTTGCTAATGTCGATCGCCAATTATGGCGACACGGGAATGTAGACTAACAGTTGACAGTTGACAGTTGACAGTTTGATTATGCTCAGCGCACTGCGGAGTTGAAGGGCGGTGCGCTGAGCGGAGTCGAAGGGCTTTTCGGGCGACGCAGTTGACAGTTTGCGAGCGACCTCTATCTAGAAGGAAGAGGATTGGAGTAATTAATAGTCGGATTTTTATTTCTCCCTCACTCGCGATCAGCTTTCAACCAATTATTTCGGGTAATCGAACAAAAAAATGAATGGATGAAGGAGTCGTTAAGTACCGCTGTGATTGGCAAGAGGCAAACCCTGTACCTGCGGCGGATATAGCAGATTTGATGGACTGGCGCGATCGGCTTCACTCTTGGGGACTGATTAGTGTTTACGAAAATGGCATCGGATTTGGTAACGTCAGCGTCAGGATCGGCAATTCTTGCCAATTCGTGATTTCAGGTACTCAGACGGCACACTTGCCAAATCTGGGGTCTGAATTTTACTGTACTGTTACCGAATTTAACTTAGAACAAAATTTCCTCCGCTGCCGGGGCCCCGTACCAGCTTCGTCGGAGTCCTTAACTCATGCTGCTCTATACCTTCACAAAGATGATGTGGACGCAATAATTCACATCCATAACCCGAAACTATGGCATAAACTGCTGTTTAAGATTCCTACTACTAGAAAAGAAATACCCTACGGTACTCCTCAAATGGCCTTAGAAATGTTTAGACTTTTTGAGGAAGAGAATTTAGCCGATCGTCAAATTCTGGCGATGGCCGGTCACGAAGACGGAATTATCTGTTTTGGTAGTACCTTGGACGAAGCTGGCAAAGTGCTCTCGGCGGCGATCGTTTAAACCGGAAATCGGGAACTATTGTCATAAAAAGCGAAAAAATCGGCTTGATTGGCAAAAAAACCAGAATTTTAAGGATCGCAAATTAAATGATTTACAGAAGTTTGTGGGATGGGCGTCCCGCCCGTCCATAAAGAACGGGCGGGACGCCCATCCCACAAGAATCATCAGATTGTAAGTTATTTAATTCTCATTCCTATTTGACTCTGTGGCAAGAAGCTCAGGCGATCGCGTTGATGCCGCTATTTGAGTTAAAATTGGCTTTACGGTTGACCGCACCGGTCGATCGATCTAGCCGGCGCGAGTTCAAAATTTTTAAATTGCCTCTTGCCTCTGTGGTAAGGGAAAGATATTTTTAAAGAGAAACAAACGCACTACATAGCAAAAGCTGAGAATCATCGTGAATCCAACTAAACTTGTAAGCTCAAAAGAACTGCAATCAGAAGTATCTCGTCTCACCGAAGAGCTGCAAATGCGCGACCAATTGGTGCAGCAGTTGTCTCAAGAACTGTTCAGACTGGTCAAGGGAAATTCGAGTTTTGTGCCGGCGCCGGAAGTTTCCGATCGCCACCAAGCTCAAATGCAGGCGATGCGGGAACAACTGCAAGCTGTGGAAGAACAGGTGGGTTTTTATCAGGAACAAATCGCGGAGCGGGATACAGAGGTTTACCAACTGCGACAGTCGGTGCAAGAATTGACCGATCGCTCTCGGATGCTAGAACAGGTGGTTCAGGAATTGCCTGGGGTTTACCGCCAGAAGTTTGCTGAGCGGATCGAGCCAATTAAGGACAAGTTGGAGCAACTGCAAAAGGAAAATCGCCAGTTACACACAGAATTGCAGAGCGTGACTTACCGTCTGGCGGTGCGGAATCGTAAGGCTAAGGGGCTGGATCTGCCGAGCGTCGATCCTGATGACGATCGGGGTCTTCAAATGCCGATCTTTGGCAATGTCTAGGGTGCTGATTTTGGCGGGGGACGAGCCAGACTTGGCCGCAAGTCTCTCTGCGGCGATCGCTCAATCTCATCCTTTAACTGAAGTCGATATCTGTAAGGTTTCTGAATTCAATTCTGGCGCGCTTACGGATGATGAGACGATCTTTTGTCCTTTGACGCTGGATCTGCCGTCGGATCTGGTTTTTCCGGGTCGGGATGTGTATGAATTTTGCGCCAATGTGTCGGCGGCGCGCGATCGAGTGGCTCAGGATTTGCAAGTACCTGTGGGCGAGGGCAGTTTTTGGCTACCTGTGGTGTTGACGGCGAAGGGGCCGCTGTATGCTGAGGCGATCGGTGTCCAACCCGATCGGTTGTCTGGCGAGTTGATTTACTCTCAACCGGTGCATTTGTCGGATGTTTGGCGACAGCAGTTATACGAGTTGGCTTACCGCTTGCTGGAGCTTTTAAATGCACCACCGGCGACTTATTTGATGCAGTTCGGGTTCGTAGGGGAAAGAATTTGTTTCGATCGACTTTGGCCTTTTCCAGCCGCACCTGCGATCGCTTCTGTCTGCGTTCAAGTGCCGGATTTATTCCTCTGTCATTGGTGTTGCTTGACAAATAAGTCGATTTATGATATGCAAATTACTTCTTTATCTTTCTAGTGAAGATTTGAGTCGTCTCTCGATCAAGCAACTAAAGCGGGAGTTTCAGCGGGGACAATTTGCTCAAAACTATCAAAAATTTCAAACAGTTGGTCGAGTTGAGTAAGTTCAAAAATTAGCCTGACTGTGGCTGAGAGGTTGCAGATGACGAGGCGACAGCCACGATGGCGGGCGGCGTTGAGCCCGCCGACTAAGGCGCAGATCCCGGAACTGTCGATAAAATCTACGTCTCCCATGTCTATTACCCAGAGTTGGTGGCGATCGGGCAAAATTTCTGCTAACTGTTGTTGGAGGAGACTCCCAGCTTGCGAATCAAGGCAGTTGTGAGGCTGGAAGATGATGTGTTGCTGGAAGTTGGGATCTGCCATAACTGTTACCCGCTTGATTGTTAAGTATGAATCAGTAAATTTAGTTGCTGGTTCTGTTAAGAGACAGCATAATTTTAGCTAAAGTTTCTGGAGGCGATGTCCTGTGTGATAGATTAAGTAAGATTACTAACTGGCGATCGAGCAAGATACAAGCGCTACAATTCTTGATTGACTGATTATCTCACTACAGCTAATTTTTGCTTACGCACGCGATCGCGACTCTGCTGTGTTCTTCATCACTGCGAAAGATTGCACTATTGGCTGAATCGAGCCAATATATAAAAGTATTCAGCTTTGCAAAAGTTTACGAAGGCAGCATCCCATGTCTTTTGAGTTTTTATCGTTAGAGACTATTCAGCAATTTGCTCATGATTACGGTTATTGGGCAATATTTCTGGGAATTTTACTGGAAAATCTGGGAATTCCCCTCCCAGGTGAGACGATTACGATTGCTGGTGGGTTTTTGGCTGGTAGTGGGGAACTGAATTACTGGTTTGTGCTCGCAAGTGCGATCGGCGGTGCGACTGTGGGCGGAAATTTCGGTTATGCGATCGGCAGATACGGCGGCTGGCCACTACTGCTGAAGCTAGGACAAATCTTCCGCTTTCGAGAAGAACAACTGTTTGACTTGAAAGAAAAGTTTAGTGAAAACGCAGCTAAAGCCGTATTTTTGGGTCGTTTCATCGCACTGCTACGAATTTTTGCCAGTCCCCTAGCAGGAATAGCCGAAATGCCCTTTTGGAAATTTTCGCTATTCAACATTCTAGGTGCAGCAAGCTGGGCATCTGTAATGGTAAGTCTATCCTATTTCTTAGGACAAGTTGTGTCTTTAGAAAAGTTAGTAGCTTGGGCGGCTCAATTTGCGGTATTTGCATTACTGTTAGCAGTTGCTTGGATTGCAATTCCTATTTGGTTGGAGTCGCGAAATTTGGACAAAACTAAGTAAGATTGGAAGCGATTCCAAAAAAAAGCCAATCTTCTTGTGGAACGGGCATCTTCTTGTGGAACGGGCATCTTGCCCGTTCATAAAAATAGTTGAATAGATAAAAATTACATTTTGTAATAATATTAGCAACGCTGCTCAAAGCCCGTTCCACAAGCAATCAACTTTATTCTGAAGTGGACTTCTACACCTCTACATTTATAAAAGATAAAAATCATGGGATACACTACAATATTTGACGGAACATTTCATTTAAATAAACGGTTATTGGACAGCGAAGCTATTTACTTATTGGAGTTTTCTCGGACTAGACGAATGAAGCGAAATTCTGTGATTTTGCAAAGTATTCCCGATCCGGCGAGAACAGCAGTTAATTTGCCCGTAGGCGAAGAAGGCTGCTATTTTGTCAATGAAAAATGGGATGAAGAGTCGGAAGTATCCGTTGTGGATTGCAACCGCCCGCCGAAGACTCAGCCGGGATTGTGGTGTAAGTGGATTCCGACTGCTGACGGCGGGGGGATTCAGTGGAGCGGCGCAGAAAAGTTTTATGATTATATTGAATGGTTACAGTATATTATCAACAATTTTCTTGAACCTTGGGGTTATGTTTTGAGAGGCGAAGTGAATTGGCAAGGGGAAAGAGAAGAAGATGTGGGTATGATTTATGTTGAAAATAATGTGATTATTTCGCCAGAAGATGCACAGGAATTGTTGAGATATTCTGTATCGCCGGTATCAGTGCCAAAGTTTGTTTGGGATTGTTTCAAGACGATGGAAGCGACGGGATTTTCTTTGAGAGATTGGAAGGAGGTAATTGATAAAGCTGTGGAGTTGGGACAGGGGGAAGCGGCACTGTGGATCAAGCCTAATTTTGACAAATATTTTGATGGTATGGAGCGGGGTTTTGAGTTTGAAGGAGAGGTAATTGAAACCACTGATGAGGAGCTTTAAGCGGTTGTTTTGATTGCGGATAAGTAGGTCATTGGAAAAAAACAATAGTATCTGGTAGGGGCGGGTTGAGCTTCGGAATCCATGATACAAGCCAGTTGATCGAGGCAAAACCCGCTCCCCATCTTAATCCGGTTATAATTGTGAGTACGATCGCAGGAGGATGTAGTATGACGGCATCAACAGAAATTCGCGCAGAAGTAATTGATAGTAAGCCACAGCCTTACTACTCTCCTGAAGAGTATTTACAACTGGAAGAGGCGGCAGAATTTAGAAGCGAATACCACGATGGAAAGATAATTCCTATGACAGGCGGAACACCGAATCACAATCGTATAGCTCTTAATTTTGGTGGGGCCCTTAATTTTGCTTTGAAGGGGCAACTCTATGATGTATTCATGAACGATTTGCGTTTGTGGATGCCGTCGAAGCGGGTTTATACTTATCCTGATGTCATGCTGGTTGCAGGTAAGTTGGAGTTTCTTGAGGGTAGAAAAGATACGATTACTAATGCGATGATGGTGGCTGAGGTTTTATCGAAATCTACAGCGAATTACGATCGTGGTGACAAATTTAAACTTTTGCGATCGATTCCCACTTTGAGGGAGTATATTTTGATTGATCAGTACGAGATGCACGTTGAACAGTTTTCTAAGACGGATGACAATAAGTGGGTTTTGTCTGAGTATGATGGTGCTGATGCGATTCTGGTGTTGAGTTCGGTGCAGTTTGAGGTGTCTTTGGGCGAAATGTTCGATCGTGTGGATTTTGAGTCTGAGGAGTAAGCGATCGCAATGATAATGAACGTAATAATTTTGACTATTGAATCAGGAAAGGAAGCTGACTCACTCGACGTTTTACTATCGATCGGGGAAGAGAAAAAATCGTTTAGGTTTATCAGGGAGTTTGACCTGATTGGCGGTCATAAAATTCAGATGGTTAAACATGAGGATAAGTTTTGGGAAACTTTTAAGTTTAATCAGCATATTGTTTTTAAGGTGACTGAGTTGGTTTTGGGAAAATACCGAGGAGAAGTCTTGGAACTACCAGCAGAATTGGGAAAGTTTGGCACGAAGGCAGAGGCGATTCCCTACGGGATAGCTTCGCTCGCGCTTACTCAAAAACCTGTTTGCCATCCGTCAGAGAGTACGGTGAACAAGTGAGGGGAGAGAAAGGGCGATCATCGCGTGGATTTTGAGTCTGAGGAGTGAGGAATGGGGAAAGTGCGATCGGGCTAGAAGTAGAATCCCGGAAGCATTATGAAATCTGAAAAATCGGCTATTACCTATAATATCGGTCAAAAATGGGCTGTGACACTTTGCTGCGAAGCAGAGGAAAAACTGGAATTGAGAGTTGCAAAAATCCTTGAGTATTTAGACAAAAATTATCTTTTAAACCAATGGCTAATATCTGATATTGAAGCTACGGGCAGTTATGGCAATTCCTTGACTGCGCGGTGTAATAATCAGGAAATATTTCAGGTATCTACTGCTGATTTGTTGGAGGTAATGACGGAAGAAGGTCAAGTTATTGAATTAGATGCTAGCTTGATAAAAGATGACGAGGAATTGTTTAAAATATTGATTCGAGATGGGGTTTCAATTGATTTGCTTGGCAGCGGGAAGATGATGCCGCTGATGGTTTTGGGGAAGTATGTTTATGTTGACAAAGAACTGTTTATGTGGTAAAGGAAGATAGTAAGTATTCGCAACTCTCAGACGTGATTCTAAGAGTTGCGAATACTTACTAAAACCCAAACGGTTTAGTAATCCATATAAAATGAAGCAGTAGATATTTTGGCGATAAATTCTGGCATCTGTCTTGTCAAACATTACGAAGCTACCCGATGCAGCGAACAACCGGATCTAGTTGTGCAAGAGTTTTTGGAAATATTGAGTCAAGCATAGGTATGAAAGAGTGCGATTATTCATCATCGCTTTCTGACTCTAGCATCATATCTACTAACAGTCGGGTTGTTACCGTGTAAATATCTCGTTTATCCCCTTCTTTGCGCCGTCCTATTCCAACTACTACAACTAGCACTTTATCTTGTACAATTTGATAAATAATTCGGTAACGCTGACCTACGGCACGAATGCTGCGATAGCCTGTCAACTCTTCTGATAAAGCTTTCCCTTGCTTTTCTGGCTCGTGCTTAAGTTTCTCCAATCTTGCTAACAGTGATTGTTGCTCCCGCCGATCTTTGATTTCAGCAAATAGCTGCCGCGCTTGTTCCGTCAAAATAACTTGATATTCTACAGGCTCCATTTTTTCATTGCTATCAAAGGTTTAATTCTGCTTTCAACTGTTGTAAATCTATTGTTTCTCCCTTCTGGGCTTGTTCGATGCCCGATCGCAACTGCGTCATAAATTCGGAATCAGAGAGAATTTCTATGGTTTCTAACAAAGATTCAAATTGTTTAAAACTGAGGGCAACAATTGCCGGTTTCCCATCCTTAGTGATAATAGCTGGCTCTGCTACTAAGTCATCAGGCCACTCTGGTAGTTGTTGTTGCGCTTCTGCAATTGTCAGGTATTTTGGCATATTTCCAATTCACTTTTTGTGAGCGTAAATCATTACCATTTCTATTATACCGCACTCGCCCTATTTTTAAGCTAGCCACTCGTTCAATTTTCTATTTCTGCATCGTTTCCTGTAAACACTACATCCTCATATATAGCATCCATACTCGTGCGAAAATGAACACTAGCTAAATAAACTTCGCTTCCGGGCGTGTAAGACTGCAAAACCCACAACGCCTCAGCATTGCGGCGAAAACACTCTACCCGCTGCCGTTTTTGGCTAATCAATACGTACTCCTGAAGCGTTTCTAATTCCTGATAATCAG
Source organism: Oscillatoriales cyanobacterium PMM_0080 (assembly GCA_949127775.1). Taxonomy (GTDB): domain Bacteria; phylum Cyanobacteriota; class Cyanobacteriia; order Cyanobacteriales; family Microcoleaceae; genus Microcoleus. Next base: position 17,540 of record CASBQF010000104.1, read on the forward strand.
CAAACTTATCTCCGCGATCGAGCCCTTCTGTACCCTTTGACAAAACCTCGATAATTAAACAAGGATGTCTTTTAAAAGATTGAAATGCTTTGTCCCGTTCATCGCAACTTACCATCACGTCAGGATAATAGTAAATATTCTTAGATTCAATCCTCGCTTTCATGTCTGACATATAAATACGGCAGCCACTACCCCGCAGATGACTTTTCAACAAGGAAACTAAATTGACACCAACAGTCACATGAGCATCGCTTGCACCAGCCATTGCATAGACTTCGCCCTGAATATACTCATGTTTGATCTGGCTGAGTTCTTCTAATTTCAGGTATTCTTCTGGGGAAATGTAATTTTGGCTTTGATTTGCAATCATTGGTTTTATAATGAGTCTTTTATGAGTGTAGATTCCTACCACTTCTATTATACCAAACTCATATCAATTCCGGCTGCGCCGGAATGACAAGCGAGGACACGGCAGTGCCGTTTCCCTACGCCCGATTTATTGTAGGGATACGGCACTGCCGTGTCCTGATTTCCGGTGATATTAATTCCGATGCAACTGGAATTGATATCACTAGGATTTTTAAATTATTTTATCCATACTTTAACAAATAAGGTGGGCATTGCCCACCTTACTCTTAGTCTCGCATTGCGCGGACGAAAGTTTGTCACTCCTGAACGCAGGTCGAGGTCAGAAACCGGGTTTCTTCCTATTTTTGGTTGAGAAAGCAAAGGCTTTTGATAGAAACCCGGTTTCTTTCCACAGTTAACAAATCCTAACCTCGATTCTTCTCCGACCAAATGCGCGTTGGCAATCCCCAAACGTAGACAAATCCTTCAGCAGCTTTGTGATCGAATTCGTCCTCGGCGCCGTAGGTTGCTAAGTCGAAACTGTACAGCGAATATTCGGATTTGCGGCCGACAATTGTGGCATTTCCTTTGAACATTTTTAGGCGCACGGTTCCAGTTACTCGTTTTTGAGTATCCTGAATAAATGCGTCTAAAGCAGTTTTTAAAGGGTTGTACCAAAGACCGTTGTAAATCATTTCGCTGTAGGTTTCTTCGATGCCGCGCTTGTATCGCGTGACATCTGCTGTCAAGGTCAAACTTTCTAAGTCTCGGTGCGCGTGCATCAAAACTAAAATCGCTGGTGTTTCGTAAATTTCCCGCGATTTAATCCCGACTAGGCGGTTTTCAATCATGTCGATGCGCCCGACTCCGTGATTTCCAGCTATTGCGTTGAGTTGGGTAATTAGGGCGACTGGTGCTAATTCTTTGCCGTTCAAACTGACTGGCTTTCCGCACTCGAAACCGATTTCTATGTATTCGGGTGTGTTGGGGGTGTTTTCGATCGCCTTTGTCATCAAAAACACCTCTTCCGGCGGTTCCGCCCAAGGATCTTCGAGGATGCCGGCTTCGATCGCCATTCCTAGCAAATTGCGATCGATACTATAAGGCGAAGACTTCTTCACGGGCGACGGAATGCCACATCTCTCACCGTAGGCGATCGTTTCCTCGCGGCTCATTTTCCACTCCCGCGCGGGTGCTAAAATCTTAATCTTGGGATTCAGTGCACCGATCGACACATCAAACCGTACTTGGTCATTTCCCTTGCCGGTGCAACCGTGGGCGATCGCATCCGCACCGTATTTTTCCGCAGCTTCTACCAACAATTTCGCAATCAGCGGGCGGGCTAGCGCCGTAGACAGAGGATACCGATTTTCGTACAGTGCGTTGGCTTGAATTGCTGGAAACGCATAATCTTTGACAAATTCTTCCGTAGCATCAATTACCAACGATTCCGAAGCACCAGATGCTAAAGCTTTCTTGCGGATCGGTTCTAATTCATCTCCCTGTCCCAAATCCGCAGCCAGAGTAATTACCTCTTCGACTCCCCACTCCTTCATTAGGTAAGGAATGCAGACGGAGGTATCGACTCCGCCCGAATATGCTAGCACAACTTTTTTAGCGCGACTCATTTGTATTTACATCCTGAATTTAACTTAATACGGTTGGGTTAAAACTGTTTATTGCCCGGAGATCCCCCTAAATCCCCCTTAAAAAGGGGGACTTTGATCAATTTCTTGTCCCCCCCTTTTTAAGGGGGGTGCCAGGGAGATCAGGCTTAACCCAACCGTATTGGAATTTAACCAACTTTGTATTATGCACTTAATTGACATCAATGCTTGTCAGAAATAGTACAGATTTAGATATTCTTTTTTTGCTAAAGTTTACTGTTTCCCAAAAAACTTGCTGCTGAAAATCTGCTACCGTGGGATACGGTAACTGTGGCGATGGGGAAAAGCCGTGTTTTTTAGTGTTGTGATTCCGACGTACGATCGTAAACCGATTTTGGCAAAATGTCTACTGGCTTTGGAAAATCAGCAGTTTGCTAATAGTGTCATCGATTATGAGGTGATTGTAGTCGATGACGGATCGACGGATGGGACGATCGAGTGGTTGGCCACAGATGCCGAGTTTTTGCCGCACGTGCGATCGATCTGTCAATCTCACCAAGGCCCCGCCGCCGCCCGGAATTTGGGCATTGAAAATGCTAAGGGCGACACGATTATTTTTATTGACAGCGATTTAGTGGTTACAGAGGATTTTTTGCGATCGCACGCAGATGCTTTGCTACAGGCTTACCAAGATACTGATGCGGTTTTTACTTACGGCAGCGTCATCAATACTTGCAACTTTGACAACCCTACCTCGGAACCTTACAAAATAACGGATTTTTCAGCAGCTTATTTTGCTACCGGAAATGTCGCCATTGCCCGCCACTGGCTGCTGGAAGCTGGACTATTTGATAATCGCTTTCAACTGTATGGATGGGAAGATTTAGAATTGGGTGTTAGGTTAAAAAAATTAGGTTTGAAACTGATTAAATGTCCGCAGGCTGTCGGATATCACTGGCATCCAGCTTTTAAATTAGACCAAATACCCGGCATGATTGACCGAGAAATTCAGCGCGGAAGAATGGGAGTTTTGTTTTATCAAAAACACCCGAGTTGGAACGTGCGACTGATGATTCAAATGACTTGGTTGCACCAAATACTCTGGGGAGTTTTGTCTTTGGGCGGGATGCTAAACGAGCGGACAATGACTCCTTTTTTGCAGTGGTTGATTGACCAAGGTAAGCCACAGTTAGCTTTAGAAATTGCTCGGATTTTTCTGAATTGGTACAATGTCAAAGCCGTATATGCCGCTTACGGTGAATTGCAAGCTGATACAAAATTTCCATAAGTTATACCAATTTTTTATGAGGCTGCATAGAATCAGATCCCCCCTAGCCCCCCTGGTGGGAGGGGGGGACAAGATTCCGCTCAAAGTCCCCCTTGCTTTCGGGGGATTTAGGGGGATCGAGA
>CASBQF010000105.1 GCA_949127775.1 Oscillatoriales cyanobacterium PMM_0080
AAAATGCCGATCGCCCACAGCACTTGAGGTACAATTTGAAACCCCAATTCTACGAATTTTTTCGAGAATTCTTGGGCTACTTGAAAAGCTTGAACTCTTTCTGTATCTAGCTGAGAATAAAAGGTTTGGGCTATTGGCATAAATGTACTGATGGCTGTCATATTAATTGGGAATTGGGAATTAGGAATTGGGAATTGGAGGACTTATCCGTAAACTCTTTATACATCAATACGGTTCAGTTAATGCTTTTTTGTCATGGCGAGCGAATAGCGAAGCAATCGCAGTATCTGTTTTTCAGATGATTTTGTCTCTACAATCATCTGATCTGAACCGTATTGCTTGATACATAGGGTACGCGCTGCGCACCTTACACTCTGGGTAAGCAGTAATGTGCACAGTGCGCACCCTACAACTAAAGTTTGTGTAAATCCTATTGATTATAATAATAACCAATAACCACTAACCAATAACAAACAACCAATAACAAACAACCAATAACTACTGACTACTGACTGCAACCCGAGGCAATCGGTGTTTAAAACCGCAGAGAACTTCCCAAGAAATAGTTCCTAAAGTCGCAGCCCAATCGTCAGCAGTAATTTGATTTTCCCCATCTTTACCCAACAGAGTCACCACTTCACCAACTTCTAAGTCGGGAATATCGGTAACATCCAACATTAATTGATCCATCGTCACGGCTCCCACTTGCGACACGAATTTACCCCTAATTAAAACCTGCATTTTATTAGAAAGATTGCGCGGAATTCCGTCCGCATAGCCTACACCAACTACCGCAATTTTCGTTTGTCTTTGAGCGATAAATTGATATCCATAACTAACGCCAGTTCCTGCTTCAATTGTTTTTACCTGCGTCACCCTAGCTTTTACCTGCATTACGGGCTTTAAATCCACAACATTTTGCAAGTGAGGAGCTGGATAAAGACCGTAGGTAGCTAAACCGACTCGCACTAAATCGTAGTGTAAATCGGGGTCAGCGAGGGCAGCAGCAGAGTTGGCCAAGTGCCAACTACTGGGGTTAATTCCTGATGTTTTAATTTGGGCGATCGCCCATTTAAACCGATCGTGCTGCTCTTTCATAACTGTGGTATCGAGACTGTCGGCTGTCGCCAAGTGAGAATAAACGCTGGCTAATTTTAAATTGGGCAACCCCTTGACTAATTGCACAAATTCTGTTGCTTCCTGCCAGGGCGCACCCAATCGAGACATTCCCGTATCTAACTTAGCGTGAACCGGCAAAGATTGATTGAGACTGACAAGAACTTGCGAAAAAATCAGGGCTTGTTTGGCAGTACAAATAGTGGGTTGCAAGTGCCATTGGGCGATCGCCTTTACCTGTTGAGCTGTATGAGTTGCCCCCAACAACAAAATCGGCGCTTCTATCCCAGCTTCTCGCAATTCAATTCCCTCTGGAATTGTCGCCACACCTAGCCAACTAGCACCTGCTGACAAAACGGTTTGACTGACTGCGACAGCACCATGCCCGTAAGCATCCGCTTTCACAACTGCCATCAGTTGTGTGTGCGGAGATAAGAGATTTTTAAGCTGTTTGACATTGTGAGTTAAAGCTGCTAAATCGATTTCTACCCAAGCCCGCTGGCAAAGTCCGCCGTCACCATCCCACAGCACTGTCTGGCAGGACTCTGCGGCTATTGATTCTGCGGTTGTTTGTTCCCAACTCAACATTGTCGATCGCTCCTACTTACTTACACCATTAAAAACTGCTCGGAGATTTCACTCTAGGCTTAATTATAATTAAGTTTTCCCTTTAATCAATGTTAACTGGTGTATCATAGCACCAGAAATACTCGGTAAAAACTATGGACGGACTGGCTTATCTGCATTTAGCGGAAATTTGGGAAACGCCTACAAATCAGGCTTTCAGGGGCGGGCAAGATACCCAGATCACAAACAACTTGAACTATTGTATAACAGGCAAGATGCCTGTTCCTGAAAATGGTACAAGATGTCAGCTTCAAAAAACTAATTCTGAAACCCATCTGAATTTAGCCTCGACTCCTTTACTCTTCTTGACGATCGCTCTCATAGCCAATTTAGTCAATCCCGCACTAGCAGCCATCAAAAAAGGCGATTCAGGCCCAAAAGTTGCCCAACTCCAGAAAACTCTCGAAGACGCAGGGTATTTTCGCGCCAAACCCACAGGCTTTTACGGTGTCCTCACCCATGCTGCTGTCAAAAAATTCCAAGCAGAAAACAACCTGAAAGTTGACGGGATAGTCGGCCCTCAAACCTTGTCAGCCCTAAAGGTTAAGTCCGCAAGCCCGATCGCCGATCCTGAATCTACGGGCAAAACATCAGCCGATTTAGCTGAATCTTCACCATCTGCTAGCGCCGGAGAAAACAGCAACCAACTAGAAGATAAAACTCAAAATCAGCCAAATAAACCTTTTTTTCAAGAACCATCTTTTCCACCATTTAAAACAGAAATTCCCGCGAAAAATTCCGAACAAAAACAAAGTCAATTACAACCAAAAAGATCCGAAAACATTCAAGGTAAAATGACCTTGAAAAAAACAATTTACGGCAAGATATCGCCGAAATCAATAGTTCATTCGGGAACGGGCTTGTTTTTTGCTCAAAACATGATGTACAATCATACAATCACAGTTTACGATCGAAATTTTAAATTAGTCAAAACCATTTCCGATCGCGTAAACTTGTCGAAGTTCGGCTTTTCTAAATTTCAAGGTAATTATCAAGGTTCTCCCGTAGAAGCAGCTTTTTCAACAGACGGCAAATATGCCTATGTATCCAACTATCAGATGTACGGTTCCGGGTTTGACAATCCCGGGAGCGATCGATGTTCCCCAGCAGCAAAACATGACCAAAGTTTCCTGTACCGGATCAATACCGAAACTTTGAAGATAGAAAACGTCATTCCTGTGGGTGCTGTTCCCAAATTCAATGCTGTTTCACCTGACAATCGTTTCGCCCTCGCTACCAATTGGTGCAGTTGGGATTTGAGCATAGTTGATATCAATAAAAATAGCGAAATAGAACGGGTAAAATTGGGTGCATATCCTCGGGGTATTGTGGTAACTCCCGACTCAAAAAGTGCATATGTTGCTGTCATGGGTTCTTCAGATATTGCTAAGGTCAATTTGACCGACTTTTCGGTAGAATGGCTGCGAAATGTTGGCAATGCGCCGCGTCATTTGGTAATCGATCCTAATGGCAAGTATCTTTATGCGACTTTGAATGGTGAAGGAAATGTCGCAAAAGTTGACTTAAAAAGTGGTGAGGTTGTGGATAGAGTTTCGACGGGAAGTCAACCTCGTAGCATGACAATTTCTGGTGACGGTAAACTGATTTATGTGGTGAATTATGGCTCTAATACTGTCAGCAAAGTGCGATCGAGCGATTTGAAGGTGCTGCAAACCGTGAATGTGAACGCCAGCCCGATCGGCATTACTTACGATGCAGCAACCAATCAGGTTTGGGTGGCTTGTTATTCGGGGAGTATTATGGTATTTCAAGATTAGGGCGATCGGCAATTTAAACAGACTGTTGGGGAATTAACAGAGGGTTTCACCCCTCACCTCTGAAACCAGCAAACCGTCTTTCTCGCATAAATTTCATACCGAACAAGAGCGTCAAAGGGCTGAATCTGAAAGCCAAAGGGCTGAAGCTGAAAGCCAAAAAGCCAATCGCGAACAGCAACAGAAAGAACAATGGCGTTGCTGATCTGGAGTATGATTTGCCTCTGAAATTTAGTAGGGGCAATTCATGAATTGCCCGAGAAATTCATGAATTGCCCGGGCAATTCATGAATTTCTCTAAATTTCAGGGATTGCTTAAGCGAGTTAATCATACCTAAATTCAGCAACAGAAAGAACGATTAGCGGCTTATTTGCGATCGCAAGGCATTGCTCCCGATATTATAAGTAGGTCATTGGAAAAAAACAATAGTATCTGGTAGGGGCTGGTTTAGCCCAGAATCCATGATACAAGCCAGTTGATCTGTGTCAAAACCCGCCCTCCCCATCTAATGTTTATTTGTACCCACCTACTTATGACAGCTATGAAATTTAATCGTTTTGGAAAATATCCGATCGCATTTATGTTAATGTTGCTATGTGCGATCGGTCTGCACCATCCAACATTTGTCCGCGCAACGGAGTCGCCACAATTGCAAATTACCCAACCAGAACCAACCCTAGTAATACCTGAAAGTGTTTTCATGAGTCAACTGCCTAGTTGGGCGCGACTGGTTGATATCCGCACTGTCAATCGCAATATTCGTCTCGATATTCGCTACGCCACGACTAACAATTTCTTGAAACAAAAACTTTATCCGATCGCAAAATGTGCTTTGAGAAGTTCAGTTGCTCAAAAGTTATCTCTAGTTCAAACAGATTTAGAAAAAAGCGGACTGGGTTTGAAAGTTTATGATTGTTATAGACCTTTTTCTGTGACTAAGCAAATGTGGGAAGTTTTGCCAGATCCGAACTACGTTGCTAATCCTGCTAGAGGTTCGCGGCACAATCGCGGTGCTGCTATTGATTTGACTTTGGTCGATCGCACTGGCAAAGAATTGGAAATGCCCACGCCCTTTGATGATTTTACCACAAAAGCCCATAGGAATTACCGAGGAGGCAGCGACCAATCTCGGAAAAATCGTCAATTACTGGAAGATGCGATGAAAAAACAGGGATTTGTTGGTATCACAACAGAATGGTGGCACTTTGATTCGGAAGATTGGCAGAAATTCGCGATTCTTGATATCTCGCTGGGGGCGATTCCTTAATTATACTATTATTAAAAGGTAGGGACACGGCAGTGCCATGTCCCTAGAGATGTCAAAAAAATCATCGTAATTTTACCGAAAATTCGTAGGCAAATCCCCGGAAATTTGAGTCTAGTTCAAATGTGTAATTGCCAGTAACAGGAATTTTTCCCGTCCACTCAGTTTCATTGCCTGTATAATTATCTCCAGCCAAAGATTTGCCATTCTGAGTCAGAATTAGTGGGAAAACACCTTTCCGATTCTTAACAGTCATTGTTTGACCTTTCGTAGCGCGAATTCTGTAAGAGTGACTGCCACCTCCGATAATTCTACCTTTAACGATCGCCTCATCTCCTCCCGACAAGAACTTGATCTCTTGTGTGACTTTGGCACAACTGCTTTCGGTGCGATTTTTGGCAATCCAACCGGAAACAGGATCGCTAATTCGCAACCACCCGTTTTGTTCTTGGACGATGGTAACAAAGCTATTATTTTTAAGTGTTCCTACTACTTTGCTGTCGGCTACTCGCGGGTGCGATCGCACATTCAGCGGTGGATTCGGATCGTTGACTACAGCCATGCTGATTCTACAGCCCGAATTTGGAGGCGTGATCACCACAGGGTCGTTTTTTGACTCCGACACTCCTGCAATTAGCGACGGTTCAACTACAGGCGTTTTTGTAGCTTGTGGTGCAGATTCCTCGGACTGAATGGGCGAGATTGTTGCTTGTAGAGGTTCAGGTTGTTCAGATTCGCCATTGTTTGTCGGCATCAGTACGATCGGGTTTCTGGGCGATGTTACGGATTCTGTAATGGTAGGATTGAACGATTGGGGCGATCGCGACTGTTGTATAGTTGCACTAGCCACTCCGACAGCCGTTGCTAGCCCTGCTAAGCCCACTACGATGATTTGAGTAGAAGTAAACGGCATAACTAACTCCTATGTATATATACTGATAATTTATGTTGTCTAGTTGCTGTGGCTATTTAATACCATAGTGAAAATACTTAGTCTAAACCAATCGTTCAGGATTTTTTTCCGAAAATGTTCGATCGACAATTGCCACAATAATTTCACTGCATATATACTAAACCCCTATAGTGATGTTACTGTTGCTGTGAGCCAATTGTAGGCAAGTCTGGTAAAGTAAGTATCCAAGGTGAGGTTGAGCCGAGTAACTAAAATGTCAAGATTGATGCCTCACAAATTACAACCGCCTCGCGATTTACTGCTTTCACAGGTGCAGCGGGAAATCCAAGCAGGCCGATCGCAGTCTTTGCACGCTACTGTGCAGGCTAAACTCAGCCAAGACTCGCCACCTCTGGGTGTTAGCCGCTGTTGGGATGTGGAAGTGAAAGCCGGCAATCGTCCGAGTTTTCGGCTTCCTCCCAAAGCTAGCATGGACAAAGTGTTCGATCGCACCAGCGGCAAATTAGTGATTTTGGGCGCGATCGGTTCGGGCAAAACCACGACGCTGCTAGAATTAGCTTTGGTGTTAGTTTCCCGCGCCGAAAAAGATCCTAGTTTGCCAGTACCAGTGTTGTTTGAACTCGGATCGTGGAAAGCAGAATCCGGGGCGATCGCCGATTGGTTAATTGCTCAACTTAAGTTCAAATACGGCATCTCTCCTGCGATCGGCAAAAAATGGCTCGCTGAACAAAAATTGTTGCCTCTTTTAGACGGTTTGGACGAAGTTGAAACCCACCGCCAAAATAGCTGCATTCAAGCAATCAATCAGTTTATTGAAAGTGAATTAAAACCGAAACATTTAGTCGCTTGCAGTAGTTTTGAAGTTTACAAAAACTGCCAAACTAGATTTAAATTGCGAGCAGCAGTTTTGTTGAAATCTTTAACAGAAACTCAAATTCAAAATTATCTGCTAGAAGCCAGAAGTCGCGAACTTTGGTATAGTATTGAAAACGAGCCGGAGTTGTTGAAATTAGCAAAAGTTCCCTTACTTTTGAGCATGATGGCTCTAGCTTACGATGATATTTTAATCGAATCTTGGAAGCGTATAACTTCCGCAGAAGAACAGCGCAAATATCTGTTAACTGCCTACATTCGCCGACAAATGACTGGGCAAGTGAAACAGTATCCCAGAAATAAGGAACTGCGATCGGCACAAATTCGCCACTGGCTGGGATGGCTGGCGAAAAAGATGGAACAGCAAGGAATTCAAGAATTTTACCTCGATCGCATACCGTCCAACTGGCTGGAAACAGGCGAGGATCGACGCAAGTATCAGTTTGGGGTTAAGCTCGTTGGTGGGCTGATTTGGGTGATTTTCGGATTAATTGCCACCGTAGTCTCCGGGTCGATTTGGGGGTTGATTGCGGGCGCTGTAGTGGCGGTAATTAGTGCTGTGTTGCCTGCAATTCCGGCGATTGAAAGTTTTGTATTGCGCCTCGTGCTGTGCTCAAGTGGCTATATTCCTTGGGATTACCAGCGTTTTCTTGACGCTGCTGTCGATCGCCGACTATTGCAACAAACGGGCGATCGACGCTATCGATTTATTCACAATTTATTGCAGAAGCATTTTGCTGAGATACAATAGTAGATGTAACCGTGAAGGAGAGCTAAATACCCGATCGCCAAATATTCGACAAGCAAAAGGAAACTCAAACTCAATGACTGTAAAATTCATTCTGAGTGAATACGTCGATCGAGCAATGACTGAGGCTATATATGACAAACTAGAAGATCATAGCTTTGTCGGCAAAATTCCTGTTTGCAAGGGAGTCATCGCCTTTGGCTCAACTTTAAAAGAGTGTCAAAATGAGTTGCGATCCACTTTGGAAGACTGGATTTTGCTCGGGTTAAAATTGCGACATCGTTTGCCCATAATGGAATAGCTTGTGAACTACCACACACTCATCCAAAAAAAATTATGGTATTTTTGCCATCTGAAATACCTGTTCCGCAGTAAACTCTAATCCATCAAAAAGTGGATCTGTTAATAGCGTATCTCCCATATAAGTCTGTGGTGCTGCATCCGGGTAAAAAACTGTAATACTTCTCGCCTTGCTATCAACTACCCAAACCCGCAATACCTTAGCATCTAAATAATCTCTCGCTTTAGCCGCCAACTGACCGAAAGTTTGTTCCGGTAAAATAATTTCTATCACTAATTCTGGGACTATAGGACAAGCTTCATCATCATTCCAGTCTGGAGATAAGCGTTGGTAAGAAACATATAAAACATCTGGAACCGGAACCCAGTCTCGCCGCTTGCGAGTTAACTTGACCGCCCATTCTACACCAATTTCTGCGCGTTCATCACCCCACTGTTCGAGGAGTTTTATTAGGGTTCTGGTAAGTCGAGAATGAAATTTCTTTGGTGACATTTTTGGTAATGCTTGACCATCAATCAGTTCGTAGGTAATATCGCCTTCCCCTTCTGGGAGAGTGAGAAACTCTTCCAGAGTTAGTTGAGTTTTTTTCTGGAGCATGGTATTTATCTGCTATGGGCAGGCAAGTTAGGATTATTTTAGCTTAAATATTCATTGACATAAAACAAATTCTATGATAAGTGTTGGCAAAATCTCACGTCTTAACTGCCAAATGTCCGATCGCATTCAAATGCACACCCTCAAAAGGTTAAGATTCTAATCTAACCCTCCTGCAATCATTCACCTCCTATGGCAGAAACCTTATTGTTCAACGCCCTCCGCGAGGCCCTAGACGAAGAAATGGCCCGCGACTCCTCTGTATTCGTACTCGGCGAAGACGTAGGTCAATATGGCGGTTCCTATAAAGTCACCAAAGACCTCTACGAGAAATATGGCGAGTTCCGAGTGCTCGATACCCCGATCGCCGAAAATAGCTTTACAGGCATGGCCGTCGGCGCAGCAATGACCGGATTGCGCCCGATCATTGAAGGCATGAACATGGGCTTTTTGCTTCTCGCCTTCAACCAAATTTCCAACAACGCCGGAATGTTGCGCTACACCTCCGGCGGCAACTTCAAAATGCCGATGGTAATTCGCGGCCCCGGCGGTGTCGGACGACAACTCGGCGCCGAGCACTCCCAGCGGTTAGAAGCCTATTTCCAAGCAGTACCGGGTTTGAAAATAGTCGCCTGTTCGACTCCCTACAACGCCAAAGGACTCTTGAAATCAGCCATCCGCGACGATAACCCGGTGCTGTTCTTCGAGCACGTCCTTCTGTACAACCTCAAAGAAAACTTGCCAGAAACAGAGTATTTAGTGCCGTTAGACAAAGCGGAAATAGTGCGATCGGGCAAAGATGTCACCATCTTGACCTATTCACGGATGCGGCACCACGTCTTGCAAGCCGTGCCCGCACTGGTCAAAGAAGGTTACGATCCAGAAGTAATCGACCTAATTTCTCTCAAACCCCTTGACATGGAGACAATTGGCGAATCCATTCGCAAAACTCACAAAGTAATTATTGTCGAAGAGTGCATGAAAACAGGAGGGATTGGTGCCGAACTAATTGCTTCAATTTGCGATCGCTACTTTGACGAACTAGACGCACCAGTTTTGCGGCTTTCTTCCCAAGATATCCCCACACCATACAACGGCAATCTGGAAAAACTGACAATTGTACAGACACCCCAAATTATCGAAGCCGTCCAAAAAATGGTAGATTTGCGAGTATAAATAGTTATTGGTTATTTGTTGTTTGTTATTGGTTATTTGTTGTTTGTTATTTGAAAACCGAAAAAAAGATCGGGATGAACCAATAACTAATAACCAGTCACCAATAACTAATAATTAAATATGCAAAAACAACGTTCAGTATTAGCCCTAATTTTTGTTTTAGTCATAGCCGCAATTACTGTAATAGTAACAATTCCGACGCGGCTCGGATTAGACTTGCAAGGAGGCTCGCAACTCACAATTCAAGTAAAAACTACCCAGGCAATTCCCAAAATTGACCAGGGAATGTTAGAAGCAGTCCGGCGGATTGTGGAAAACCGCGTTAACGGTTTGGGCGTTTCCGAAGCATTAGTGCAAACAGTAGGAGAAGACCAAATTCTCGTACAGTTGCCCGGAGTAAATGACCCACAGCAAGCAGAACGAGTTTTGGGTGGCACCGCCAAGCTAGACTTCCGGGAACAACTGCCGGGAACTGAAGCCCAATTAGGCATTGAAAGGCAGTTGCAGCAGGAATTGGTGGCAAAACAAACAGTATTGAAAGCCAGCAAAAATGAGGCTGGAATCAAAGAGAATCAGGCTGCTTTGAAAAGGAGTTATGAGGCGATCGCCAAACTCTACAAAAGCAGCGGACTCGGCGGCGAAAACCTCAAAGATGCCCAAGCTCAACCCACTGGTAACGAATGGAATGTCGGTCTCCGTTTCGACACGAAAGGAGGCGAATTATTTGGGGAACTTACTAAAAATTTAGCCGGCACGGGACGGACTCTCGGAGTTTTTCTAGATGAAAAAATGATCAGTTCTCCTGTAGTTGGTGTGGAATTTGCCCAGACAGGAATTACTGGCGGCAATGCCGTAATTCAAGGTCGTTTTACAACACAAGAAGCTAATGATTTAGCCGTGCAATTGCGCGGGGGCGCTTTGCCAGTACCGGTCGAAATTATTGAGAACCGCACCATCGGTGCAAGCTTGGGACGAGACAGCATTCAAAGTAGTATTAACGCAGGTATCGGCGGCTTGACGTTGGTCTTGATCTTCATGATTGGCTACTATCGACTCCCCGGCGTAATTGCCAATATTGCTTTGTTAATTTATGCTTTGCTAACTTGGGCCGCTTTCGTGCTACTGGGAGTGACATTAACTCTGCCGGGAATTGCTGGTTTTGTGCTCAGTATCGGCATGGCTGTGGATGCTAATGTACTGATTTTTGAGCGCACGCGGGAAGAATTGCGGGCAGGAAAGACGCTTTATCGATCGGTCGAATCTGGTTTTTATCGTGCTTTTTCCAGCATTTTAGACGGCAACGTAACTACTCTAATCGCCTGTGCTGCCTTGTTCTGGCTCGGTGCTGGTTTAGTCAAAGGGTTTGCTGTCACCCTCGCCTTGGGCGTCGCCGTGAGTATGTTTACTGCTATTACTTGCAGTCGCACTCTACTTTTGGTAGTGTTGGGCTTCCCAGCCCTGCGGAAACCTCAGTGGTTTTGTCCCGATTTGTCGAAAACAGTTAATAGCTAATAGTTAATCCGTAGTTATTGTAGGGTGCGTCAGATCAGAATGTTTTGACGACAGGCTAAAAATTCTTCCCCTGACGCACCCTACATGGAGAAATTCTTCCTTCTTATCAGTTACATCCGTTACATCCGTTACAGAATCCGTTGCCGAACTTCCTTCTTCCTTCAAATTATGCAATTCAGTGTTATCAAACAACGATCGATCTGGTGGAGTATTTCCGCCGCTATTATCCTTGCAGGTATAGTATCGATGGCGATTTCTTGGACTCGTCCCGACATCCGCGCACCACTGCGGCCGAGTTTAGACTTTATCGGCGGCACTAGGCTACAATTTGAACTCGACTGCACGAAACCAGAAAATTGTAAATCCATCGATATTGCCGCTGTCCGCGAAGTCCTCGACGCTCAAGGTTTGGCTGGTAGCAGCATTCAAGTTATCGGCAAAGAACAGCGAGGTATATCGCTGCGAACCAAAACTTTGGATGTGGAAAAGCGGACTAAATTGCAAACAGCTTTGAACGATAAAATAGGCACTTTTGATCCTAAATCCACTCAAATTGATACGGTTGGCCCAACCCTCGGCAAACAATTATTTACTTCAGGTTTGCTGGCTTTGTTCCTTTCTTTTGCTGGCATTACTATTTATCTAACGTTCCGATTTCAGTTAGATTATGCCTTTTTTGCTTTCGTTGCTCTGTTTCATGACGTATTAATTACTGTTGGCGTTTTCTCATTTTTGGGTTTAGTTCAAGGAGTCGAAGTTGACAGTTTATTTGTGGTCGCTCTCTTGACAATCATCGGTTTTTCTGTTAACGATACAGTCGTAATTTACGATCGCGTGCGGGAAGTAATTAAGCTAAATCCCGGTATGTCGATCGACCAAATTGTCGATGATGCTGTCATGCAGACCCTGGGAAGGTCAATTAACACGACTTTTACTACGCTGCTGACATTGTTTTCCATCTTTTTGTTTGGTGGCGAAACCCTCAGATACTTTGCTTTAGCATTGATTGTCGGCTTTATTGCCGGTGCGTATTCGAGTATTTTCATTGCGAGCACGCTGCTGGCTTGGTGGCGCAGTCGCACCGACAACTCGATCGCCATTCCTGTAGAAGCCATCAACTCGCCAGACGAAGTTTAGTTGATTGTTGACTGTTAACAGTTGACAGTTAACCGTTGACTGTTGACTGACTAATAACAAATAACTAATAACAAATGACTAATAACAAATAACAGATAACTAATGACCAATGAAAGCGATCCAAATTTGCAAATTGAAGTCCAAAGGCTCCACAAACTAACAGTTTACGGCCGCTTTTTAACAGTAATATTGCTGTGGATGAGCGTCGGCTCTTTGAGTATTTGGGGTTTGCGCGGCGAAATCGCTTTGTGGTTAGAAAATTTTACTTGGGCGGCGGTGCGCTACGGTTTATATTTTCATCGCTGGCCGACTACTGGTTTGGTTTTGTGTTTGGCGATAACTTTAGTAGTCTTCCCTTGGCAAAGTCGAAATGTGTTACCAGAATTGCCCTTGCGGACAAAACAGGGTTTAGAACAACAAGTGCGCCGCATTCGGCAACAGGGGCCGAGTCATCCTTTGTGGAAGTGGGTTTGCAAAGGTTTGCAATAGTAGCTTCTTTACTCCGCACAGAAAAACGAAAGTTTGACTCTTAAGCGGTTGAAGCCGCCGAGTCCCTAACTTTTATCCCTTCTTCCTTCTTCCTTCTTCCTTCTTCCTTATTTTGTATTAGGCAAAGCGAGGCAAAATCTTTGCTAGAGAAGACTGTTGGAGTGGAATCTCGATCGCAAATTCTGTACCTTTTCCCGGTTCCGAAAAGCACTTCAATTCGCCACCGTGTTGGTTGACAACAATTTCATAGCTAATCGACAGTCCCAAACCTGTGCCTTTCCCGACTGGCTTAGTAGTAAAGAAAGGGTCAAACAACCGCTTCCGAACATCTTCTGTCATCCCAGGGCCATTGTCAGAAATCCTAATTACTACCTTTTTCCCCTCGATTAATTCCGTGCAAATCCGAATTGCAGAAATTGAATTTGTAGAGTGAGAAATTGAGGATTGAGTATTTGTATGCAAATTTTGGGACTCGCATAATTGCGATTTACTTTGGCTTTTGTTATCGATATTTTCGTGTTTGTTCCACTCAATAATAGCGTAAACGGCATTAACTAAAATATTCATAAATACCTGATTTAGCTGTCCGGGATAGCACTGCACCAGTGGCAACTCGCTGTATTCTTTGTGAATGGCGATCGCCTCTTGGCCTGGTTTCCCTTTAAGCTGGCTTTGCAAAAGCATAATCGTGTTGTTGATACCGTCGTGAATGTTGACTTGCTTCATTTCAGCTTCGTCTAATCGGCAAAAATTCCGCAGCGACAAAACGATGTCGCGCACCCTTTCTGCGCCTTGCTGCATGGAATTGAATACTTTCGGCAAGTCTTCCAGCAAATAATCGAGTTCGATTTTTTCTGATTGTGCTACAACTTCTGCGATGGATTCGGGGCAGTATTCTCGGTATACTTCGAGCATCTGCACTAAACCTTGCGTGTACTCTTTAGCGTGGTGCAGATTGCTGTAGATAAAGCCGATCGGGTTGTTGATTTCGTGAGCAACTCCTGCTACTAACTGCCCCAAAGAAGACATTTTCTCTGTTTGAATTAGTTGAGTTTGAGTGCGCTGAAGTTCGAGCAGGGCAAGTTCGAGCTGTTGGGCTTGATGCCTCAATTGTGCTTGCGATTCCCGCATCGCCACGGTTGCTAACTCGTGAATCTGCAACTGAGAAAGCAGCAGTTGGTGCACGTCTAAAAGTTTGTAATTGTCTGGCTCTATCTGCACTACAATTGGTTCGTGGATTAGTTCGGGCGATCGCTCCAAAGACTGCCGCACTGCTGTCATAATGGAGGTTTTGCGATCGAGAACCAACATATCAGTTTGAGTAAAGCGGTAGAGCACCAACAAGGGCTGTTGAGAAAATAACTCTAAGCTGTAGGGGCGGCTCATGTGTTCAAAAAAACGCCGGCGCGAAATCATCCCTGTAAACTTTCCTTGCTGAGTGATGATAATGCCGGGAAGTAAAGGATTAGCTTGAAAAATTTTAGCAACTTCGCCACCCAGACAGTCTGACTCTAGGAGAAAGTCGTACAGGGTTAATTCCTGTAGAGTCGATCGCAAACCAAGCTGCGATTTCTGGGGACTCAACCCATCAGGTTCATACACTGCTCCCTCCTTTGGTAATTGGCCGTTGTGGTTGGCTTGCTGGAGTATTGCGTACTATTTTCACTGCATTTCGACTCTTTTCATAGCTGGGCTATCAAGTCTAATTTGCTCAATCGAAGCCAGTTAACACAGCAGGATTTTTTTTGCTTTAAATCGTCCTGGCATCACTGAAAACAATCTTGCAGGTTAGATGAATTTAACAGCAAACGCCTCTTTGAAACCTGAATATTTACTAAACTTTATCTATTCAAGATTCTACTAATTCCAAGATAGCAGTTATAACTACCTTGAATGTTTGATGACATTAATTTGCTTTGGATCGATCGACATCTGCGATCGCGAGCCAGTACATTTGCTTTTTACCCCTTGCCTAAAATTATAGGACAATCAGACAAAACTAGCGATAAATATGGAGCCGATCGCCCGCTGTGACAATTCAGGTAAAATCGGTTGCGGGGAATTGCCCAAAATTGTCAATTGTCAGTTTTTTCACACAAATGCCGATCGCTCTCAACACGCGGATTGTATTGCAGGTAATCTCCGAGCCAGCGACAGCCGACTGCGAGCAATTTGTCAAGTTCAGTAGCTTCTACTTTAGCAGCATCGAGACTCCAAAGCTTCACCGACGCATCTTTGCCGGCGGATGCTAAAATTGTGCGATCGGGACTAAAACTGACACTCCACACATCGGCTTGATGCGCCCTAAAAGTTTGCAGCAAAGTGCCGTCAGGGCGCCAAAGTCTCACATTACCGTCAGTGCCACCCCCTGCAACTATCCCGCCATCGCTGCTCCAATTGACGCTACCCAAACCTGTTGTAGAATCATCTAAAGTTCTGAGCAACTTGCCGCGGGTGTTCCAAAGTTTCACCTTCCAATCGTGACTCGCCGAGGCTAAAGTCTCACCGTCAGGCGAGAAATTGCAACCCCAAACTTCATCTCCGTGCCCTAAAAGAGTTTTCTCAAGTCGAAACTGTGTTTTCCCGCTGCGTTTCCAAAGTTTGACACTTTTATCCTGACTCGTAGAAGCCAACATATTGCCATCGGGACTGAATCTGACTGATGTAACTGGCCTAGTATGCCCTTTTAAAATTTGCAGCAAAACGCCATCTGCACTCCAAATTTTAATCGTTTTATCAGAACTAGCAGTAGCAATTAGTTCAGAATTTGGGCTGAAACTCGCACCCCAAACTAAATCTAGATGTCCTTTTAAAATTTGCTGCAAAGTTCCATCGCGACGCCAAATCCTGACAGTTTTGTCAAAACTTGTAGAAGCAATTAACTGACTGTCGGGACTGAAAACAACCTCAGTAATTGACTCTTTGTGTCCAGGTAAACTCAAAATCAACTTGCCATTCGGCTGAAAAATTTTCACAATAAAGTCGTCGCCCGCACTAACAATTAACTTGCCATCCGGGCTAAAATTAGCCGTGTGTCCGTTCGGGAAACGATTTCGTTCTCGGACGGGATTTAGGGCATTTAACGTTTGGTGCAGTATATTTACCGTGTGTGCTTTTATCGTTGGGGAAACTTCAATTTCTCTGATTTTCTTCCCGGCGCTAACTGCTGCGATCAAAGCTCCTAACTGATCGTAGCTTAGGGAAATATCGGCGGTGGAATTGAGAGCTTCGATCTGGGTAATTATCGCTTGTTTTTTTTGGTTTTGGGCGCGATCGGCAACTCGCTGCGTTTGCACTATGACACTGGCAGAAATTGCCGAAATAGTGGCGAGTCCAAACAAACTTAATTGAACTGTTTGTTTGGCTTTTTGCTGAGCTTTTGTTAATACTAAATTTGCCTCCGCTAATATTTTTGAGGCTGCTTTTTCTAGTTCTAAAGCTCTTTGAACTTCCAGATTTTCCAGTTCTTGGCTAGCCGAGAGGAATTGATAATCGCGATCGCCCAAACTTTTGTCTACTGTCCAGGCTAACGCTTCTGCCAGAGCTCTGCCTTGCAACAAGCGGGAATTATCGGTATGGTTCGAGGCTTCCCAAGCGCCGATCGACTCCGAGTAAGGTCTTCGCTTTGCTAATTGTTGCTGTATCCATTCTTGATTAAAAACAGAGGCATAAATTGGGTTGTAAACTCTCAATTTTCCTTGGTCTTTGACGACTAAACCTGACAGTAATAATTCCATTTTTTCGGAACTGTCTTCAGCCAAATCCGCTAACTGATCTGCTGTTTTTTTTGTCTGATTTGGGCGAATCGTATCGGCTAAAATTTGTTGGTAAAGTCCTAGTAAACGGCCGGTGCATTGGGGATTTCTCAGGAGGCGATCGCGGATTGTTTTGAGGTGTTCCGGTTCGTCTTGAAACTCCCAGTTTTCGAGGGCGCTAGACTGTACTAATTCGGCAATGAATAATTTATAGTTGGCTGTGCTATTGCAGTCGCTGTTAGTTGGTGCGGCTAACTTCTGAGCAGTTAATTGACAAATCTTGTGAGTAAGAAATGGCTGTCCTCCAGTCCATGCTAATATTTCTTGGAGAATTTCTCGGGAATTGTTTGTTTTTTCGGCCCATCCTTTAGCTAAAGGTGTGGCTTCGGCAATATCAAATCCTTTGAGCTCAATGGGGCGGCCGATGTTAAACGGGGTTCGGGTTTTGTCAGCGATTAAATCTTGAGGAGTTGCGACTCCAAATAACGCAAAAGTCAGGCGGTTGTATTCGGGATTTTCGGCACGTTTGTTGTAGCAGCCGCGCAGCATGGCAAAAAAGTCGTCGCTGGAGAAGTTGAGGGAGAGAATGCTGTCAATTTCGTCGATAAAAATTACGATATTGCGATCGCATGAAGGAAGCAATACCTGTTCGATAAATTCATTTAATCTAACGACTGGTGGCAAGTGTTCTCGATCGCGCCACCAAGTCTTGACATTCATTTTAATTTTAAAGTTGTTGGCGAGAGTGGCTGTAAAGCCCGCATACCATTGCAGGGGAGTTATGTCGGCTGTGCCAATTCCTGTGATGTCAACAATCCCGCAGGCGGTGTTTTCTGCTTGCAAGCGGCGGGCCGTTTGCACCCGCAGACTCGATTTTCCCATTTGGCGCCCGGTGAGCACGTAGCAAAATTCACCTGCTTTTAATGAGTTGTAAAGTTCGCGATCGGCGGCTCTGGTGACGTAGGTAGGAGCATTGGCGGGCAAACTGCCGCCAACTTGATATTCAAATTCTGTAGCTGGAAAGTATGACACTGGAAATAAAGGGGAAGCAGAAGGAAGTGATTGTATTTTACCTGACTTTTCCCGATCCTCAACTTGAATTTGAGGCTGTTGGTTTTGTTTTGATAATATTTCGATCATAATTACTTCTGTTTCCCATTAATTTCAGGCAATTCTCATTAAAAACTCTAGGATGTTGAGTTTAGGAACTTCAGGGCGTCGGATTTTTTTTGGCGATCGCACTGAGTTAAGTTGAAATGATATTTCAGGAAAATAAGCGACGGTTTCCATGTGCGGTTTGCCGAATTAGATGTGTTAACTCTATAAACGGCAGGGCGATCGTACTTTCAGTAAAATGTCAGTATTTCAATCGGTACATCGGCTGAGTCTGAATATATGAATGTATGAAAGTAGCTGTAAGTCTTTGACTGTCTGGATCGGAGGTTTGTGAAGGGTGCGGCGGTATGAGGGCTAGAAACAGACAGCTAGCCAACTGGCACAAGGGGAAAGGGGGAGTGGGGGTGGCCAGAGG
>CASBQF010000106.1 GCA_949127775.1 Oscillatoriales cyanobacterium PMM_0080
ACCGGAATGATATAGAGGAGACGGCAGTGCCGTGTCCCTACCGTGATTAATTGTAGGGACACGGCACTGCCGTCTCCTAATTTGGCTACTAATAATTCCGATGCTACCGGATTTGATATAACTTACAATCTTTATTGTTCTTGTGGAATGTGTCGCCCGTCCTTTCTGGACGGGCGGGACATCCCACAAACTTGTGTAAATCATGTAATTCGCGATCCTTAGCAACCAGAAATATACGAATAAACCGGGTTTCTGGCATCCCAGGTGTCAGCCTTGTATTTGAGAAGTCGGAATACTAACTGAGTTCTTTTGTTATTTTAAATCATCCCTTTGGCGATACTTTTAAGTCCGATCGCACATTCGCATTTTATTCAACTTTAAATAGTTATTGAAAACCGATGATCGAAAAAACACTATCAAAAAATGACCTTGAAAAACCATCCAAATAAAAAGGTGGCGAATAGGTGAATAAAAGCTTCAAATGAAAAAATGCTGTGCGCAAAGGCGACAAAATCGAGTATAATCGGATTGCGAAATTGAGTCGCAGTGCAGAAATACGGTTGAAAAACTAAATTTATTAAAATAGACAGGTGCAAATTGAGGAGTGAAGGTGTACCCAAATTGACTAAATATTTACTGATCGGTTCCACAAAAGCTTACAGTGGCAAGTCCGCGATCTCCCTAGGGATGGCACTCGGACTCCGGGCAAAAGGACTAGCCATCGCCTACGGCAAACCTCTGGGAACTTGTTTCAGCTCGGAGGGAGCTGGAGCCGAGGAGGAAGATGTACGGTTCGCCGTAGAGACTCTGAAGCTCTCAGAAAGTCAGATGCCGTCAACTCTGCTGTCTTTGGACGAAGAGACGATTCACAAGCGTTTGCGCGGAGAGGACAAGACAGATTACCGCGAGTCTCTAGGGCAGTATTTGCAAGCTCCGAGCGGAGATTTGGTGCTGTTAGAAGGGCCGGCTAATTTGGAGGAAGGCAGTTTGTTTGACTTGTCTTTGCCTCAAGTCGCTGAGGCGGTTGATGCCTCTGTGCTGCTGGTAGTGCGCCCGATCGATCTTTATGTAGACGATTTGCTCTCGGCTAAGCAGCGTTTGGGTTCGCGTTTGCTGGGTGTCGTACTCAACGATGTTCCCTCGGACAAACTCGAATCCATCACGGGGACTGTGCGGCCTTTTCTGGAGGCTGCGGGTATTCCTGTTTTGGGAATGCTGCCGAGAAGCGCTTTGTTGCGCAGCGTCAGTGTCAAAGAATTGGTGCATCAATTGAAAGCTGAGGTGCTGTGCCGTGAAGACCGTTTGGACTTGATGGTGGAAACCTTGACAATTGGCGCGATGAATGTTAGCTCTGCTATGAAGTATTTCCGCAAAGCCAGAAATATGGCGGTAGTCACTGGGGGCGATCGTACGGACATTCAGCTAGCGGCTCTGGAAAGCTCTACTCAGTGTTTAATTCTCACAGGCCACTTGCCTCCTTCTCCCCTTGTGATCGGTAGGGCAGAAGAAATGGAAATTCCAGTTTTGTCTGTTGATTTGGATACCTTAACCACGGTGGAAATTATCGACAGCACCTTTGGTAATGTACGTTTGCACGAACGCATCAAGGTGGAATGTGTTACTCAGCTAATGGCAGAACACTTTGACTTGGATGGCATGATGGCATCGTTGGGGTTGCGCGATCGAGTTCATTGACGATCGCAGCCGGAGCCGCAGCTATCAAGGCAGCCGGAGCAGAGGGAAGAAGGCAGAGAAAATTTTTAGTTATTTAAAATAAAAGCTTAAAATTCTTGAATTCTCAATTTTTCTTCAATTCTACCCGAAGAGCTCCGGTCGCCGAATGCTTTGAGACATTCTGCCTTCTGGTTTCCACCGAATCTGCCACTCAAAGAGTCAGATATCGTAAATCAGTAATTCTTAAGTTTTTTTGGCGGCAATTGCTAGTGAGTCTGCTAGAATCCACAACGTAGTTTTATTTTATTTAATAAATTCTTTGAGTCAATCAATTGAGCTACCCAGAGTTGATGATTTTTTACAAGAACTTGCGGCAATCCAGCAAACCAGCTCCAAGCGGATTGCTCTTTTGGGTTCTCGCCACGTTCCTATTACCCACCAGCAGCTAATTGAGATGCTGAGCTACGCCTTAGTTCTGGGAGGCAACCAGCTCATCACATCGGGGGCTACAGGCACCAATTCAGCCGCGATTCGGGGGGCAATGCGGGCAGATCCTAATCTGCTGACGGTGATTTTGCCACAAAGTATGGGCCGCCAGCCACGAGAGTCTCGCGAGCAGCTAGAACAAGTCATACATTTGGTAGAAAATCCCAAAAATGATAGTTTGTCTCTCTCGGAATCCAGCGCCATGTGCAACCAGGAGATTATTTCTCGCTGTCAGCAATTGATCTGTTTTGCTTTTCACGAAAGCCACACTTTGCTGAAAACTTGCCAAGATGCGGAGGAACAGCGCAAGGTGGTTACTCTGTTCTATTTTGATTGAAATGCGAGGGGAATAATGGTGTTGGGATTGCCTGTGTCGGTTATTTTGCTTGATGGTATTGCTGCTGCTGCGGCGCTGGTTTATGCACCGTTTTTGGTGGTTGCCCTCGCCCGCTTGCAGCTAGGGTACGATCAAGCCGCACCTCGCGCTATGTTTGAGAGGTTGCCTGCTTACGCTCAGCGGGCAACTTGGGCTCACCAAAATTCGTTTGAGACGTTTATGCTGTTTTCAGCGGCGGCTTTGATGGCTTTTGTGACGGGGGTTGATTCGGAGGCGGCGGGTTTGGCTGCGATCGCATTTCCTGTAGCCCGGTTGTTCTTTTCGGTTTTCTATATCCTGAATATACCGCTGGGGCGATCGCTCATGTTTGCGATTAGTTCTTCTTGCACTGTTTCTTTATTCTATTTCAGTTTGATGACTGTTAATGGATAATTTTCAGTTGTTATTGGTTATTGGGAATTGGTTAGTTGTTATTGGTTAGTTGTTATTGGTTATTGGTTAGTTGTTAATTCCCAATGCCCAATTCCTAATTCCCAATTCCCAATGCCCAATGCCCAATGCCCAATGTCCTATTACCAATTACTAATTTATGGCAGCTAGTTATTCATTTGATATTGTCAGCGATTTCGATCGGCAAGAATTAGTCAATGCTGTTGACCAAACAACGCGAGAAATTCAAAGCCGTTACGACTTGAAAGATACCAAAACCACTGTAGAATTAGGCGCTGAAGCAATTACTGTCAATACCGACAGTGAATTTACTCTCGACGCGATTCACACTGTTTTGCAAACTAAAGCCGCCAAGCGCAATTTGTCTCTGAAAATTTTTGATTATGGGAAAATTGAAGCTGCTAGTGGTACTAGAGTACGCCAAGAAATCAAACTAAAAAAAGGGATCGATCAGGAAATTGCCAAGAAAATCACTAAATTAATTCGAGATGAGTTTAAAAAAATTCAAGGCTCGATTCAAGGTGATGCAGTGCGCGTTTCTGCCAAGGATAAAGATGATTTGCAGTTCGTAATTCAACGATTGAAGCAAGAAGATTATCCGATGGCTTTGCAATTTACCAATTACAGGTAAATTTTTGAAAGCTAATAAGTATTGGATTCCTGGTTGTACGATCGCATCTTTGAGCGCGATCGAACTTGCTTTGCGCTTGCTGGGATTCGGAAATCCGGCTTTGCTACAAGCTGATGCGGATGCTGGCTATATATTTGCACCAAATCAACTTGTATATCGCTTTGGCAATAGAGTCGAGTACAATCAATTTTCTCAGCGTTCTGAACCAATCGGTGCAGCCAAGCCTGAAGGTACTCTCAGAATCTTGACGATCGGAGATTCGGTTCTCAACGGTAATAATACCACGGATCAGAAAGAAACTATTCCAGAATTGTTTGAAGCGCGTTTGTTGGGCATTAAAAAGCAAGTAGAGGTGTTGAATGCTTCTGCCGGTTCTTGGGGAATTGGCAATCAATTGGGATATATTCGCAAGTTTGGCACTTTTGAAAGCGATGCTGTGATTTTGCAAATTGGTACTCACGATTTGCTACAACCCACTAGCAGCAGCGCGGGGGTGGGAAATGACCCACTGATGCCGAATCGCAAACCGTTATTGGCGATTCAAGAAGTGTTTGAAAGACACGTTAGCCCCAAATTGTCAAGTTTTTTTGGATCGGATTCTCCGGCTGCGGGAGTCCCGGTGTCGGAATCACAACGGTTTAGGGAAAATATGCAGCGATTGGAGCAAATAGTTGGTTTGGTGCGAGCTGAGAATATTCCGTTGTTTGTGTTGTATACTTGCGATCGAGCGGATTTACTGCCCGTACCGAATCAGCCGAAGTTTAAATCGCAGTTTGTCGATCGGCTAAAAGCTTTAAAAATTCCCCTCATAGACACTCATGCGGCCTGGTCAAAGTTCCCGAAAAACAGGGTAGAAAGTTATTTTCGGGATGGCGTGCACCCGACTCCGCAAGCCTACGAATCAATAGCTGACTTAATGTTTCAACAATTGTGTATCCAGAAAAAATTAGTCGCGTGCGGCGGCAAGAAACAAGTAATATTAGAATAAAATTGGTTCGTAGTAAGGACTTTAGTCCTTCTAAATACGAGGACTAAAGTCCTCACTACAAACATTTTCTTTAAGGGTAATAGACCTATTGCAAAATTCATTTTAATCAAATTTTGCAACAGGCAAGATGCCTGTTCCACAAGAAAAAAAGTTTTTGTGGGATGGGCATCTTGCCCGTCCTAGTTATTTTTGCAATCTTGTCTAATAGTCGTAAGGTGCTCTTCGGCGCACCCTACATATAATTTATGTTGAAATTATATATCTAAACCGACGATTCTTAAATCGGGAGAATGTTCTACCACAAACTGGTAATATAACTCTTGCTTGGCTTGCGGCGGCAGAGATATGATCCATTCTAGTATTCCCATTTCACCTGGTACTATCTTCGGATTAGTCAGAGTCGATCGCACTTTTATTTGCTCGTTGCGGCTGACTGGCAATTGCTCTTTTAGTGTCAGGTGTACCTGCACCTGTTGCAAGTTGGTCACATTTAAGCGATAAGCATAACTCGTGCGCCGCTGCTGGCTAATCAGTTTTTTGTCAACTTGTCTTTCGACTAATTCGCGATCAATTTTCAAGCTTTCATCAATTCCTAAATTGAGCTTAAATTCTTCACCGGGCGAAACATTTTCTAACTGCATAGTACCGACAAAAGTGTTGTTGCGAAAGATATTTGCTTTACCGGGCAGCAGAGTTGCACCTGTCAATGGATTGACAACAACTGCTTGCAAATAGGCAAAACTGACTAAGCGTGGAACGGCAATATATTCAGGTTTAAAGGGATAATTTTCGCTGAAAATAGTCACTTTGTGCGGTGTGCCATCGCTGGGAATATTGGTATTTCCGCCTACTTGAAATGAGACAGTGCCACCTTCTCTGGATACTTCGGCTGTAATCGTTTCAGCTTCTATGGGTTCCGGTTCGGCGTCGGCTGTACCGCTTGCAGAATCAGATGACCTCCGTTCAAATTCGTAATGATCTGAAAAGTCTGAATCCTCTGAATGATCTGATGAAATTTGACGATTTCTGGCTATTGACTTGGTATTTTGTAATTTGAATGTAGAGTGTAAAATATCGACATACCAGGGTTCTAGTTTTGGTGGCAAAGTTCCTAATCCGGGTTTGGCTGTGGATAAAGTTAGTGCTACTCCCGCCCAATCTTCGCCTGTATTTTGGTTGATTTCTGCTAGGTAATTTAGATTAATTTGGTTGGTGGTGGTATTTACCCGCAAGTCGTAAAGTGGAACCCACATGGCTCGCTCTACTACATAGGAAACTTCGAGATTAAAGTTGCCACTACCGCTTGCTTCGATGGCAACAATAATGTTAAAACTTTGGTGGTAATCGGGAGTTTGTACTTGCCACAACTGGTGTAACTGCTGTTGTAAAGCTTCTATTTGCTTGTCTAATTCTTGCTGTTGTCTCTGGTGTTCCGCGATCGCACTTACGTATTTTAGGTAATTGGTTCCTAAGAAGTTGAGCAATTCGCCGGTTTCGGTTAAACCTACCTGCTGTTTGGCGATGCCGCTGGAAAAGGAACCGATGCTTTTTTCGCTTAAACCTTGGACAAAGTTGAGTTGAATTTTTCGGGCGGTTATTTTGTCTTCTATTGCACGTTTTTGGGTTTCTAATTCTTGGATTTGTTGGGTGACTTCGGCGGTGCGATCGGCTACAGGTTCGCTGCTGAAAATTGTTTCGCTGCGCACTCCCAGCAAGCGTACTGCAATTGTACCCGAACCGGTTGCTCTCACCGACTCTGTATCGATGGTGGCGGGCAGAGAGGCGATCGCCAATTCGCGTTCGTTTCCCGTCAGCGACACCGTGCCGCGTCGCGTTATCAGGGCGCGATCGGTGTACACGGTAACTTCGGATATGCGAGTATCTAGTGTTTTGATTGTATCGGAATCAAGGATTTCTGAATCAGTCATTGGTACTAATGCCTCTACGAAACTCCTTTAATGCTTCCAAAGGCGAAGCAAACAAAATGCAGCGTTTAAACAAAGATAAGTCTAACTCTGGCAATAATTCGCTGTTGGTAATTCGCTCATAACCCTGTTCTCGCAAGCGGTAAAGTTGCAGAGTTCCGTCTTCCCAGAACCAAACTTCTAGCACACCCATCAGTCGATATTTCTGAAGTTTGATCGGACTACCGCTAGTAATCATATCAGTTCCGGTTCCACCGGAATAATATAGAGGAGACGGCAGTGCCGTGTCCCTACAATTAATCACGGTAGGGACACGGCACTGCCGTCTCCTAATTTCTAATAATTCCGATGCTACGGGATTTGATATCACCACCTCAATACACAAGTCAGGAACATCCTTATCTGTCCCGAAACAATAAGACAAATCTGCCTGATACTCGACTTGACCCTCAACAATCTGGCTGTAAGCACCGCTGGGAAAAAACTCAATTTCCTTAACTTCAAAGTAGATCCCAAGCAATCCTGCAATCATGGATTTAACCACTTCATGAGGTTTACTAATACCCACAATTTCCAACACTCCTTGACAATAAAATAAGCGTACATTCGGCACTTTCTCAAAACTAGCTTGAATTGCTTTGAACTGATGCCATGTTAAGCCACGGCAAGTGAAATGCTGCTCGGCTGCGGGAGAAACTGTGGGATTGTCTATAGTTTGAACCATGACTGTCCTGTTTACTTCAAGATGTTAGCAATAATTCAATTTTAGCTCAGCGGCTGGATTCCCGCCAAATCCAAAATTTGTCAAGTTTCGCGATCGGCTATTCCTCTAGAAAACTCCTCAAGTGCATCCAAAGGCGAAGCAAACAAAATACAGCGTTTAAACAAAGATAAGTCTAACTCAGGCAGTAATTCGCTGTTGGTAATTCGCTCATAACCCTGTTCTAGCAAATGGTAAAGCTCTAGCGTTCCGTCTTCCCAGAACCAAACTTCTGGCACACCCATCAGCCGATATTTCTGAAGTTTAATCGGACTACCGCTAGTAACAACCACCTCAATACACAGATCGGGAACATTTTTTTTGTTCCCGAAACAGTAAGATAAATCTGCCTGATACTCGACTTGACCCTCAACAATCTGGCTGTAAGCACCGCTGGGAAAAAATACAATTCTTCTTTGTATAAAATACTGTCCCATTAGCAAGCCAAGCAGACACCGAATCTCTTCGTGTAATCTTCCAGTACCCACAATTTCTAAAACTCCATCACAGTAAAATAACCGAACTCCAGGCACATTTTCAAAGCTGGATTGAATTACTTTAAACTGCTGCCAATTTAAACCGCGCCAAGTAAAATGCTGCTCGGCTGTGGGAGAAACTGTGGGATTGTCTATAGTTTGAACCATGACTGTCCTGTTTATTTCAAGATGTTAGCAACAACTTAACTTTAGCTCAGTGGCTTGATTCCTGCCAAATCCAAAATTTGAGGAATCAAATCTTCCCGTTTGACGGCCATCATGTGAACTCCTTGACACAACTGGCGCGCTATTTTCACTTGTTCAGCCGCAATTCTTATGCCTTCTTGTAAAGGTTCTGGAGCTTTTGCTAAACGGTCGATTGTTTCTTGTGGTATGTGAACTCCCGGTACATTTTTTTTGATAAATTCCGCATTTTTAGCTGATTTAAAAAGGAAAATTCCTGCTAAAATTGGTTTATTGCAACCAGCCGCAATTTGCTGCATAAACTTATCGAAAACGTCAAAATCTGTAATTAATTGACTCTGAAAGAACTGTGCTCCAGCTTCTAATTTTTTCTCAAATCGGCTTTGTAAACCAGACCAACTGGGGGATTGCGGATCGACAGCAGCACCGACAAATAAATCGGTAACTCCGTCTGTTAAAGGTTTGTCATTCCAATCGCTGCCGCCGTTCATTTTTTGAATGACTTGCAACAGCCGCACTGATTCCAAATCGAATACACTTTTGGCTTTGGGATGGTCGCCGGCTTTGACTGGATCGCCGGTGAGTGCCAAGATATTATGGATGCCTAAAGCGTGGGCTCCCATGAGATCGGCTTGCAGCCCAATTTGATTGCGATCGCGACAAGCAACTTGACAAATCGGCTCAATGCCGTGCTGCAATAGAATTACCGAAACTGCTAGGGGACACATTCGCAGCACTGCACGGCTTCCGTCTGTGATGTTAATTGCGTGCACTCGGTTTTTGAGAATTTCCGCCATTGCGATCGTGTGAGTCATGTCACCGCCTTTTGGCGGGGCTACTTCGGCGGTAATTATAAATTCTCCGGGAGTGGTGCAAGCAGTGCGAAAACGGTTCATAGTTAGTTGACAGTTGACAGTTGACAGTTGACAGTATTCGTAGGGTGCGCAGTGCGCACCTTACTACACATAGTGTAAAAATTGACTTTCTGCGTGAGTTTTGTTAGTTATCAGTTATGATTATTTCAAATAACCAATAACCCAATACGGTTTACTTAAGAGAGATCCCCCCTAACCCCCCTTAAAAAAGGGGGGGACAAGAATGCTCTCAAAGTCCCCCTTCTTAAGGGGGATTTAGGGGGATCTCCGGGGCAGAAATAGTGTTAAGTAAACCGTATTGACCAATAACCAATAACCAATAACAACTAACATTTAACAACTAAACAGGTAGAGAATAACCGAAAGCTGTTTTAACCCTAGTCAGAGTTTCGTTGGCAATAGTTTCTGCTTGTTCTCTGCCACGACGCAGTACAGACTCTAAATATCCTGGATCGTTCATTATTTCCTTGTATTTATCCTGAATTGGTTTGAGCGCATTAATTGTTGTCTCTGTCAACAATGGTTTGAAATCTCCCCAACCCATGTTTTCACATTCTGCTGCAACTTCTTCCTTAGATTTGCCGGAAAGCAGCAGGTAAAGTGTCAGCAAATTTCTAGCTTCCGGGCGATCGGAGTCATCGAAAGTCAAACCCCGCACGGCATCTGTTTTGCAGCGCTTGATTTTTTTGGCGATCGTATCGGGTGAATCCAATAAGTTAATTCGACTCAGTTCAGAAGGGTCAGATTTTGACATTTTGCGCGTACCGTCAGTCAAACTCATCACTCTCGCGCCGTCAGTCCGAATTAACGGTTCGGGAAGTTTTAACACTGGGTTTTCGGGTGTGCCGAATTGGTGGTTTAATCTGTTTACCAAATCGCGAGTTAGTTCCAAATGCTGTTTTTGATCTTCTCCGACTGGCACTTTGTCGGCATCGTAAAGCAAGATGTCTGCTGCCATCAGCACGGGATAATTTAGCAAGCCAGCGTTGACATTTTCGCCTTGTTTAACTGATTTTTCTTTAAACTGAATCATATCTTCGAGCCAGTTGATCGGCGTAATACAGTTGAGCAACCATGCTAGTTCTGTATGCGCCGAGACGTGGGATTGCACGAAAATAGTCGAATATTCTAAGTCGATGCCACAAGCT
Source organism: Oscillatoriales cyanobacterium PMM_0080 (assembly GCA_949127775.1). Lineage (GTDB taxonomy): Bacteria > Cyanobacteriota > Cyanobacteriia > Cyanobacteriales > Microcoleaceae > Microcoleus. The sequence goes on from CASBQF010000106.1 coordinate 9,955, forward strand.
AAATAAAGCGCGGCGATGGTGTAAGTGTCTGAGGCTAGAGTTGCTGGATTGTGCGGTGCGGTAATTGCGTGCAAATCAACTACGCAAAAGTAGTTTTCGTACTCACTTTGACCTTCTACCCAGTTGCGAATGGCACCGAGATAATTGCCGATGTGTAGATTGCCTGTTGGCTGAACTCCAGAAAGAACGCGCTGTTTGCCCATGAGGAAAGAGGAGAATTGAATTCACCTTTCTATATTGACACGTTATTTCGCTCTAAGATGCTGTTTATTAAAATTCATAAAAACTTCGGGGAAGATGACTCGGCGGTTGAAACCGCTTCTACACATACAAAGTCCGCCTGCGCGGACTGAAGATTATTAATTAAAAACATTAAAATTTATACCCAATTTCAGCACGTTTCAAAATCTCATCAATACCAAAGAAACCCGGTTTCTGGCCGTTTTTGCGGTTCACGCATCTTCTCACCAAAAAACCCGGTTTCTGACAACTAATAGGTAAGTTCTAAAAAAATTACAAATCTGTCAGCAACCTTGCCTTTCGCAACACAAATGTCAATACTGTTTCTTGACCGGTAATAATGTCAGCTCTACCTTCCATTCCCGACTGAATCGAATATTGGCGCGGCTCATTTGCTTGGGAACCTCCGAAGAATTGGCCGCGCGCGGATGCGAGTTTTGTTAAATAAGTTTGTTCTGGTTTAATTGCTATTTCGTAATAGGCTGTACCTAAATTGTTACCGGGATTTTGAGGGGCGATCGCATCTGGGGCGATTTCGCTGACAGTACCTTTCAATGTCCCGTAGTCGGGGAAGGGTAGGGCGGAAATCCGGATCTGCACGGGTTGCCCGATTTGGATGCGGGCGATGTCTTGGGATGTTACTTTTGCTTTGACGACTAGGGGTACGTCGCTGGGGACGATTTGGGCGATCGCACTTCCGGCCTGCACAGTTTGACCGGCATTCCGTACTTCTAATTTGAGAATTGTACCATCAACGGGTGCGCGGATTACACTATTTTCGAGTTTTGACTCAATTTGATTTAGTTCTTTTTTAGCTTGAAATAATTGTTGTTGAATGGACGATCGCTTGACGAGCAAAACCCGGCGGCTTCTACCCAGTCTCTCGGCGACATCCGGTAGCGATGTGGCGAATTTTACTAGAGCTGATTCGACTAATTCTTGTTCGGCAGAACTTCCACTTTGGATGCTTTTCAGTTGGGCGCTGGCTAAAATTTGATTTTCTAAGTCGCGCAGTTGCTGGTTGATTTGCTGTGCTGCTGTTTGAGACTGATTAACTATTTCTTGGAATTGCTTTTTTTGTGCGCCCAAACGCGAAGCGTCTACAACTGCGATCGCATCTCCGGCTTTGACTGTCTGATTTTCGCTGACAGCAATGCTTTCGACGTTTCCTTCGGTGGCGGCTTGCACGACGCGCACTTCTCCGGCTGGACGGACGATCGCATCTGCTTTGACTGTAGCGCTGTATTTGGTGACGCTTGCAAGGGCGAGCGCCCCACCAAAGGTCGCCACCATCAAAATTCCCCCCAAAGTCGTCCAGCGGCTGACAGGGGGCAAAAACTGGTCGTTATCAAAGGTTTCTGCGGGTGTGGGTTCGGTAGTGCGAGGCATGGCGGCTACTGGGGTGAGGGGAATCGTTTTGATATTAGTTCTCAAATCTCAAATCTCAAATGGTATGAGTTGGAAGACGGAAAGATCGATCGCCTATTTGTTTTGTCACATTTATTTTCAGCTTTCCGGATACCAAGCATAGGTTTAGAAGTCTAAATCAAAATTCACAGGGTCAAGGTCAAAATCCGTACAGCTTTGCCGTTCCTACCCGCAAACTTCCTCAAACATCAAAACTGGTAAGTCAAGCGGGCAACAAGCATGAAAATACGGTGTTTCAGCCATCAGTTTTGGCGCTGTTACCGGGTTTTCATTGTATGTGCACGTAAGTAAGTAAGTAAGTAGATAGGTATTTATAGGAGTTACTCATGCCAGAAAATTTACAAGATTCACTGTTCACTGAACTAACCGATCGAGAATCTGCTAGTGTTAGCGGCGGCAGCATTACCAGCGGTCTCAACGGCGCTAACAGCAGCATTAACAGCGCTAACAGTAGCAGCGATGGCGTCAATCTGCTATTTTTCATACCGCAGCCGAGCCAGCTTTATCTGTACGATCCAATGCGCGATCGCCCTTACAAAACCCTAGTGGTTTAGATAAATGAGTCAGGTAGTGCGATCGGATAAATTCTGAAAACTTCTCAGTAATATTCCGGAACTTGCACAGCACTTGAAGAACTATGAGTTAGTAATTACACGAGACTATATAAATTTTATAAAATTTCTAGTTCTCGTTCAATTTTATCAAGTTAAATGGAGTCAAATCATCATGCAAGAAACAAAAGACAACTCACTGTTTGCTGAACTCACCCCTGAAGAATCAGCTAGTGTCAACGGCGGTCACTACTATTATGGCGATGGCTGTCGCCGTCGGCGCAGTTGGGTCGTATACCGCCGCAATTGCGACGGTTCCTTCAGAAGAGTAGTCCGCTACGCCTACTACTAAAGTTTACTGCTCTCAATTGAGCTCTATAACTGTGGAGCAAAAAAGCACCCATAACTTTATGGGTGCTTTTTGCTGATTGGGTGGTTGGTGATGAGTAATGTTCATTATGCTCTACTCATTATTCAATTGGCAAAATGTTAAAGAACATCCCTTTTATTGGCAAAATGCCATTATTCGGACAAGTCAACCGGTTTAAGAAGTATCAGGTTGTACTCCAGCAGAGTGAAGAAGATTGCGGGGCGGCTTGTTTGGCTTCGATCGCCAAATTTTACGGACAGAATTTTACAATTAGTCGTTTGCGAGAATCTGCGGGGACAGGCCAAAAGGGGACGACTCTGCTGGGCTTGAAACAAGGTGCTGAGGCGATCGGCTTTAATGCTCGATCCGTGCGAGCAGCGGCTGCTATTTTAGACAAAATTGACGAAGCACCTTTACCGGCAATTATTCACTGGAGTGGTTATCACTGGGTTGTTTTGTACGGAAAACAGGGCGACAAATATGCGATCGGCGATCCGGCTGTCGGTATGCGCTATGTTTCCAAAGCAGAATTAGCAGCCGGTTGGACAGATTGGCTGTGCTTGCTTGTAGATCCAGATCCCGATCGATTTTTTGCCGAAGCAGACGGCCAACCGCCGGCTAATTCCGTACAAAAATGGATGCGCCGGGTTTGGATTTACCGCCAGCTTTTGATGGAAGCACTGTTGATGAATGTGGTGTTGGGTTTGCTGTCAATTTCTTCACCTTTTCTCGTACAACTGCTCACCGACGACATTTTGGTGCGGGGCGACACGCAACTTTTGGCAAGTGTGGCGATCGCAGTTATAGTTATGAACCTATTTAGCAGCAGTTTAGGATTGGTACAATCGAATTTGATTGCTCAATTTTCCCAGCGTTTAGAGTTGGGATTGGTGATGGAATTCGGGCGTAAATTCCTGCGCTTACCTTTGACTTTTTACGAAACCAGACGCAGCGGCGAAATCGTCAGTAGATTACAAGATATCCAAGAAATCAATAAATTAGTTTCTCAATTTGCGATTAGCTTACCAAGTCAATTTTTTATAGCTGTAGTCTCTTTTATTTTCATGTTATTTTACAGCAAGGAACTGACGCTAGCAGCTACAGTAATCGCTTTATTCATGACTGCTTCTACAGTAGTTTTTCTGCCCGTATTGCAGCAAAAAACGCGGAATTTATTTGTACTGGAAGCAGAAACTCAAGGCGTTTTAGTAGAAACCTTTAAAGGCGCGCTGACTGTCAAAACTACTAGCAGCGCCCAGCAACTTTGGGAAGAATTTCAAGGTCGATTCGGTCGTTTGGCCAGTCTTACTTTTCGCACTACACAAATTGGCATTCTTAATAATATTTTTTCGGGCTTTGTTGCTTCAGCGGGCAGCATTACTCTGTTATGGTTGGGCAGCGGTTTGGTGATTGACAAGGCATTGAGTATTGGTCAATTGCTAGCATTTATTAGCATGAATCAAAACGTTACTACTTGGGTAACTTCCTTAGTCGAATGTACTGATGAAATGGCTCGCGTGCAGACAGCAACTCAACGGCTTTCAGAAGTCATAGATGCTGAGCCAGAAAGTAAAAGCGATATTAATAAACCTGTGGTAACGCTTCAAGGCAGCGACGAGATTGTTTGCAAGAGTGTTAATTTTCACTACCCAGGCAGAATAGACTTGCTCGAAAATTTTTCTGTGACGTTTCCGGGCGGCCAAGCAATTGCTTTAATCGGTTATTCTGGTTGTGGAAAAAGTACGCTAGCTAAGGTAATTGCTGGTTTGTATCCGCTACAATCTGGTAATGTGAGAATTGGCGGTTACAATTTGCAGGATTTGTCTCTCGATTGTCTCAGACAGCAGGTGGTTCTTGTTCCTCAAGAAGCGCATTTCTGGAGTCGTTCGATTCTCGATAATTTCCATTTGGGCAGTCCCGATGTCACTTTTGAAGAGATTGTGAAAGTGTGTAAGATTGCGGGGGCGGATGAGTTTATCAGCCAATTACCGGATAAATATCAAACTGTTTTAGGGGAGTTTGGAGCGAATATTTCTGGGGGACAAAGACAGAGATTGGCGATCGCCCGCGCCATTCTCAACAACCCGCCCGTATTGATTTTAGACGAGTCTACCGCAGGGCTAGATCCCGCCAGTGAAGCGGAAGTCTTGGAAAATTTGTTGATGTACCGGCAGGGAAAAACTACGATTTTTATCAGTCACAGGCCGCGAGTGATCGATCGCGCCGATTGGATTATCATGTTAGAGCGCGGTAGGTTGAAACTGCAAGGATCTGCTGCAAAATTGCGATCGATTCCTGGAGATCACTTAGAGTTTTTGCATCCTTGAGTTAGATCAATTCCGGTGGTATTATTCGACATGATACTGAGGACACGGCAGTAGCGAGGAGGAGACGGCAGTGCCGTTTCCCTACCCCCATTAATTGTAGCGAGGAGGACACGGCAGTAGCGAGGAGGACACGGCAGTGCCGTTTCCCTACCCCGATTAATTGTAGCGAGGAGGAAACGGCAGTGCCGTTTCCCTACCCCGATTAATTGTAGCGAGGAGGAGACGGCAGTGCCGTTTCCCTACCCCCATTAATTGTAGCGAGGAGGAGACGGCAGTGCCGTTTCCCTACCCAATTAATTGTAGCGAGGAGGAGACGGCAGTGCCGTTTCCCTACCCCTATTAATTGTAGGGAGACGGCACTGCCGTCTCCTGATGGTTCGTTGTTAATGTACCCGACAAACCAAAGGAATAGCCTCTTGATTTTCCAATACCAAACCGTACTCCAAACCCTCAACCACCGCCTGACAAGAAGCATCCAAAATATTAGTAGAAACCCCCACAGTAGTCCAGCGCTGCTGGCGGTTGCTCGATTCCAATAAAACGCGAGTTTTAGCAGAAGTACCCGCACCAGAGTCCAAAATTCGCACCTTGTAATCAGTCAAGTAAAAATGAGCTATCGCTGGATAAAAATTTACCAAAGCTTTCCGCAAAGCCGCATCCAAAGCTGAAACCGGGCCGTTTCCTTCCGCGCATTCCAGAATATTTGTACCGTTGACTGACAATTTGACAGTGGCTAAAGCCGTACAATCTTCGCCAACCTTGTCGCAGTGAACTTGAAATCCCTGAATTTCAAACCAGTGCTGCCGCTTTTCCAAAGCTTCCCGCATCAACAATTCAAAAGACGCCTCAGCACCCTCAAATTGATATCCCTGACTTTCCAAATCTTTCAGTTTTTCCAGAATTTGACGACAAGCAGGATTTTTGCGATCGAGCTCAATTCCAAAAGTCTTAGCCTTAGCCAAAACATTACTCAAACCCGATTGATCCGAAATCACAATCCGTCGGATGTTGCCGATTCTTTCCGGTTCCAAGTGTTCGTAAGTTAGGGGGTTTTTCTCGACAGCCGATACATGAATTCCGCCCTTGTGAGCAAAAGCTGAAAGACCAACAAAAGGAGCATGATCGTCGGGAGCAAGGTTAACAATTTCGCTTACCGATCGACTGACTTGAGTTAATTTTGCTAATTGCTCATCTTGAATACAATCATAACCCAACTTGATTTGAAAATTAGGAATCAAGGAACACAAATTAGCATTGCCGCAGCGTTCGCCATAACCATTAATAGTTCCCTGTACCATCGCCACCCCTTCCCGCACAGCAGCCAAAGCATTAGCAACCGCAACTCCCGAGTCGTTGTGAGTGTGAATTCCCAGTTGAATTTGAGACTTTCTCCCCCCCTTATTAAGGGGGGGTTGAGCAACTGTTCTCCCCCCCTTAATAAGGGGGGGTTGGGGGGGATAAATTTCCGATTCAGAAATATCCCAACTTTCTATTATTCCTGCCACATCGCGAACAATTTGACTAACTTCGTCAGGCAAAGTGCCGCCGTTAGTATCACAAAGCACCAGCCATTCTGCACCAGCTTCCGCCGCCGCCACCAAAGTTTTAATCGCATACTCAGGATTGTGTTTGTATCCATCAAACCAGTGTTCAGCATCATAAATAATACGTCTTCCCTGACTTCGCAAATATTCAATAGTATCTCGAATCATCGCCAGATTTTCTTCTAGCGTCGTCTTCAAACTTTCAATTACGTGCAAATCCCACGACTTGCCGAACAGCGTTACCCACAGAGTACCAGCGGACAAGATAGGCTGCAACATTTCATCATTAGCAGCCGTTTTTCCCGGCCGCCTAGTCGAACAAAAAGCTACGACTTCTGCTTGAGTCAAAGGCTGTTCTTTGAGCTGCCAAAAAAATTGTACGTCTTTAGGATTCGCTCCAGGCCAGCCACCTTCAATAAAGGGAATTCCTAAACTGTCTAACTGTCGAGCAATTCGCACTTTGTCTTCGAGAGATAAGCATAGTCCTTCACACTGAGCGCCGTCTCGCAGCGTGGTATCGTAGATCCAGAGCCGATTTGTCATGGGGAATTCTCAATTAGAATTTGGTAATATATGACTTATCATATTAGATGAAATTATTTGAAATAAATGCGATAATATATAGGAAAATTAACATAAATCTAATCGGGGTAAATTGCTGTGGTCAAGGTACAAGCGCAAGGAAAAACATTTGAGTGCGATCGCGGATCGAATCTCCGTCAAGTCTTGCTGAAAAATGGCATCGATCTCTACAATGGCAACGCCAAAATCATCAACTGTCACGGTTTGGGGACTTGCGGCACCTGCGCCGTCAACGTCGAGGGCGCAGTTTCCGAGCCTGAGTGGCGCGAAAAAGCGCGACTTTCGCTTCCTCCCCATTCTCCCGCATCTAACCGCCGTTTGTCCTGCCAAACTAAGGTTTTGGGCGATATTAAAGTGACAAAGTATGACGGTTTCTGGGGCCAGGGTTCGGAAACTGTATGGAAACCTCAAGGATAGATTTTTGGTGCAGGAAGCAGGGTAAGCTGTACTGCATTTAGATTGCATATTTCGGGCAGCGTCGGAGCATCGCCGCACCAGAGAGTATGTAAAAATTGCCCAATAATTCTAACTGTAAGGTGCGAATACTCGCACCTTACTCTCAAGAATGCCCAGAGGTAAAAAAGCCAGAAAGTCCATAGAAAAGTCAATGAATTCATCTCAAGATATTCTGATTATTGGCGGCGGAATTATCGGTCTTTCGCTAGCAGTTGAACTGAAGTTGCGAGGGGCTTCTGTCGCCGTTCTCACCGCCGATTCTAAACAACCGACGGCCCGGGCCGCCGCCGGAATGCTCGCCCCGCAAGCTGAACGAATTCCCCCCAGTCCGATGCTGGATTTGTGCTTGCAAAGTCGCGCCCTGTATGCTGCCTGGGTGGAACGGCTGGAAGAGATTACTGGGTTGAAAACGGGGTATTGGCGATCGGGCATTCTCGCACCAGTCTGTCAAAATGAGTCTCAAGAACAGGTACATTTGTCAAACCTTAACTCTCATTGGTTAGACAGAGATACTATTCACCAGCACCAGTTTGGATTGGGTGAAGAAGTAATCGGTGGTTGGTGGTATCCAGACGATGCTCAAGTTGACAATCGGGCTTTATTTCGGACGCTTCAAGCCGCAACCAAAGAATTGCAGATTGAGATTATTCAAGATAATGCAAAAGAAATTATTAGACAGGGAAACCGAGTTTTTGGTGTGGAAACAACGGCAGAAAAATTGCAAGCTGACCGTTATGTTTTGGCGATCGGACCTTGGACTGAGAAGTTATTAAATATTCCAGTGTTTCCGAGAAAAGGGCAAATGCTGTCAGTATGCGTACCAGAAGATTGTGCAGTTATGCAGGCGCTACAAACAGTTTTATTCGGGACAGGAACTTATATTGTGCCGCGTCAAGATGGTAGAATTATTATTGGTGCAACTAGCGAAAATGTGGATTTCACCCCTGGAAATACCCCAGCGGGAATCCAAAGTTTGCTAACAGGAGCGATTCAGTTATATCCTGAATTGCAGCATTATCCGATTCTAGAGTTTTGGTGGGGATTTCGGCCGGCAACGACCGATGAGTTACCGATTTTGGGTGCAAGTGCTTGGGAGAATTTGACGCTGGCGACTGGACATTATCGCAACGGCATTTTGTTGGCTCCGATAACGGCTAAGTTGTTGGCTGATTCGATGTTAGATCGAAAGTTAGATCCGTTATTGGCTGCTTTTAATTATTCGAGGTTTACATTTTCAAAACTTACTTAAATCTATTTTCAATAACCTTTGTGAACAGGCAAGATGCCTGTTCCACAAAAAGTAAATTCTCTTGTGGAACAGGCATCTTGCCTGTTGCTGATAATGCAATACGGTTTACTTAAGAGGGCGGGTTTTGCCTTGATACAGTCGATTATTTCATAAATTCTGATCTGAACCCGCCCCTACCGCAATATGGTTGACTTAAGAAATTCGTCAAAAATCCTTAAGTAAACCGTATTGGCTGATAATGATGCAATATCTCAGTTTAGCTTGAACCAAGCTTAAAAACTCATAAATCTTCGTCCCAAATTAGTTAGATTCCGGTTTTTTGGGTTGGTTCAATTCCCTGCATTTAGTCGCAGCTAAATCGTAAGCAGCTTGGTAATCTTTACCGCCTAACATGACATCGCCGTAATATTCATAGGGTTGATTTCCATAAACCGGCAGGGGATCGTCTTCTGGATAATCTTCTTTTGACTCCTCTAGGATTGCTTTGAGTTTCTTGATGCTAAATCGCTGGGCGGGGAAGTAATGAATGTCTTGAGATTTGAAGCCGAGATGCGGAAAAGTTGGGTCAACAATTCGCTCTTCGAGTTCAATCCAGCTATACTCGATCGGTTTGTACGGTGCTCCGGGTGCAGCTAAAAATCCTTGGACGTAGATTGCACCTTCGGTGGTTAATGCTGCTTTGGAAGCGTTATCAAAGCAGTTTTTCCGGTTGCTTTTGATGCGAGTGGCGATTTCAATAGAAAGCGTCTCGTCTAACAGTTCGCTCATGATTTATTGTAGTTGCGCGTGCGACTAGATTATAGCAAGTCAGAGCTCAGAACACAAAAGACATCTTGCAAAAATAGCTAGGATGGGATCTGGGGGAGATCGCACAAAAATCATTTTTCCTGGTGCGATGGGCCGGATAACCCGTCCGAAACTTTGATTAAAAAGACTTTTGCAATCTTGTCTAATCAAGCGCATACCTATGTGACAAAGTGGTTCAGGGCTGCACGGATTGCGATGAACCAGACCATGAGGGTTGACAATAGATAGAGGTAGAACCGAAGCATGATATGATTGAATGTACAATGGACAACGCTATGCAATGCGCGAAAGCCAACGAATATCCAAGCGGCATTCAAATAAACTGCGTCTACCTGGTTCGTGATGAAAAGGTATAGCACCAGCGCATAGAAGAGAATGGGAATCTCGAACAGGTTTTTGAGGTTATCTGATGGATTGGATACGCTTGGTGGCGAGATCTGCGCTAGTGTACCAGGTACAGCCAAATCCTGCGGGCTGAGTTTTGTATTACTGATAAAACTGATACGGCGGATGTACATATACACCCAGACTAGGAGTGTCAGAAACACCATTGCAAAGAAGGGAGTGAAGATTGAATTTTGCATGATTATTGATGGTAATGTCAAGTGATTTTTGATACTTTGAATAATATAAGCTGAGTAATTCAGCAATCATAGACCCCGATCGGGTACACTTTTGGCTAGCACGACGATGAAAAATTCTTTACAGCATATATTTGAAGTAATTAATCAGGTCAAAAACGAACAAGATCTGCGATCGCAAGTTGTGCCACAAATCGGTGAGTATTTTGCAGCTAAGCGATGGGGAATCTTTTTCTTTGACCAAATGGCTTTGTTAGATAAGAAATTTCCCAAAACACTACAAATTGCACTATCAATCGAACATAATCCTATTGCCCGTTATCTAGTTGAACGCCATTCTCCCGTCCACGAAGCGTTGGTAACATCACCCAAGGTTTGGACGATGATTTGTCCTCGGCCCGATCATTGGCACGTGATGGCGGGGCCGATTGTAAGCTGCGGTAAATTAGTAGGTGTATTCGGTTGCACTCGCGAACAGTCAATGTCTGCTTTTGATGCACAAAATTTAGCAGATTTGAGTGGAATTTGTTTGCACCTATCTGTCTGGACTGCAACAGTACGCGCGGCGAAGCTATCCCCTAGGGAATTGCCCTACGAATCTTTAAAATGCGATCGCTTGACTGCTCGTGAATTGCAAATTGCCGAGTTGGTGGCTTTGGGACAAACCAACTTAGAAATCGGGACTGAACTTTGGATTAGTGAGAATTCTGTCAAGCAGGCTCTGAAACGAATGTTCCGTAAGCTTGAGGTTTCATCTCGCGCGCAGATGGTTGCACAACTTTCTGCTACAAAATACTCTTTGCCAAGTGTAAAATAGTCTAGATCTGATTTGGCGATCGACACCGACTAATAACCTTTTGCTTGCGCCCTATTTTGTAGGGTGCGTCAGCCTCTCTAAATCTTTGGGATAATTGTCAAAATTCAGGAGGCTGACGCACCCTACGATAATTTGAATATGAGCTAGATCATAGAAAGAGTTGAGAGGATTTGGCAAACTGAGAGTAAGGTTAAATAGGAGGTCAAATCTATGACCAATACTACTCTCAATTTGAAGACTGCACCTGGCCATGAAGTTCTAGCGGCGGCTGGTAAGAAAATGCTGAGGCCTGGGGGAAAAGCTGCTACGGAAATGTTGTTTGAATGGGCTGATTTTCAGCCTGGGGAGACTGTTTTGGAGTTGGCTGCTAGTTTTGGATATAGTTCGATCGCCCTTGCAGAGCGTTTTGGTGTCAAAGTAGTAGGAGTTGAGAAAAATCCCGAAAGTGTGGTGCGCGCCCGTGCTAACGTTGCAGCAGCAGGTTTGGGCGATCGAGTGGAAATTGTGGAAGCAGATATTTTGCACTTGGATCGGATTTCCCAAGAGTTTGATTGGGTGTTGGCTGAGGCTATTCTGACGATGCAGTCGCCGTCGGGAAAAGCTAATATTGTATCGGGCATTTGCGATCGGCTAAAACCAGGTGGTAAGTTTCTTTCTCACGAACTTTTAGCCAGAAACCGAGAATCAGAAATTCACAAAGCTTTGTCAGAAGTGACTCGCGCTAATTCCACGCCGTTGTCTGAGTCTGGCTGGATTGCTGCTTGTCAAAACGCCGGTTTGCAAGTAGAAAAGTGCCAAACCGGGGCAATGGGACTCCTCAACTTGCGGCGAATGCTTGAGGATGAAGGGTTTGCGGGAACTGTGCGGATTTTGTGGAATGTTTTTAGTAAAGGGCTAATTCGCGATCGGGTGTTAGCAATGCGTCGAGTTTTCCAGCATTACCAACAGGATTTAGGATACATCATCCTCTGTGCCAAAAAACAATTTTAATGGAGTCAAAATTTATGACTGCTACTCTTTTACCGCTACAATCTTCCACAATTCAACTTCGAGAAGCAATTAAATATCCCGCCGCCGGAGTATCAAGCAAAGTTTTAATCAAAGACAATAATTGTCAGCATACTTTACTTTGTCTGGCTGCTGGTAGCGAAGTTTCCGAACACTCTTCGGCGCGCAATGCCACAGTTAATGTCATCGAAGGAAAGGGAGTTTTAACATTGGAAGGCAATGATATTGTCTTGGAACCGGGGGTGTTTGTTTTCATGCCTGCTCGCGCCCTCCACGCTTTGAAGGCTGAGTCAAATTTGGCATTTATATTGACATTTTCGGAGAGTAATTAATGCCATCAACTGTTTAGTCGCGAATATTCTCGGATGTTAGGTGCGCCGCCGATTACGGATATTGAACGTTTGCGAACTGCTTGAGCGATCGCTCGTTTAGATTAAACTTAGACAAGCGTGCGATCGCAGTCTAGCCATTGCATACTCAAGATTGGTAATCTCTAGCTGCCTTTCAATGTTGAGTCAGAATTTGGTAAACAAGACGGATTTCTGCCAACCGCCCCAATGATTCGATCGAAGATGCCATCATAAACCACCCAAGCCTCACAGAGTAAGCAACCTGAGCACGTACTTTGGCATCTGTATTTGAGAAGCCAATCTGGAGAAATAAGTTCTGAAGATAATCTAAGCGTCGTTTGTCAACTCGGGCGATCGTTGTTTCTGCTTTTAGATCGTTGACTGCCCAAATACGTATAGCCTTCTCCAGCCGATCGTCATCTTGTGCTGCAATTTCCAACAGACTAAGTAGTTTGTCTCTGGGATTACTGTCTAACGCCTCAACATTCTCGATAATGCGATCGGTATTGAGTGTCTCCCATTCCTGCAACATCGCTTCTAGCAAGTCATCTCGATTTTTAAAGTGCCAGTAGAAACTACCTCTCGTCACACATAACAATTTGGCAAGAGGTTCGATCCGAACTGCTTCAACGCCTTTTTCTACAAGGATCTGCAATCCAATTTTTAGCCAATCTTGCCGACCTAATTTTGCTGATATTTTTTCCATACAGTAGTGTATTGACATTCTCCAGTGAGGTTGCTATAGTTTTACCATACACCACTGTATGGAAGAGTTAAAAAAATTTATGGTTAGTCTAACAGAGCAAAACAAATCGATTGCCCTGCGCTTTGCCCAAGATGGATGGGGCACAAATCCTAATTGGAAACAGATTTGGGATGAGTTGATGAGTCCTGATGTTGTCCATCATTTCAACAGTGCTTCAGAGCCAATTGTTGGACTAGAAGCAAACAAGGCATTCAATGCAAGCCTCTTTCAGGGATTTCCTGACATTCATCACATGATTGAAGATCAGATCGCTGAAGGTGACAGAGTTGTGTATCGAACTACACTACAAGGAACGCAAACAGGAGAATTCCTGGGAATTCCTCCTACAGGAAAATCAGCCAAGATCAATGATTTTACCCTGCTTCGGATTGTCAATAGTAAGATTGTAGAATGGTGGTATGAGTGTAATTTACTAGAAGTGATGAAACAGCTTGGTTTAATGCCTGAGTAAATGTTGCTCCCAATCACATTTGGTCAATTCTCATGCCACTTCCGTCGGCATTTGTAGAGTGCGTCGCTGCGAGATATTCGAGCGAAGGCAAGTAGATTGTTGATAGCGACGCAGGTTCGTAGTGAGGAATTTATTCGGCAAAAAAGAGAGGACTAAAGTCCTTACTACAAACTAATACGGTTTACTTAAGAGGGCGGGTTTTGCCTTGATACAGTCGATTATTTCATAAATTCCGAAGCTCAACCCGCCCCTACCGCAATATGGTTGACTTAAGAAGTTCGTCAAAAAGCCTTAATTGGACTTCTTGCAAAAATAACTAGGACGGGGAAGATGCCCGTTCCACAAAAAACATTTTTTCTTGTGGAACAGGCATCTTGCCTGTTACAAAATTTGATTAAAATGAATTTTGCAAGAGGTCTAGTAAACCGTATTGTACTATAAACCTTTAATTTATTTCATCTCCAGAGGCGAGACTCTCCAATTTACCCCAATCCAATACAATAATTTTTCCACCTCGACTGTAGGATACAAACGGCTTCAGCTTCTTAAATAACCGGACGCATTCTTCGTAGGTAATTCCAATACTGCGAGCAATTTGATAGTAGGGAAAACGTTTTTCCAAACATACACTATTATCCACAATCTTCGTACCTTGCTCGATGCTAAAATAATGAATGAATCGGGCCAGCCGGACGATCGCCCTTTCCGACACTAAACCATGTACAGTATCGTGCAATTGCTGCAACCGCTGGTTAAAAACCGCCAATATTCGCAAAGCAATCTCAGGATTTTGCCGAATTGCTGCTAGCAAAAATTCCCGTTCTGTGGTAAGAACTTGTACGTCAGTTTCTGCCGTCACGGTTGCCGGCGCAATTCCGTTACCGAGTAAAGCAGGTGCGGCAAAAATATCTCCCTGAAATAAGGTGCGGAGAATTGTTTCTTTGCCCGCCGCCGCTGTTTTTGCCACCCGCAGCGAACCGCTCAAAAGCGTGTATAATTTTTCGGGGATGCGATCGCCCTCATACATCACAACTTCTCCCTGTCGGTAAGTCCGAATTGCTGTATGTTTTTGCAATTGCTCTAAATCAGTTCGGTTTAAGCTGGCAAATATCCCAATTTCGGCCAGTTGCTCGACAGTTGCTTTCATAGATTTAAGGTTCTTCCTTACTTGGTATGCTAAATCAATAGCTAAATCAGTAAAAATATCTGAACAAATATATAGAAAAGTAAATCAAGTCTTGATCAGGCTTGACATTTAGGCTTATTTAA
>CASBQF010000107.1 GCA_949127775.1 Oscillatoriales cyanobacterium PMM_0080
AGACTGCTACCAAACAAATATATGTACAAGGCGGCGAGCACTGCAAACGGAATAAAGGAATTCATCACTTTTCGAGTGACTCCCCAGTTGGGTAATAAAATCATAATTGCCCAGAAAGGCAAAACGAACACATTACCTACATCAAAAATTAGTTCTGGTGTCATAGTTGGCTATTGGCTCCTGTGAATAAATGCAATGCAATAAAGGCGATTAAGATTACTTTACACAATTTTTGCTCAAATTTCTCAAAATCCCCAAAAAAGACTGATCCACAAATCAAAGATAGTTGCTATAATGAACGCAAATCTAAAAATTATGCAACTCGCACTTTGACTCGCTACTTATGGGGGTAAGGTGCGCAGTGCGCACCCTACTTAGAGAGGTTTCGCATCCAGGACTGAAAGCGCAAATCTAAAATATAAAATCCCATGACAACAACTTATAATAATTTTTTAGATTGGTGCAAGCACAGAGAAACTATCTCTCCCGGTGCGAAACATACCGTAGACATACTGTTGCGAGCCTCAGATACGCCAGAGTGCGATCGGGCAAATCAACTGCTTTCTAGTACAACAGAACTAAATCTCAGACTTTCTCAACTTACCGATATCAGTCCTCTCTCATCTTTTACTCAACTAACTAATCTCATCCTCGACAGCAATCAAATATCAGACTTAACTCCCCTGCAATCTTTAATCAACCTAAAAACTTTGATTATAGATGTCAATCAAATATCAGATATCAGTCCGCTTTCATCTCTGACAAATCTGACTAGACTCGTTCTCGATACCAATCAAATATCAGATATCACTCCCCTAACTTCTTTAACTAATCTTGTCGAACTTATCTTGTTTGACAACAAAATTTCTGACATCAGTCCCGTGAAAGTTTTAACTAACTTAAACACGCTGATTTTGTACAAAAATCAAATTACTGATCTCGATCCTCTAGTAAATCTAACTGAACTTCAGACACTCTACCTTTATAAAAACAAAATATCGGACATCAGTCCGCTGGCTGCTCTTAAAAATCTATCTACTTTGTTTCTGTTCGAGAATCAAATATCTGACTTGACTCCGCTGAAAGCTTTGACCAAATTAAATAAGCTGGTTTTATTTGAAAATAAAATATCCGATATTAGTCCTTTGGCAGGTTTGACTAAATTAGTTGAATTGAACCTCGGTAATAATCAAATTTCAGACATTACTCCGCTGAAATCGTTAACTAATTTGACTCAACTTTATTTATTCAATAATCCGATTTCTGATGTCAGCGCGCTGCAAGCTTTGAATAATTTGTTTGTACTCGATTTGTACAACAATCAAGTTTCTGATCTCAGTGTACTGCAATCTTTGCAAAAGCTAACCACGTTGGACTTGCGCGGGAATCCGATTGTAAATAAGATTTGTCCGGTGACTCCTGAATCAATCTGTCGGTTTTAATTGTTAAGACGGTGGCGAAATCTGGGTGTGTATGATAAGCTACCCAACGTCAGTATCAGGAGAAAGTTATGAGCGGACACGATGCTTTGATGTTAGGAATGCTGTTGTTGCCAGGTTTGGCTTTGTCGATCGCAGTTATGGGCGCTTTTGCCGCTGGTGGATAATCGGTTTTTAACATAATACAGTTCAGATAGGACGTACGGTTGAAACCACCTATTCTTCAACCCACGGAGGTGGGTTTTGTTTGTATAGACGCGGTTTCAACCGCCCGGTGGTCTTATTTGGCTTTTATCTGCTAATTTACAAGAATTGTGCTGTCACATCGCAATTTACCAGGGTATTCGCGCACAAAATGCCCGATGCTGCGACGGCCGGCACGCCAATTCCCGGCATGGTGCTGTCTCCCACCCGATACAAGCCTTTGACTGGTGTCTGTGGCCCCGGAAAAGTGCCTGTTCCGGCGGCGATTGCAGGGCCGTAGGTTCCTTGATATCGGTGCAAAAATCGGGCGTGGGTTAGCGGTGTGCCGATCGACTCCAGGACTATTCGCGATCGCAAATCCGGTATAATCCTTTCTAAAGCTTGGAACAAAGATTGCGATCGCGCTTGCTTTTTTTCCCGATAACCGTCGCCGTATTCCCAACCTGCATAGGGTTCTAAAGTATAAGCATGAATTGCGTGATGTCCGGGCGGCGCCAGAGTTCTATCCCAAACTGTTGGAATCGAAATCATGCAAGTATTTCCGGGTACTGTAATATCAACCTTGCTATCATGAACGACGACATGATGACCCGTCAATCCTTCGAGTCCTTCGGCTTTAATGCCTAAATGTAAGTGCATGAAACTGTCTACTGCTGGCATCGACAAGCTATTTTTTCGGTAACTTTCCGGCAAATCTTCGGGCCGTAGCAACTTTGTATAAGTATCCCAGACTGTGGCATTTGAAATCACAATTGGAGCGCGAATAGTTTCGCCATTTTGCAAACGAACTCCCGTGGTTTTGCCAGATTCAATTAATATTTGTGCCACGGGAGTTCCCAAGCGCAATTTTCCTCCCCAGCGCTGCAAACCTCTGACTAACGCATCGACGATCGCACCGCTGCCTCCTACAGGATATTCGATCGCCGATCGCGATCGTTCACCAATCATAAAAGCTATTTCCGGCGCGACAGTTCCGTGCGCTTTCAAGCCCGACAGCAAAAAACACTCCAAATCGATCAAACGCCGCACCCAAGGATCTCGCACCTCCCGATCCATCAACGTACCTGCCGAACCCCCGATCGCACCTACCAACGGTAACAGCTTCAGCAAAGCACCCGGATACCTAGACAGCAAAACAGGTATTAACTGCCAGTCCGATCTCAGCGCTAAAGCTGGAATTCCACACAAAGCTTCATACAAAACTAATAAATTTTGTTGAAACCTATGTAATTCTACAGCACCTTCTGGTGTGAATTTAGCGACAGCATCTAAGTAATTTTTCGCATCAGCATAAACTGGCAAACTTCCCTCGGGAAAATGGTAATGACCCAGCGGATCGTAGGAAATTGCTGCGATCGACTCCTCCAACATATTAAGGACTTGTGACAAAGGATTGAGCGACTGCGGATCACTCAAACCGCAATAAAAAGAAGGTCCCGAATCAAAGTGAAATCCCCGGCGCGAAAAGCTGTGAGCCGCCCCGCCCGCTATAGTGTGGCTCTCGCAGACGAGCACCCGCTTGCCGTAGCGAGCTAGCATCGAGCCCGCGACTAAGCCGCCAATGCCGCTGCCAATTACGATTACATCAAAGTCTTGCATTGCTCAAATGTGGTATAATTTTATTATTTCTTACTGACTGTTGACAGGGTATTTTTTGGGAGGAACACTATGCAAGCTTTATCTATTTTAGATGAAGTTGTTCGCGAATTAGAACAAGATGTCAATCTCTCGCGCATTAAAAAAATAATGTTTTTTGCTTGCAAAGAGTGCTGGGAAAACGATCCGGCTCAGCTCGCCAGCGCCGATGTCAGGAGTTTAATTGAAGAACTCTGCACTAAATACAGCAAATTAGAAGATATTGAAGAAGTTTTAAACAGTATAGTTGCCAAGGTTAATAAAAAAACCGAGTACGCTTTAGTGGCAGATCAAATCGTCTGCCAACTCAGCAGGCTTTACGAATACCAAGATTTTACAAAACTAGAAGCAAATATATCTAATTTTGGTGGTTACGAACCACCTGCATTAGATGACCAGTTCAGTTCCGAATTGCCAGCAGGGGAAGCCAACGAAAGAGACGCCGGAAATCTATTTGATGTCCGACAAAAGATATTACAGCAAACCAATCCGCTGAGGGCGAAAATCCTGATTTTTTCTACCCTTTAT
Source organism: Oscillatoriales cyanobacterium PMM_0080 (assembly GCA_949127775.1). Lineage (GTDB taxonomy): Bacteria > Cyanobacteriota > Cyanobacteriia > Cyanobacteriales > Microcoleaceae > Microcoleus. The sequence goes on from CASBQF010000107.1 coordinate 3,807, forward strand.
CACCAGTTTACTTTTAGCGATCGCGACTGGCTGCTTCTGAAAACCCAAGAACTTGACAACCTGCTGCGACAACTGTTCAATGTCTGCGGTAGCCTAGCCGAACTCGAATCTCAACTGTACCAAACTTCGGAAAATCTCGACAATACAGACGAATGCGACCAAGCAGCTAGTGTGATTATCAAAGCGATGAATCCTTGTTACGCAAAATTGCAACAGGAAGAACGCGATCGAGCCGAAGATTCCGTTAGCGAAGATTACGATCAGACGCATTTAAACAACAGTATTTATGAAGAGTTCGAGCAGATTGATAGCCGTCATGATTATTTTGATACGGGCGATATTACTCACATCATTCAAGCTGCTCCGAGTCACTATCATTATGACCCGCAGAAAAGTCACTTAGTGCCGGACACGGCAGATTATATACAGTCTAAAGAATCCGAAACCAGCAGCAATCAT
>CASBQF010000108.1 GCA_949127775.1 Oscillatoriales cyanobacterium PMM_0080
ACACAAACAAGATAACCATCCGTTGAGTTTCCAGTCCCACCAGCACGAGGCACAAATTGCGGCGAAGTCCCAAAGGAATTACTCGGAAACTGATAGGCATCTTGAATTTTTAAACGACCTTTTTCTTCCATTTTTTTTAAGAAAGTTCCCCAAGCAATTGTTCTGCGGCAATTAAATCTGGCAGATCAAACCCTTGTGTAAACCAGCCATAAATCTCACTCAGCAATGCTTTGGCTTCAAGAGTTTTCCCTTGCTGTTGCCACAAGCGACACAAAGAAACAGTAGAGCGTAATTCTAAAGACTTCGCCTCTTGCCTGCGTGCCACATCGATACTTTTTAAATAATTTTCTTCCGCATCTTCCACTTGGCTTAAATCTAACAAAAATTTCCCGTTGAGACGATAAACTTCAGCTTCCCAGAAACACTCTTTTGTCCGTTCTATTTCATCAATGCACTCAGCTAAAATTTCTAATGCCACTGCTGGTTTTTTGAGTTTCCCATAGCCTTCTGCCAGAAATGTTAAATGAAGGTGCCTCGCTAAAACGGCTCCCACAGACTTCCACATTGTTAAAGTTTCTTCTATTTGATTAATTGCTTCTTCTGGTTGATTGAGTTGGATTGCAGCCCAAGCCCGAATCAAATTCGATAGCATCATAAAAAAAGGAAACTCATTTTCAACCGCCACAGCCATTAAAGCATCGGCTGCTTGTAAAGCCTTTGGCACTTGTTTACTGTATAAAGCAAACCAAGCCTTACAGTTAAAAGCATAAGCCAAGCTAAACGGATGCGATAATTTTTGTGCTAGAGCAAGCATTTGTTCACTCTGCTGGATAGCAACATCTGGATAACCCAACAACCAGTTAGCTAGACAGTCAAACAAAAAAGAAGCAATTACTGGATCTTGCCCGTAGTTAGCGATATAAAACTCATGGTTTTCTGGCAGATAAGTTTCTATTCCCAACTCTGTGTAATTTCGCGCTTGATTAAATTCACCCAAATGGAATAAATTAGGAGCGAATAAATTACAAAATATTGGAAACATTCGCCGATCTTGTGTACTTATAGCTAAAGCTTCAAGTTGCTTACAAAATTCCAGAGAAGCTGAAAACTCTGACTGAGTAAAATAAGACAAAGCCAAGCCATTTAAAATAGAAAATAGTTGCGATGCTTGTCCAACTTGTTGACAAAGTTCTCTGGCTCTATTATAGGTTTTTTTAACTTCAACAGCACCATAACCTTTGATCGCCATTAACGGCGCACCCAAAGCAATATGTAAACGCAACTCTTGCTCTTTTCTCTCCACCGTATCAGGCAAAGTTGCCAACAACTCCAACGCCTCCGAAAACAACCGCACAGCCTCCCGCAAAGCGTGGGCCCGCACCGCCTGCTCGCCTGCCTTTTCTAAATAAAAAATCGCCTTTTCTGGAACCAGGGCTTTACTCCAATGATGCGCCAAAATTGTATAAAACCCCGATAACTCTTCATAACTTTTTTCGTACCACAATGCCAAAGTTTCATGAACTTGCCGACGCTGCGAATACAACATCAAACTATAAGCCACTTCCTGAGTAATAATATGTTTAAACATATACCCCAAATCTGGCTCTGGTGTCTCCATCGGGGTAAGATCGAACCGCTGTAACTTCATTAAATAACTAGGCAACTTAGGCTTATCATCCTCGATGGGATGAATATCTCGCAACAGCCGAAATCCAAACGATCGACCGATCGCACTCGCCACTTTCAATGTAAGCTGTTCGCTAGGAGAAAGCCGATCGATCCGCGAAGCAATCACCCCCTGCACCGTAGCCGGAAAATGTAGCTGAGTCAAATTACCAACCCCCGCAGCAATTCGACATTCCCCATCCTGAATTTCTATCACCCCCGCCTCGCGCAAACCATAGGCTAATTCCTCACTAAAAAACGGATTTCCCTCCGCCTTTTGCTCAATCAACTCCACCATCAAGTCAGGTAAACTCTTTACCCCCAAACGCCGACAAAGCAAATCCAAAGTATCTGTAGCAGGCAAAGCTTCCAAATGCAACTGTTCTACCCCTTCTATCGTCAGCAGTCGATCGTACTCATCCGGCACCTCTTCGCCCATAGGTCTCGTCCCAATTACCAATAACAACCGCTTCACCTTCTGCGCCACCGCCAAAATCAGCGCCCAACTTGACGAATCCAACCAATGAGCATCCTCCAAAACCAGCAACTTAGGAGAACGATTCACCGAATCCTGCAACAATTGCACCAACAAATCCCGCGTCGCTTCCGCCCGTTGCTGGCCCACCAACGCAGCCGAAACCTCCGTATCAGGCAAATCTAAACCCAAAACCTCATTTAAAAGCGCCGCTTTTTGCAACCATTCCGGTTCATCCTCCAATAAATCTAAAACCTGACGCTTTTTCGCCTCCAAATCTGGTAACAAAGACAAATCCCACAAGTGACTAAACACGCCATTCCAAGCATGATAAGGCTTCGATTGAGCGATCGAATCCCCCGCACCAACCAAACTTCCCACCCCCAATGCTTGCGCCTGCAAAAGCAAATTTTCTATCAAACAAGACTTGCCAATTCCCGCCTCCCCACAAATCACAACCACCCCAGAAACACCCAGTTTCAACTGCTCTAATTTATGCCCTAACAATAACCGTTCTTTTTCCCGTCCCACAATCGACTTTTCCGTTTTTCCAGCCATCCACCAAGGCAAATCTTTCCGCACCTCCCTCAGCGGACAAAATACCTGAACTATCTCTTCCTTACCTTTAACTTTGATCGGAGTTAACGATTCAAACTGTATTCTTTCTTTAGTTATTTCAAAAGTCCGTATATCGCACAAAATTCCATTGTTTGCCGCCTGCATCAATCGCGCAGCTAAATTTACAACGGCCCCCATTATCGTATATTCTCGACGTTGCTTGCTGCCAATTATACCACTATAACAAGTACCGGTCGCGATCCCAATCTTCGGTTGAACTCCTAAAATTCTTAACTTTTCTAACAACACCATTCCCGCCATCACACAACGCACCGAATCATCTTCATGGGAAAACGGCGGCACACCAAAACCAATCA
>CASBQF010000109.1 GCA_949127775.1 Oscillatoriales cyanobacterium PMM_0080
ACTTGAAGCAAGCAGATTGCGTGGTGCTCGCAGGTGCGAATTCTTCCTACAACCATCCTCGCTTGATGAACGAATTGATTAAAATTCGCGACAAAGGTGGCAAAATAATTGTAATTAACCCGGTGATGGAAATTGGGTTAGTCAAGTTTGGTTCTCCCGCATTTCCTGTCAAGTCGCTCATCCCCGGTTCCGATATTTCTTCGCTCTATTTGCAGCCAATTCCCGGCAGCGATACGGCGCTATTTGTCGGAATTCAAAAATCGGTAATCGAACAAGGATTGTTGGACAAAAACTACTTGCAAGCTTATACAGAAGGCTGGGAAGCGGTAGTGCAGCACGCGCGCGAAACTGCTTGGGAAACTATTACTGAAACTTGCGGAGTTTCCCAAGCAGAAATTGAGGCAGCCGCCACAATTATCGGCAATTCAAAACGAGTTGTCTTCGGTTGGGCGATGGGAATTACCCAACAAAAAAATGGCGTAGATAATGTTTTTAGCATTGCCAACACTGCCTTGATGACGGGAAATCTCGGCAAAGAAGGGGCGGGATTGATGCCGGTGAGAGGACACTCAAACGTCCAAGGATTTGGCTCTATGGGCGTGACTGTGGATCTAAAAAAAGAAATCCAACATACTCTCGAACAGTTGTTAGGCTGTCCCCTGAGCGCTGTTAAGGGTTACAATACTCGATCGCTCATTGAAGCAGCAGATGCAGGCAAAGTCGATACGCTGATTTGTCTCGGCGGTAATTTGTACGGGGCGAACCCGGATTCAACTGAAGCCAAACGCGCTTTAGGCAAGATTGAAACTATTATTTACCTTGCCACTAAACCGAATTTAGGGCATTTTAGTGGCTTGGCAAAACACAATACAATTGTGCTTCCGGTGCTGAATCGCTTTGAAAATCCCTACAAAACAACGGTGGAATCGGGGAATAATTTTGTGCGCTTAAATGATGAGGGTGAAACTCATCTCAAGAATTGTGATTTGATTCCTGAAGTGTATTTTTTGACAGAATTAGCGAGTCGAATTCACGGTACTTATCCGGTAGATTGGCGCCAACTTCGCGACCCAAAATACGTTCGCCAATTGATTGCTAAAACAATTCCTGGGTATGAAAAGATAGCGACTATTGATGAAACTCAAGAGGAATTCACAATCGGTGGTCGCATTTTTACGGAACCTAAATTCCCTACTGAGTCTGGGAAAGCGAAGATGTTTGTCGCGCCTTTACCTAAGCTGAAGTTGCCGGAATCGAAAGAGTTTGGAGTATCGGAATCAACTCAGGGTATAGTTGTGGCATTGATGACTGGACGCAGCTATTCTCAGCACAATACTGTTGTCTACAAAATTGATGATAAGTATCGGGGAATGCCGCATCGCAACTGTATTTTGATGAACCGCGCGGATGCAGAAAGTGCTGGTTTGCAGGAACATCAGCGGGTGACGGTGCAGGGAAATGTGGGGAAAATGGCAAATGTTGAGGTGATTTACGGGGCGGTTCGTGTGGGTGCTGCTTTGATGTTTTATCCTGAAGTTAATGTGATTTTTCACCCGGAAATTGAAAGGCGATCGGGCACGCCTGCTTATAAGCGCGTACCTGCTTTTGTCTACGCAGAAGCATAAAAGAAGGAAGAAGGAAGAAGGAAGAAGGAAGAAGGAAGAAGGAAGAAAATTAGTAAGGTGCGCATTGCGCACCATACAAATAAGGTGCGCAGTGCGCACCCTACAGGTACAGTTTATGTGTCTAGGAGTAATTAATTGTTAATTTGCAATGCTCTTCCCCGCCAAGTCCATCCCCAACCTGTTTCGGTTTTGATTGCAGAGCCGATCGCAATTGCCGCCACTAACGCTCCTCCCAAACCTCCCAACCACCAGTATTTCGTCGAACAATCGGAAATTTGGGCACCCAAACTGCGCAAGTTGTACTGTTGCCAAATTACGAATATTGCTAAGAAGGAAGAAGCAAGAAGGAAGAAGGAAGAAGGAAGAGAGAAGAGGGAAGAAGAAAGAGGGAAGAGGGAAATTATCTGTTTCAAAATAATGAATAATCCTATCCACGGCATCGGATACAGAAAGAACATAATTGCAGCCATGTAAATCATCATGGCCCAACTGCGGTTAGCACCGAGATACAGATTCTTTGTCCAGCCTTCCCACAATGCGTTCCAAGACCGATACATCCGCACGGATGCTAAATTTGACCCGGCATAAAGTGCGAGCTTTAAACCCGCACGTTTGATGCGTCTAGCTAATTCCACATCTTCGACAATTTCGCCGGCAACTGCTTCGTGTCCGCCGATTTTTTCGTAGCCCGATCGCCTAAATAGCATAAACGGGCCCGCAGCAAAAGCGCTGTCTGTTGTCGGATCGTTTACGGCGGTAAAGTCGAAGCAAACTGCTAAATGATTGAACATTAACGGTTGTACTAACCACTCGGCTAAACAGTCGCAAACCAGGGCAGGCATACAGGTTAGCAAGTCTATTTTTTCGGTTTCAACTGTTGCAATGGCAGTTTCGATCGCCCCCGGTTTGAGCCGCACGTCGGCATCGATAAATAATAAGAAGTCTCCGGTTGCTAGTTGAACGGCTTGGGCGCAGGCCCAGTTTTTGCCGGCCCAATATTCGTTGGCAGGTCGCGCTTGACCTGCTAATATTTTGAGGCGGGGGTCGTTGAGTTGTTGTTGCAGGGTTTGGGCGATCGCCAGCGTGTCATCTGTCGATCGATCGTCTACGATCAAAACCTCTAGGTTGTCCACTGAGGATGGTGTACTCTCCAAAATGGCGATCGCGCAATCCCGAATATTCTCTGCTTCGTTGTATGCTGGTACGATTACTGAGACTTTAGGGAACCCAGCAGTGGGGAGCGGTGACTGTTGAGTAGGACTTGTACCCGTTCGAGGTGCGTTTTTGACCGATCGGCGCAAATTCTTAGTGTAGGCTGTGCTGATGATTACAGAAAAAATTAGCAGGGTTAACAATATCAAAGTGATGTTACCTCAAAATTTCGGTGGCGTAGTTTGTCTGCCTAAATA
>CASBQF010000110.1 GCA_949127775.1 Oscillatoriales cyanobacterium PMM_0080
ATTAGACCTCTTGCAAAAATCACTTTCCAATCCTGAAATTATCTGCGTTTATCTGTGTTTATCTGCCTTACATCTGCGGTTTCTGCATCAATCAAAGACTTATGCAATCTTGTCTATTAGGTATTTCCCGATCGCCCTTAGCACCCACACACAGCAACAATTCTCTCAATATTATCAAGTGTCGAGCAAAATAGATCAGAACCATTTCACTTCAAACCATGACCAAAACCTTAATTCCCGTAATCCTCGCCGGCGGTAAAGGCGAACGCTTTTGGCCACTCAGCCGCAAACAACGCCCCAAGCAATTTTTGAGTCTCGATGGTAGCGGCAAAAGTTTGCTGCAAGCTACAGCGGAAAGACTATTAACATTAGGTAACGGTTGGGACGATTTGTGGGTAGTAACATCGGAAATGTTGGCCGATGGAGTGCGCGAACAATTGCCGCTACTACCTCCTGAGAATTTGCTAGCGGAACCTGAAGGCCGAGATACTGCGCCGGCGGTGGCTTGGAGTGCGATCGAAATTGCCAAGCGTTACGGTGAGGATGCGGTTGTTGGGTTTTTCCCGGCGGATCACTGGATTGGGGAACCGGAGGAGTTTGTCAAGACTTTGGAGGCGGCGGCTGAGTTGGCGATGCAGGAAAGTGCGATCGCCACTTTGGGAGTCAAACCGAGTTATGCTTCCACTGGTTACGGCTACATCGAACAAGGCGAAGAAATTGGCAACTTTGGCGGTTTTCCTGCCTATCGCGTGGCGAGATTTACGGAAAAGCCCGATCGCGCCACGGCTGAAGAATTTGTAACCAGCGGTAAGTTTAGCTGGAATGGCGGAATCTTTGTATTTCGAGTTGGCACAGTCTTGACAGAATTGCGAAATCATGTACCAGAAATGATGGCAGCTTTGGAAACAAAAGGTGCTGCTGCTTACTCGGAATTGCCCAAAATTAGCATCGATTACGCCCTGATGGAGAAGACGCAAAAGGCTTGTGTGTTACCTGTAGGCTTTAGTTGGGACGATTTGGGTGACTGGAATGCGATCGGGCGTTTGCTGCAAGGAGACCAGCCAAATGTCGAGTTAGCAAAACACGTCGGAATTGATACCAAGAATAGCATTCTTTATGCAGCGGATGACAATGAAGTGATTGTCACCATTGGTTTAGAAGATGTCGTCGTTGTCAGAGATGGGAATGTGACTTTGATTGTGAAAAAAGACAGGACGCAGGAGATCAAACAAGTGATTAAAGTGTTGGGAGAAGATGAGAAGTTGAAAGATTTATTGTAAGGGGCTGAACGGATTTTGTCGCGGATACAAGGATGCTTAGGAATAAAAATTCCGTGTATCCGCATTCAAAATCAGTGTCCGACCTTGTACTCTGCAAACCTAATCGAGTTTGTAAAACAGGCTGTTTTTCCGGAAGCGGGTAAAGAGAGCGAAATATTATAATTGTCTGGCACACTAGACTGAGGCTCTGTTTCCGATGTATAATAACTTAAATTATGAAATCAATCGGTTCAGTACATAGCGCTATAGAGAAAATAAGCCAATGAACATCTACTTTCAATCCCCTGCTGTCACTCTCTACCAAGGTGACTGCTTAGATGTATTAAAATCACTGCCTAATAATTGTGTCAATCTAATTCTGACCGATCCCCCTTATCATTCTACCAAAAAAGACAACATTACGGGCGACAAAAACTTTAAAAATGATAAAGATTACCTTCAATGGTTAGATAATATAGCCGAGCAATGGCAGCGGGTATTAGCTCCCAATGGTTCTCTTTACTGTTTTGCCTCTCAGAAAATGGCCGCTAAAATTGAGGTAATGTTAGGTGAAAGATTTAATGTCCTAGCTTCAATTACTTGGACAAAACCCAATGAACCAGGTTATGATGGATGGAAGCAAAAGGCAAAAAAAGAAAGTTTAAGGAGCTGGTATCATCATTCAGAACGGGTTATTTTTGCTGAATCAGCATCAGCGGAAAACACCAAACAATCAGCTTTTGGTAGCTTGCTCAGAAAAACCCGTGAGGCCGCCAAGATATCAACTATTCAGCTAACAGAAGCTATTGGTGAGTATGGGAGTGTCAATCACGGTGGTGCAGTATCGAATTGGGAGACTGGCAGAAACATCCCCAGTCCCGAACAATATCAAAAGCTGAAATCGGTATTGTCTAAATTTAGCCCTCAAGTTCCAGAGCTACCTGATTATCAAGAAATAATCAGACCTTTTTCTGTAACTGCCGATATACCTTACACCGATGTTTGGGATTTCCCAACAGTTAAACCTTACCGGGGTAAACACCCAGCCGAAAAGCCGTTAGATATGATTACTCATATTATTGAAGCCAGTTCTTATTCTGGTGATATGGTGCTAGATTGCTTTGCTGGTTCAGGTGTTGTTGGACAAGCAGCAAAAATGTTATGCCGTAGAGCCATACTGATTGAGATTGAAGAAGCTTTGTGTCACAAAATAACTTTACGGTGTTCTGATATATCACAGCCATTACCAAAGCCTAAAACATCAGAATTTGACTGGCAAAAAGAATTTTTGTTTCAGAGTTTACCCAAAAATGTGTCTGCCGAAAAATAATTAATTCATTCGTTGGTTATTTTTGAGAACTTCTTCCATCCATTGTAATGTGCGTTCCACTCCCCAGTCCCTGGCTGCTGCGTTGCAGTGATGATGGCCCCATCCTAAATTGTAACGATAGTGGTTATATACTCCGGCTCTCAGTTCCTTAACATGAAATAAATTTGCTGTGGTAACTGTCAAATCAGGTACATTTCGACCTTCAGCTTGCTCCACGCGGGATGCCAATTCTTGAGCTAGGATAGGCTTCAAGCAAAGAGGGCAAACGGTACGCCCTTCGCTATCTATGATTCTGTTTTGCTGAAGTAGTTTAAGATCGTTCAGTCCCATTTCCTGACATTTTTCTTCGATTCTTGCCTGACATTCTTCAGGATTCGATCGACCTTCTTCTCGCGCCATGTCAATAATTCCCTCGGTCCGCCACACAAGGAAAGATAACTGATATTTAGTAGCTTCTATTTCTGTTTTTGAAGCATACTCATAAATCCTAATTCCTGCACCTTGACCGCCAGTATCACTATCTATGTACCCATGCCTTTCAAGAGAGTCTTCACGACTGGTAGTATCCGGTACGCGGGCAAGGTATTGACCTCCTAGTGGTGGCATTCGAGAATTAGCAGGATGCCAACCATACTTACTTGGATGGTAGCGAATCCATTGAGATCTAGTTTCATAAAATACTAATAAATTTTCTCCAAGCTGTAAATCTTTTGGTAAATCCGATTTAGAGGTTGGTGGGCTGTCGGAAAAGTATTCTTCTGGATGGGCAAGAACTATGTAACCATTTTCAAATCCTTCTAGTGGTGGGACAACCCCAGCTTTCCACGAACTCATCGGTATTAGGACTGTGCTAGATCGGAGGACGCGGTTTTGATAAACAGTATCTTTCTCTGCACCTCTGGTTTGACCTGTCTTTTCAACTTTTCTCGCTATTGCTGCTGGTAGTCCAAGTTTATAGCTCAACCGAGTATTTTTAGCTTTAGAATTGTTTTTATCTGTCAATCTTCTACCTCTACACCATAGTTAGCAAAGAAAGCAGAAAGAGATATATCTAGCGCTTTTGTGAGATTTTGAATATTTTCCAAAGATGGATTGCGCTGACCTCTTTCTATGCTCGAAATGTAAGTGCGATGAAGTCCAGATAATTCGGCTAGGTGTTCTTGTGATAGATCGAGTTCTCGCCGACGCCGCCTGATCGCCTTTCCAAAACGTTTTTTGATATCTATTTCAGTTTTTTGCTTCAACGTATGATTTTTGAATAATGCAGACAATAAAGCTACAGACTATAAATAAACTTTTATAGACTATAAGTCTACAGACTATAAGTAAATATATGAATACTATAAGTAACAAACAAGTCTAGTCATACTTCTGAGAGGAGGGAACGCTAAACAGCAATTCTGCTACCTAAAATGCGATCGCGCCCATTCCCGCTATTCCCTGCAAGTTATTCCTCAAGACAATGGTCAGCTTGGTTAACAGCGCTATCCTAGTAGTTATATAGTCCTTAAACCCGATCGACCCGGAGGCCCCTTGTTCAGCCTAGTTCAAAACACTTCTCGCAAAGGAGAAATTCTAGAGGTCGTCTTCCGCAACGGTTGGGACTACATGAAAAGCCTCCTAACCGGCCGCAAAACCGACGCACCCAGTCTCCCAACTCCAGCCGTTCTCCGCAACATCCTGGTCGAATTAGGCCCGGTTTTTGTCAAATTGGGGCAATTGCTGAGTACCCGCCCTGACCTTTTGCCGGCCGCCTACATCGAAACCCTCTCCTCCCTACAAGCGGAAGTGCCGCCCGTACCGTGGTCGGAAGTAGAAGCAATCGTGCGCCTGGAACTCAAACAGTCGATCGAAGAAACCTTCTCCAAATTTAACACTCAAGCCGTCGCCGCAGGGTCGATCGCCCAAACCCACAAAGCTACCCTAAAAGACGGCCGCGAAGTCGCCCTGAAAGTTCAGCGCCCCGGTATCGATATTGTCATCGAACAAGACATCGCCGTGCTCCGAGGTTTAGCAGAACTTGTCATGCTGACAGACTTCGGTCAACAATACGATATTGTCGCCCTAGCAGAAGAATTTGCGATCGCCCTGCGTGCAGAATTAGACTTCATTCAAGAAGCCAGCTACACCGACGAACTGCGCCGCAATTTATCAAAAAGTAAATGGTTTGATCCCACACAAGTTGTCCTACCAGAAATTAACTGGGAGTTGACCACAAAAAAACTCTTAGTAATGGAATGGCTGAACGGAGTGCCGATTTTGTTAGGCGACTTGCAAGGAATTGGTCAAAAAGGAGATATAAATGCCGAACGCGAAGAAATTACAACCCTGCTTTGCCGCGTTTTCTTCCAGCAGTTATATATTGACGGCTTCTTTCACGCAGACCCGCATCCCGGCAATTTATTTTATCTCAAAGACGGTCGAATTGCCCTGCTAGACTGCGGTATGGTCGGCAGATTAGACCCGCGCACTCAGCAAAATCTGACAGAAATGTTGCTAGCAATTGTCGATTTAGACGCTCAACGTTGCGCTCAATTAACATTGCAAATGGCAGAATTTGCTCAGCCTACAAGTTTAGCGAATCTAGAGAACGATTTGGCTCGAATGCTGCGGAAGTATTACAATGTCAGCTTGTCGCAAATGAACTTGTCGGAAATCTTTTATGAAGTGCTGGAAATCACTCGCAAAAATAAGATTAGACTTCCCAGTAATCTCGGTTTGTATGCAAAAACCCTCGCTAATTTAGAAGGAGTAGCGCGTTCTTTTAATCCCCGATTTAATATTGTAGAGCAGGTCAAACCGCTGATGACGGATATGTTTCAGCGTCAGTTATTAGGAGAAGACCCAATACAAGCTCTGCTGAGAACTGCCTTGGATCTAAAAAGCCTATCTTTGCAATCTCCGCGACAGGTGGAAGTGCTTTTAGACCGGGTTACTTCCGAAACTTTGAAGTGGAACTTGACTATAAAAGAACTCGATCCGCTGCGTCGCACTTTGGGGGATTCTGCGAACCGACTTTCTTTTAGTATTGTCGTGGGTTCGCTGATTGTGGGGGCGGCAATTATTTCATCTAACGCTCAAACTGCTCAGCTATCTTTTTTGAGCAACGGTTTGTTTGGGGCAGCCAGTTTCTTGGGTTTTTGGTTGATTCTTAGCATTATGCGATCGGGCCGTTTGCGGAGTTGATTGTCAAGGGGAAATTGGGGAAATCAGGTGATATACCAACTATAAATTATGTGCGGACGATTCACTTTAACTGCTTCAGCTCAAATCATCGCCGAATTCTTCAAACTGTCCGAAGTTCCCGACATGAAACCGCGATACAATATCGCCCCAACTCAATCAGTAGCGACAGTCATAGTTACTCCCCAGCAAATGCAGCGACAGTTCCAATTTATGCGCTGGGGTTTGATTCCGAGTTGGGCCAAAGACCTGAAAATAGGCAGCAAGATGATTAATGCGCGATCGGAAACTGTAGCCGAAAAACCTGCTTTTCGCAGCGCCATCAAGCACAGGCGATGTTTGATAGTTGCTGATGGTTTCTACGAATGGCTGCCGCTCTTAAAACACAAACAGCCTTACTATTTTCAAATGGCCCAGGGCGCACCTTTTGCTTTTGCTGGTTTGTGGGAAAGTTGGGAATCTCCAGAAGCAGAAAACATTGTATCTTGCACTATAATTACTACCGCTGCTAACGAAACAGTGCAGCCTGTGCACGATCGAATGCCGGTGATTCTCCCTGACACCGCCTGGGAAGAGTGGCTCGATCCTGCTAACAGTGCTCAGGAAGTTTTGCCGCTGTTAAAGCCGTATACTGCCGCAGCCATGACAGCAAAGGCCGTAAGTGCGATCGTCAATAGTCCCAGCAAAGACAGTCCCGAGTGCATTCAAGCGATCGAATAAACTGGGAATTAAACACCATTGTGAAACCAGGTAAAAACTTTAGTTCCTGCGTCGTCTGTACAAAAATGAGTTACCCTTTTCTCAGAGATGGCTGTCTTGATTGATTTTAAAATTTGCAGTCAAAATTCAGTTAGAGGACAAAAAATATGATTGGATACGTTACCCTCGGTACCAACGATATTCAAAGTGCAGCCAAGTTTTATGATGCCTTGCTTGCTGAAATTGGTGCTAAACGATTCATGGAAACCGAGGGATTTATCGCATGGGGCGTTTCTCCAGAGATGCCAGGACTTGCTGTTGCAAAACCCTTTGATGGCAACGAAGCAACTGTTGGCAATGGCGTAATGATCGCTCTTCAAGTTGACAGTCCAGAAAAAGTAAATTTAATTTATCATAAGGCGATCGAACTTGGCGCCAAGGATGAAGGATCTGTGGGGCCAAGAGGAGAGTTAGAGGGGTTTTATGCGGGATATTTTCGGGATCTTGATGGAAATAAGCTGAACGTGTTTTGTATGATTGAGCCAAACACTTAATATCTTTATGTTTGGTACACTGCGACTAAAGAAACCGGGTTTTTTCGGGTTTCTACATTGTCATCAAGTATTTTCGTAAAAACCCGGTTTCTGACCACCCGAAAAATTCTCAGTCTACTTAAGCGAAAGATGAAAATATCAGAATCTGAGGTACAACTAATTGATTTCAGCCAAGAGAAAGCAACAGATTTTTTGTTGCCTCAGCCGGCTGTCCTGACAAGTTCGGGATGGGATAATATTTATTATGAACATCATCAACAACCAAAGTTTGACACGCCTGAACATCAAGGTACATGGCACGTGATTGCTCATTGTCCTGCTGTTGAGGTACTGGGAGAGCGATCGGGAGAACGGTGGTTGGATGGTAAGCTGAAAACAGAAGCCCGGAATCAGGGAGACATTGCGGTGATTCCGGCGGGTATTTCCCAGCGTTGTAATTGGAATACTTTCGCTCAGTTTACCATTTTGGCGATCGCCCCTACACTCCTGGAACAAGTGGGTCAAGATTTGGTAAATTGCGATCGCATTGAACTCATCCCTCATTACATGACAGAGCAAGATATCCTAATTCAAGGGATATTCGGTGCTTTAAGACAAGAATTAGAATTTGGTCAAATCGGCGGTTATTTGCTGATTGATAGTCTTAAAACCGCATTAGCCATTCATCTGTTGCGGAATTACTGCACTACCCAACCTCGGCTTTCTAACTATACGGATGGATTATCTAAACCCAAGCTGCAACAGGTGACGCAGTATATCAACGAACATCTCCATGAAGAGGTAAAGTTAGTTGAGATTTCTGCGATCGCCCAAATCAGTCCTTATCACTTTTTACGTCTGTTCAAGCAAAGTATGGGCATAACACCTCACCAGTATATCTTACAGCGCCGCATCGACAAAGCCAAGTATCTATTGCAAAAGAGCGAACTTAGCATCGCAGATATTGCTTTCCGGGTCGGATTTTGCGATCAAAGTCATTTAACTCAATATTTTAAACGAATTGTTGGTGTTACGCCGAGACAATTCCTCAAAGGTTAATCGCAATAATTTAATAAAAGAGCGCAATTTTTTTCTAGAATTCAGAATCGCCAATTTTATAAGCTATGACCAGGATTAGAAAACTGAACTATCGAAGCTGGAAAAAGCAAATGAAAAGTAGCGAAATCAATACCACAAGAGTCAAAATTCTTAACAACAACTTACAAATCGATGCTTACTTAGCCCAACCAGTAGAAAAGGGAACTTTTGCTGCGGTTATTGTGTTTCAAGAAATCTTTGGTGTCAATGAAAATATTCGGGATATTACAGAATTGATAGCACAACAAGGATACATAGCAATTGCACCTGCGATGTATCAACGTATTGCTCCTGGTTTTGAATTTGGGTTTAGCGAACCAGATATTGGTTATAGTCCAGAAGCTTACCAATTGGGGTTGCAATACTATCAACAAGTAAAATATTGGGAAATATTCAGCGATATTCAAGCAACCATTGCCTATCTAAACGCATTACCCAACGTTAAATCTGATTCTATTGGCTGCATTGGTTTTTGCTTTGGTGGTCATATTGCTTATATGGCTGCAACTTTACAGGATATCAAAGCAACTGCTTCGTTTTATGGCGGGGGGATTACAACTTCTAGCTATGGAGAATATACTCCAACTATCGATCGCACATCGGCAATTAAAGGCACGATTTATACATTTTTTGGTACGAAGGATACAATAGTTTCACAGGAAGAAAACTTCAAAATCGAGGCAGAACTACAGAAACATGAAATCAATCATCGTGTATTTCGATACGATGCAGGACATGGATTCTTTGGTGCATTTTTTGTAGATAAATACCCGTTTTTCGCACAGCACCCTAATATGATAGGGTACAGAGAAGCTGCTGCTGATGCGTGGCAACAGGTTATCGAACTTTTTCAAAATAAACTTAAAGATTAGTGGCGATCGCGTTATACCAATTTCATAAAGTAGCGCTAGA
>CASBQF010000111.1 GCA_949127775.1 Oscillatoriales cyanobacterium PMM_0080
GCTTTCCGCTGGGTTTGGCGCTCCATTGCGTTAGACTCTGGTAAGCCGAAAATCCCCGATAGTAGCGATAATACCGGATTTTGCGATCGGCTGTGGATGTGTCGGGCGATCGCCACATTTTCCAACACCGAAAGTTCCCCAAACAATCTAATATTTTGAAACGTGCGCGCAATACCTTTATTCGCAATTTGATAAGGCCGCAATTTAGAAATATTTTCGTTTTGATAAATCAGATTACCGCTAGAAGCAGGTATCAGTCCAGTCATTATATTAAACAGAGTGGTCTTGCCAGCGCCGTTAGGGCCAATCAATCCAAAAATCTCATGTTTTTGAACTGTGAAAGATACGTCGTTCACAGCCACTAAACCGCCAAAGCGGCGAGTTAATCCTTGGGCTGCTAATACGGGAGTGCTTTTTGAAAGATTAAATGGTTCGGCAATCATCAAATACGATAGAATAGAGATTATCTAATTATGCCTCAAATTATGGATGCTCAAAAACTTTTAGAACGCATCACCGTAAACCCCAAAATATTTAACGGGAAACCGATTATTCGGGGTCGCCGTCTGGCTGTTGAGCATATTCTAGGAATGCTAGCAGCCGGCGACACACCAGAAATTATTTTAGAAGGCTATCCTTGGCTAGAAAGAGAAGATATTCAAGCTTGTCTAATTGTCGATTGAGAATCCGAAATCCGGGATAATGAGGATAAACTCATGCCAGAAATCCGATGCAATACCTGCGGTAGCAACCGCTATGAGGAACGTAAAATCAATTACCTTTACAGTCACAAAGGTAAATACTTGCTAGTTCCTAACACGCCTGTTGAGATTTGTCTGGATTGTGGCATGATTTATTATGATGCAGCAGTGCTTAAAGAAGTTGAGCGCCGTTTCTTTGCTATTCATCAGCAGAATGAAATGCCGGATTCATATATCCAAATTCCCAGCAAGAGTTACACGTAAATCATTTTTGGTTTGTTTGGGAAGATTCGATGCTCGCTCTTAGCAGCATTGAAAATAGATTGACTGTTGTAATTTTCCCATCACACCAACTATCCGTTCAAGTAAGTAGGTGAACATATATATTTACTGTCATTGCGAGGAAGGAAGCAATCCCAAAGCCTTGTGATTGCTTTCCTTCCGCTGCAAAACGGTTGTTATGCCGCATTATACTGTCACCATTTTATGCTGGATATCGGGGGATGCTGGCTCAAAATGTAGTACCATGACTTGCTCTGGACGTAACCCGACAGACTCGTAAGTTCGTCCATTGCGATCGCTAAATTCAACTTCAAATGCAGCACCATCTGCTAGCATCTCAACTATCGTCCCAACCTGCCCGCGCCACAAATTGTACTGGGGAAGGTCAACAGTCAGGGCTACAACATCTAGCAACTTGCTTGTACTATTTATCATGTTTATCACCTTCACTAATTACAAAGCATAACAGGTCGTTAATTTTGGAATTTCCGACCTGCGCTCAATGATCCAGCCACTCCGAAGAGTTGCATTTCTATTTTGCCATTCAATTCTAAAGTCGAGAGTGTAGCGTTGCCCAAATTCATCTTGCCTCCCTAACTGAGCTTCGTGAATTTTAACGACTTCAAGCAAGATTTGGCGCAATTCCTCAGCATCGTCAGCCGTCATCCCAAGAATTGACGAAAAAAGCCTCGCTTTGTGCTTGCCATCGTCGTGTTCTAGATTAAGGCAGTAACCACGAAGTTTGCGAATATCAACAACTGCATTCTCTACATTTGGAATGAGCATAGGAAAGCTGATACAGATAAGTAGCCCTCAGTTTATCTCGAAATCTGCTTCGCCAGCCGAGTATTTAGCAGGATTGCATTTAGTCGATATTTATGGTGAAGATGAAAGCAAGTGGCGCGATTTTCTAATAGATGCAGACTTTCAAAATTCGCCAGAGGCAATTAAAGGTTTTATGTTAGCAGTTCGTGATTGTTATTTGGCCAAGATTCCCGGTGCAAAGGATACTAACTTTTTGCCCAAAGAAATCGCAACGCGCTATAATGTCCTAATTACCGTACCGCCTCAATCTCCTTAAGCCGTCTCGCCAGGGTAATCCTATGACTGCATACAAACATGACTCGCAGCATTCCCAGACAAAACTGCTCCCTACGATGTATGATTTACCCAGTGAAGACCCGGAGGAGCCCGGTTTGCCTGACGAATTTCATAACTATCAACCTGAACTGCTGCGTATAACCTGCCGCCCTCGCAACCATCCGCTAGACCAAATCTTTATAGCGACAAACCTCAATTTTTACTACGATTCCAATCATCTCAATTGGTATAAAAAACCCGATTGGTTCGTTGTTTTGGGGGCTTCGAGATTTTATCGCGGTGAGGATTTGCGCCTCAGCTATGTGATGTGGCAAGAAAATATTAGTCCTCTAGTAGTAGTCGAACTGCTGTCACCTGGAACTGAAGATGAAGATTTGGGAATCACACCAGAAGTGCGAAATAAACCGCCTACTAAATGGCGAGTTTATGAAGAAATTTTGCAGATTCCTTACTACTTTGTTTTTAGTCGCTACACCAATCAACTGAGAGTATTTCAATTGATTGATAATCTTTACTGCGAACAAAATTTAACC
>CASBQF010000112.1 GCA_949127775.1 Oscillatoriales cyanobacterium PMM_0080
AACTGATGGTGATAATTATACTCTCTTGAGTTTGAGAAGAGGGCGATCGCTCTCAACAAAAAGTAATGAGCTAGATCGTTGCGTTTTGTAACAAACTGTGATATATTGCAATCTTACTCAGGCTGGGTTAAATAAAAAGTCGATCGACAATAAGTCAGTAATGATCGTAAGGGCGATCGCCAAAATACATTGATTAAATAGCGTAAGGGCGATCGACATTTCAACAGTTCTGGACGCAGAAACCCGGTAGCTTAAAATAATACAATACGCTTGGGTTAAGACAGATCCCCCCTAACCCCCCTTAAAAAAGGGGGGGACAAGAATCCGATCAAAGTCCCCCTTCTTAAGGGGGATTTAGGGGGATCAGGCCTCGGAGGTGAACGACAGATACAAAAGGTTTTACCCTGGTTTTTGACACCAATACTTACTAACGAGCCCAATCAGTGCCGCGCCAGATTGTGAAAAACAAAACACTAGAAATCAGCGCGCCCAGAAGCCACTTAATCGCATTTTTAAATAACCCCAAACGCTGATTTGACTGAACCGCTGTGCTTTGCGCCTGCAAACGTTCCTTAGCCGGAGTAATCCTCGCCAGAATTTGGCTTTTCAATTCCTGCGGGTTCTTCGTATCTGCTTGTACCCCCAAACGAGTAAGTTCCCCCGCCAAATTTTTTAAATCTTCAGGAGTACCCTTATTTAGCCGTTCTTCCACCTGCTGCAATTGAGCTAATTGTTGATTTGCTTGAGTAGTAATTTGCTTGTCATTTTGGTTGTTGACATAAATAGTGCCAAAAACTCCCAAAGGTAGCATCAACAGAAACATCACCGCCAGCAGCAGACAAACCCAAGACAAAACCTTCAAAAAAATGTCTTCCAAACGTTTGCGGTCATATCCTTCACCAAAAAATATCAGCGCCATTGCTAGTAGGGGAACTGGTACTCGTTCCACCACAGCGCCTATTGTCTGCAATTCCCAGACGCGATTGCCAAAATTGGCCGGTATCAAAACTGCGATGGTATCTAATAAAGATAGAATTAAAAGACCGTAGCCAATCCAACGCAGCCTGTAGATAGAAAAACCTTGCTCGCCCTGTACGTCATTCATAAATAATCACAATTGTTGTTAACAAAAACAATCTCTCTCGGGACTTACGCACTAAAAGCAAAGAAACCGGGTTTTTACCCTTACTGCGGGCTACTGGAAATAATTTTCGTCCATCAACCCGGTTTCTGACCACCCGTGCATCCAGGAATTGACTCCATTTAAGGTTCAGGAAATTGTGGCTGCCACCAACCATACCAAGAAACCCAAGCATTCTGTAAAACTTTATTGGCATTTTCTGGAGTTGTTTTATCCAAAGGCACAGACATCTGAGTCCACAAACAGCGCTTGTCTTGAATATTTCCCCTACCCAATAGCCAAAACAGAATGCGGTTCGGCTGCCAATCTAAAGTATTTCGATTGTATCTAAACTGTTCGGCAGTAACAGTAGCACTGCCACGAGGATTGATACAGGAACTCAAATACAGTCGATTTTGCTTTTGCAAAATTCCATGAAGACCTACCCCTTGAGTGCTTGCTAATGCTAGTTTACCAGTAGATGACTTGAGAATAGTATGTCCCTTCATCATACTTTCGACATCCCCAGTGGTATTTACCACATAACGCATCTCTATTTCTAGAGTAATGTTATTTTTTTGGTATTCATATTTTCTAGCAGTCTTGACTTCTGAAGTATCGATAATTTTCATTGGTGCACTCTTTTGCAGTTGCCAATCGGCTAGAGGCACTGACTCTGGAAACTCGAACGAGGTTGCAGCTAGATTGCCAGTAGATGGATACAATATCAACTTTCCTGCAACTAATAAAACTGCTCCGAAAGTAATAGCCAATAGGGAAAATCTAACTGGTTTCCAGTAGGTAATAGTCATTAGCAATTTTGTTTTTTCTTGTTTTCTGGTTCGTTTTTCAAGATGGCAAACCAGCAGAATATTCCGAAGATTAAAACAGCAATCATCGAAAAGACTACCGATCCACTTCCTTCGTGCCAGTATTTAAATGCTTGGGGCTGAGATAGGGATACCAGCACCGCCATGAGAGCAACTCGACCTGCATTGACGCTAAATGCAATCAGAACGGCCATAATCGGTACTATGATTTTTTGTCCCGTAGTTGTCGGAAACATCAGCAAAAAGACTAAAGCTAGTCCTAATAATTGTAAAATCGCATTCACTCCCGAACAGCCATGATAAACTTCAACGCTGCCTTTTTCTAAAATCAGAAAAACTCCTTGCCTTACTACTTCAAATCCTAAATAGTGCAGGATAAAAGCTGAAAATTTGGCCGTTAATTTAGCTACATCGACCAATACTCCTATCAATCCGGGAGGGATAGCTGTGTAAGCAAGAATCATCAATTCTTGCCAATATTGTTTTAGTCCTTTTGTTCCAGAAGCCAGTAAAGCGAGACTGATGCCAGATAAAAAAGGTGTTGCTCTGATGAAAAAGTCGTATCCATATATGGAGGAACTTTTGAGCAAAATCAAACCAATTAATGATGCCCCAAAAAAACTGGCGAAAACTCCACTTTCAAAAGTTAAGGATTCGTGCCTTTCCCAAATCAGAAATGCCACGACTCCCCAAAACAGTAACATTGTGCCAAATAGGTCGCTGTCGTTTGTTCTAGAAGTCAGAGTTAGGTGCAGGACGATCAAACCTGCGGCGATTCCTAATAGCCAGTATTTAGGTTCTTGGACTTGTTTGAGCCTGTTGATTTCGGTCATTGCTACTTTCTCTTTGTAGTAAAAGCTTTTAAAAGGCTTATTTTGATAAGTCTATTGAAATTATCAGCCAAAAATAGTTGTTTTTATGCGTTACAGATCAATTTTAACTGAATCTTTACATAGATTGACAATTCTCAATGTATGTGGTATATGAAACAGTCATTGTTAGTCGTTATTTGTTAGTCGTTATTTGTTAGTCGTTATTTGTTAATTGTTAATTACTGGTTCTCATAACTAATAACTAACAGTCATTGTTAATCGTTAGTGGTTAGTGGTTAGTGGTTAGTGGTTACTGGTTAATTGTTAGTGGTTAGTGGTTAATTGTTAATTACTGCTTATAATAACCAATAACTAATAACTAATAACCAATAACCAATAACCCCTAACTAATAACCAATAACCCATAACCAATAACCCATAACCAATAACCAATAACCCCTAACTAATAACCAATAACCCATAACCCATAACCAATAACTAATTGGCGTATATCTTGCTGTAGTAAGTTTGATATTCCTCGGAAAGCAGCGGCTCCCACCACTCGCGATGGGCTAAGTACCATTCCACAGTCTGCCGCAAGCCTTCTTCAACTGTGACTGAGGGAGTCCAACCTAACTCTGTTTTAATTTTGTTGGCATCGATCGCATAACGCCGATCGTGCCCTGCTCTGTCTTTGACAAATGAGATCAGTTGTTCGCAAGGACGTGCGGGCAAATCAGCAGCTAATTCGTCCATTAACTGACAAAGCATTTTGACTAAATCGAGATTTTTTACTTCGTTGTTGCCGCCAACATTGTAGGTTTCCCCGGGCTGGCCGCGGTTGATAACGGCATCTAGGGCGCGACAGTGATCGAGTACAAATAGCCAATCTCGCACGTTTTGACCGTCGCCGTATACTGGCAGTGGTTTGCCCAATAGCATATTGATGCACATTAATGGAATCAATTTTTCGGGGAAGTGATAGGGGCCGTAATTGTTGGAACAGTTGGTGATGATTGTTGGGAGCCCGTAGGTGTGGAAATAGGCGCGGGCGAGGTGATCGCTGCCTGCTTTGGAGGCTGAGTAGGGACTGTTGGGGGAGTAGGCGGTGGTTTCGGTAAATGCTGGATCGTCGGGGCCGAGACTGCCGTAAACTTCGTCGGTGGAAACGTGGAGGAAGCGCATTTGGGCTTTGACAGACGAATAATCAATTACTTCCCAATGCTTGCGGAAGGCTTCTAAGAGTGTGAAGGTTCCGACAACGTTGGTTTGAACGAAGGCCCCAGGCCCGATAATCGATCGATCTACGTGGGATTCTGCGGCAAAGTGGGCGACGGTATCGATGTTTTCTGCTTTGAGTAAGCTATCGACGAGGGCTCGATCGCAAATATCGCCCTCGACAAACCGAAAATTTTCTCCTCCTTCCAATGTTGCCAGGGTTTGTCTGTTGCCGGCGTAGGTTAAAGCGTCGAGTACGATTACTCGATCGCCCGGATAGCTGCTACACCAGTGATGTACAAAATTCGAGCCGATAAATCCAGCTCCACCTGTCACCAACAATCGACGAGCCGATCGATCTATGCCTTGATTCCCGATGTCTGTCATAAAAATAAGAGTTTTTCCAATAACTAAGTCTTTTCAAAAGTAGCCTTAAAAGTAGTTTGTCATCAAGTATTTGCCTCCCTTCGATTAATATTTCTCTTGTCTGACATCAGATTTTCTCATCTGAGGGCGATCGAAATATCAGATCGCCAGACTTGAACTCCTCGGAATTTGTCTGTCAAAATGCTTAGATAACAAGGATTTCAGGCTTTGAAACTGGCGATTTTAGATTTGAATTGCGTGAGACGATTGCTGAGAATTGCGATCGATCCATGATTTCGCGGCGCTGCGAAAGTTGATACTTTTGTAAAGAGCTGCTACCATTAATTTTTTAATTATCCTTTACAAACTTGCTTGGCATCATGAAAAAGCTTCAAGTGTTAGCTGGCATTGTTTCCACCATCGCGATCGCTGCTAGCAGCATCGCACTAAGCGACGCTGCATTGGCCTATAACTGTTCCTTCGGCAAATCTAAGGCTGGTCAATCTGGTTCTGAGACAACTCTCCTAGGTTCCGGCGGTTCCGATCAAATGAATCCGTGGAAATCCTATAAGACAGCAGCCCTCGGCTTTCTAGGTTTGGCTGGGGTTTTGGGTGCAGGTGCTGGCTATATGAGCTACCGCGCCGGCAAGCGCGCCTCTGCTGCTTGCGATGCGATGAGCGATAATTTTGAGGTTTTTGAAGAGTCGATCGCAGATGCCGATGTTTCTGACTATCTGGAAGTTGGCGAGATCGATTTGGCAACCGGTGCGGTGACTGAACCAGCAGATGCGGTAACAGCCGTTCGCGAACACCCGGAAGCACCGGGCGGCGAGCTAGATTTGCCCGTTGTTGAAATTGCCGAGTTGAGTTCGGAAATTATTGCGATCGAATCACCCGCAAGTGCGATCGTCAAATAGCTATCAGAAGCCAAAGTATTCGGTCAGCTAACCTCCAGTCGAGCCAGATTGGAGGTTTTTTTAGTTAAAATTATCAGATCAATCTGAGGATAGACGGCAAAAGTTCCAATCGCCTGCTACGGTTGAAAAAATAGTCCTACAGATTATAACCATAGGTTTTTATGAATGCTTGGCGCGATCGATTCAATCAAATTACAGGTAAAACTCGATTGGCAGTTTGCCGCGTGTTCGTTCAGCTAACAGGCGAAGAAGTTGCACCGCTGTTAGGAGTTCTCAACCGCACCGCCAGAGAAGGAATTGATGCCGATGGCGACCTAGCAGTTTTAGGAGAAGGTCTTGTCGAAATTTGCAATCACCTGTTACAGTACGATAACTACTGGCAAGCAGCCGCTAATGAAGGCGATGTTTTTTGGGATGAAGGCGAAGCTGGCGATTATGTGGATGAAATCTTTACTGATTCAGCCGATCGCTATCTCAGCGAACCTCAATATAACGACTCTGTTTACGATAAAAATTCTCCCTTATCTTTGCCCGTAACGAGAAATATTGTGGTGATGCTGACAGTCGCTTATGAAGGCGAAGTTCCTGCTCTCGAAACTGACCTCGCTGACATCAGCGCGCTAAAAATTGGTTTAAAAGCATTGATTAATTTACATTACCAAGAAGGGCTGCGCGCTGTGCAAGTTCACTTTTCTCCGGCACAGTTGGGAGATGAACTTACTAACGACCAAGTGTTGGTCAATTTCCCCGAACTTATTCCACTTTAAGGAATAAAAAATTAGTTATTAGTTATTAGTTATTTGTTATTGGTTATTGGTTATTTGTTAACAGTTAACAGTTAACAGTCAACAGTTAACAGTTAACAGTTAACAGTCTCCAATGCCCAATGCCCAATGCCCAATGCCCAATGCCCAATTCCCAATTATTATTTATGCTGCGAAAACTGACAATTTACTTAATGGCTTTAACTTTCTTGTGGACGGCAACAGCCTGCGGTTCCCCTACGCCAGAATCTCCTCCAAATCCTGCTGCAAATCCTGTAAACAGGAATGTTGAAAAGGCGCGTCCTGCACAAAACAATAACTTGGCTCAAGGTCAGTATCCCGTACAGCAAGCTACCTACGATGATGCCGAGGGAGAATACAGTTTGATGTTGCTGAATACTCCCGCCGGGACTTCTTCGGTTTACCGCAGCCGGGATTTGCAAATGGCTCGATTAACGGAGGAAGAAATATCGGCAGGTAAGAAAAGTTATCTAAATCTGGATAACAATAAAGCGAGCTTGCATTTGACAGAAGATTTTAAAATTGAGTACGTTCACAACGTGACTGAAACTGTGAATAATCCTCAAACTGGTCAGCCGCAAACAGTGGTAGTGAGACAGCAATCAGGGTTTTGGGCGCCGTTTGCTGGGGCGATCGCCGGTCAGGCGATCGGCAGTTTGTTATTTACACCGCGATATTATATGCCGCCTATGTATCAGCCGGGGATTATGACAGGATATGGCGGGTATGGGAACACTTACGTTCAAGCTGTTAACCAATATCAAACTCGCTACCAAGCCCCGCCTGCTGCGGTGAGAAACCGTCAAGTTTTAAGGACGACCGGCCGCCTGCGATCGCCCACCTCGAACGTACCAGCAAGACGCCCAGCAGCCCCTGGGGCCAATCGATCGACCGGTTCGGGTTACGGCGGCAGCACTTTAAGGCGATCGCCCAATTCAACTTCCCCGCAAAGGCGTAGTCCGAGTTTTGGTAGCGGCAGGAGTTCTCGTCAACCGAGTCGCTCTTCCGGCGGTAGAAGGCGCTGAGGAAAGAAATTGCGAAGAAATCAGGACACTCAAGATGCCGTGTCCTTACTACGATAAAATCACGGTAGGGAAACGACATATTGAGTGGCCTCTATATCATTCCAGCGCAGCCGGAATTGACGATCGCCACCAGACTCAAAAATATGTGATTTAATTTCTACATCAGTATGTAGGTGATAAGTATGTCTTCTTCACAGCCCCCGTCAAAAGAAAAAAAACCTTTAGGATTCGATGAATTGATTGCGATCGTCATTGCCTTCGGCACGATCGGAGCAATTTTCTTTTGGGTAACAGGCAGAAGTAACTCGGGATTGAGCGCCACAAATTTGCAATTCCCAGCAGTTTTTTCCCAACCTGTTGTGACACCGAATAGTCCAACTATATTAGCACCCGCCGCACCGAATTCGGAAGTGCGATCGCCCGTGACATTGCCAATTCCTGCTCCAGCAACTGTTTCACCTATTGCACCTGTTACACCTATACCGGAACTTGTCACTCCAATTCCTCTGATTTTGCCTCCGGTTAGTGTTGCACCAGAACAGTCAATTGCACAAAAAACACCAGCCCCAGCAACCATCAAACCAAAAGCCAGTAACCCAAAAGTTGGCCCCATCAAACTCTCCGATGTTCCCGATCGATATTGGGCGCGTCCGTTTATTGTCGCTTTAGTCGATCGCCAAATTTTTGCTGACTTCACCGACAGCAAATTTCGTCCCGACGAACCGATAACCAGAGCAGAATTAGCCAGATTAATTCAAGGAATGTCCAAGAAAGAACCGCGCCGAAAATCCGTCAACTTTAAAGACGTAAAATCCAGCAATCCGGCCGCTGATTCCATTGACTATAGCGTCAAAACAGGATATATGAAAGGATATCCTGACAATGCCTTCCGTCCAGACAAACCAGTTCCCCGTGTAGAAGTAATTGCAGCTTTAGCCAGTGGTTTGAATTTGAAACCATCAACAAAAGCAACCAAAACTTTAGAAGTTTATACAGACAGAAAAAAAGTCCCAAAATGGGCAGTTGACAAAGTGACAGCAGCGACAGAAGCCGGGATTGTTGTCAATCATCCGAAGCGTCAACTTTTGCAACCAAACCGCACAGCAACTCGCGCCGAAGTAGCAGCCATGATTTACCAAGTGATGGCCAAAGAAGGAAAAGTACCTGCTAAATCTTCTGAATACATTGTGCGGCTTTAATTAGAGGACTGAAGCCCCTCAGCCGGCTTTCCGGTTGGGGGGTACAAGAGTTTTCTTAAAGTCCTCCTTCTTAACGCAGGCTAGGGGATGTGGACTCAGGTAGAAACTAGATTTATCAAGGCTTTCAGGCGATTGTTGACACTTCTTGGGCACTGCCGTGTCCTAATTGTGGCTCATAATTCAATACGGTTTACTTAACACTATTTATGCCCGGAGATAGCCCTAAATCCCCCTTAAGAAGGGGGACTTTGAGAGATTTCTTGTCCCCCCCTTTTTAAGGGGGGTTAGGGGGGATCGGTTTTAAGTGAACAGTATTGGCTAATAATTCCCATCCTACCGGATTTGATATGAGATCGCCTACTGGACTTAGACAAAAATCGAAGCGAATCCTTGTCTGTCAAACTCTAGATTCCCAAGCGTTGATACACTAAATCTAAGTGCCTCAATTGATACTGCGGATCGAAACAATCATCAATTTCCTTGCTCGTCATCTTAGCTGTTACCCGATCGTCCTTAGCAATCAAATTGTAGAAATTGCCTTCAGATTTATTCCAAGCTTCGTGAGCACAAGATTGCACAATTTTATAAGCATCTTCGCGACTCGTGCCTTTTTCTACTAAGGCTAGCATCACCCGTTGGCTGAAGATAACTCCGCCGTAAAGGTTCATGTTTCGCTTCATGTTTTCGGGATAGACTAGCAGGTGTTTTACTAAGTCTGTGGTTTCGACTAACATGAAGTGGGTGACAGTAGAACTGTCTGGCAAAATCATCCGTTCTACGGAACTGTGAGAAATGTCTCTTTCGTGCCAAAGCGCTACGTTTTCTAAGGCTGCAACGGCGTTGGCGCGGACAATTCTCGCCATCCCGGTGAGTCTTTCGGAGCGAATTGGGTTGCGTTTGTGGGGCATGGCGGATGAGCCTTTTTGCCCTTTGGAAAAGAATTCTTCGACTTCGAGTACGTCGGTGCGTTGGAGGTTGCGAATTTCGACTGCAAAACGCTCGATCGATGCGGCTAACAGTGCTAGGGTTTGGACGTATTCGGCGTGTCGATCGCGCGAAATGACTTGAGTCGATGCACAATCGGGTTCGAGTCCGAGGTTCCGGGTGGCGATCGCTTCGATGCGCGGATCGATATTAGCATAGGTTCCGACTGCGCCGGAGATTTTGCCAACTGCGATCGACGATCGCAAATTCACCAATCGGGCGCGGCTGCGAAAGACTTCTGCCAGCCATCCAGCTAGTTTAAAGCCAAAGGTGATGGGTTCGGCGTGAATTCCGTGCGATCGGCCAACCATGACAGTATTGCGATGTTGTTGAGCCTGATAGCGAATAGCTTGACTCAAATCTTCGACACGTTGTAACAAAATATCGACGCTAGCGACTAATTGCAGCGCCAAAGCCGTATCGAGCACATCGGAACTGGTTAAACCGAGGTGAATGTAGCGGCCGGCATCGCCTACATATTCGTTGACATTTGTCAAGAAAGCGATCATGTCATGGCGAACTTCCTCTTCAATTTCGAGGACTCGTTTCGGGTCAAAATTAGCCTTAGCTTTAATTTCTTCGACTGCGGCGGCGGGGATGTAGCCGAGTTCGGCTTGAGCTTCGCAGACAGCGATTTCTACTTGCAGCCAGCTTTTGAGTTTGGCGGTTTCAGTCCAGATGTTGCCCATTTCGGGCAAAGTGTAGCGCTCTATCACGGTTGGGAATTGGGGAATGCGATCTCACCATTGTACATCTGCGGGGGATGCAAAGATAAAAGTTGTCAAATGAGTTCTATACTGTCCAATCCTCAGTCACTAAACCTGGAACTTTGTTGAAGTCACTAACGTTTCGGGTTAATAATACCAAGTTGCGAGACATAGCAATTGCTGCGATTCTCAAATCCATCGTAGATACACGAACTCGTTCCCCTCGCAATCGATCGAAAACCGCAATTGCTTCAGCATCAAATTGTAGAACAGGAGCAGTTGCAAATCCCTGAAGTGTTTCTAACAATAAAGTATATCCGCGAATCATATCGGTATTTGTTCGCGCGCGATTTATGAAATTATGAGCGCCAAGTACCTGCTCGTGAAAACTGACAACCGATAAAGCAAAATCTGCAATTGGATGTTGAGCCATCCGAAAAGTTAATCTGCTAAACTCTGAACTGGAACCACGCTGTAGGAAACTGATATGGTCAGTATCAAGCAAATATTTCATGCTTGTTCGCAACCTTCATCATTAGGTTTGTCAGCCTGACGAAACTCACGTCCATATTCTAGAGCTTCCTGAAAGGCCGATTTATCAGAGATTGAGCCAATAAGTTTATCGAGCCAATTGCCAGAGAGGGAGTTGGTTTCAGATGTGCGTTTGAGGTTAGCAACCTCCTGTTCGATGGTTGCTAAGCGACGTTCGAGAATTGCTTCATCTAGCATTATTTCTTCCTTAAAAAACTACGTGAGCGATCTGCCGATTGGAGCGCCTACTGTTTCATTTTAACTCGATCGCACCACTTGTTCTATCTGATGTTACCCGATATCAAGACGTGCGTATCCAGTAAAATATTCACGCTTCACCCAACCAAAACGCATCAGGAAGTGGCTCGTTAAAATCCTCACTCATCCAGCCCATCCCTTGATGCAGACCCAAAACCCGTTGTTGCCCAGGAGGGAGTGCAGCTTCAACTGAAGTGTTTTCGGGGATCGATCGCATCTGTCGTTCCAGCAAAAACTCTGCAAAAGTTAACAAAAGCTGCTGATTTTCCGGGAGTAAGTTTTGTAACTTGCCTAGCAAATCTTCCAAAAGTTCGATCGTTTGAGAAGTCATCTTTTTCCCCTCAATGTTGGCGATAATCTCATTATCCGTTATTTTTTGGCGATCGCCCTATCTTAATGGCGTTTGCCCGATCGAGAGTAATAAACGAGTCAAAAGTTGTCAATATCAACCCCCGATCGCAGAGGTTGCGGTGAAAGTGTAGCGATCTATCGCGTTTTGAGTTAGGGAATGCGATCGACCTATCGTACCTCTGTGTGGCACTGGGGATAGGTCGGGTTGGCAGGGGCGATGACTCAATTTTTTGTGTATATGAAATAAATTTACACCAAATTGGTGCAAAAAAAACACCTAAAAACAAATAATTAGGTATATAATGGATGTTGTAGACACAAAACAAAACAAGACAAGGCATGAAAGCACAAGAGTTCAAGAATACACAAGCCCCGCGTCCCCCAAATGTTAAGCGCATGTCCGTCTCTTTATCTGCGGATGCTGCTGAACTATTGGAATGGCTTGCTACAACCCAAGGGATAACTCAAATTGAGGCGCTTCGGAAAGCTATTGCGACCGAGGCTTACCTTCACAAAGAGATAAAACAAGGGTCTAAAGTTTTACTCCTAAATTCTGACAAAGAAGTGCGGGAAGTAATATTTAGATAATGCAAGCTGCGGGGGGCTAAACAAGTCATTAATCCTTCATTAATCCTTGAAAAAATCAACCCCAATAACCAGCATGAAGACAAGACATTACGATCCGCACAACTACAGCGAACTCCAGTCTCAGGATAACGATACTCTCGAACAAATCGTTTTGAACAGTCCACTGGATATTAGCAACTACATTACTAGCGTTCCTTCTAGCAAGAAAGTCTGCCAAGATGTAGAAGATTGGGTTAGACAAAATCGAGATAGAACGCGCTCAAAAATAGCTAATTATTTGCTTGGCATATTTGCTGGCTCCTTGGTTACAACTTTTGTTTTAGTGGGGGTAAGCTCGTTAACTCCAAATTCTGATAAAGGGTTACTCAAGGATTTAATTCCCCTGATTATTACTTCCCAAGCAAGCTTGCTGGGAGTTACCATCGGGTTTTACTTCGATAAGGAGTAATCTATCGATCGAACCTGTCTCAAGAGTGCGATCGTGGCATTTCCTGTGGTGCGATCGCCTGTCCACTTTATTGTGTTGAAGGAGATAAACGATTACAGATAGCGTAAAGTTATTGTACAATATCTGCTCCCATTCATTTATGCCTAAAAAGATTAGAGAATTAAAAAGCCTATTGCTAAAAGCAGGATTCGTTTGCCAACCAGCAAAAGGCAGTCATAGTAAGTGGAAGCATCCCAAATTAGCCAAGGCTATTATCATAGCTGGCAAAGACGGAAATGATGCTAAACTATATTTAGAGAAGTTAGTCAACGAAACACTTGAGGTGCTTAGGCAAATCGAAGCAGAGGAGACAGAACCATGAAATATACAGTTGTTATCCAATGGTCAGAAGAAGATCGGTGCTTTGTCGTATTTTTGCCCGAATTTGAGGATGTAATGCAACCAGTAACTCACGGAGATTCTTATGAAGAAGCTATCTACAATGCGCGAGAGGTACTGGAGTTACTAATCGAGAGTTGTCAAGCTGAAGGTAAACCATTGCCAGCAACTAAGAATCTAGAACGATTATTTCAGATTCCTTCGCACGACGTGGGCATATTTGTACAAAGCAGTATATAATATACTGTTGATAGATACTGAATGTGAACGATTGTACAAAGATTTTATTGAGGTTAACTATGAACGTCGATAGTCAATATTCTGAACAACTCAACAAGAAACATTTTGATTTTTTGCATTGTGTTTATAAAGCTCCTGAACTCAATATATCTTCGGGAAATATTTCTCTTGCTTATATTGCTAAGTCTATAAATTTACCGGAAAGTGAAATTATAAGTATTTCCAAATACTTATCCACGCAGGATTTCATAAAAATAGATAATTCATGTCCTCTATGGGATGAGATTGATTGTTATGTTTCGATTACATCTAAAGGAATAGATGAAGTAAACTCAGGTCACTCAAAATCTGAGCGATAGCACTGAGCGTTTATTGAGGTCAACTCCAAATGTCGAAAATGTCGATATCGAAGTTATAAAAAAACAAATCAAGCGTTATCAAGTCCTATATTGTATTTATAAAGCTACCGAAGACGATACAGATGAATATATTCGTCTTGGTTATATTACTAAGGATATAGGTTTATCTGAAAATCAAGTTATCAGTATTACAGACTACTTAATACATCAAGGTTTTCTAGGTCATAGATTTGATTTGGATTCTATTAATTATGCTGTTTTTATTACATTTGAAGGAATAGCTGAAGTGGAGAAGATCGCGAGTACAAATAAACCCAAAAATCAGGTTGATCGAGCTTTAACTGTGTCACCAAATCACCCTTTTATTGATGAAGGCAGACTACAGGAACTTAAAGAAATTTCATCAAAACAATCAAAATTTGATCTTTCAAAACTTATAAAATTATGTGAGGAACTAAATAGTAACTATTCTAATGAAAATTATTCTGCTACTGCCATGCTTACTCGTGCAATTATGGATCATGTACCTCCCATATTTGGTAAAGATAAATTCACAGAAATAGCAAATAGTTCTAGCAGTCGCGACTCTTTCAAAAAACTAATGAAAAGCCTAGATGATTTCCAAAAAAATATAACTGATGGTATTCTGCATGAGCAAATTAAAGACAGCCACTCTTTACCCAATGCAACACAAGTCAACTCCTCACAACCTCTAGATAAGCTGCTGCAAAAAATAGTAGAAATACTCCAAAGAAGTACGACCTAATTTAAAACAGCTATACCTGCTAAATTTGTTCGGGAGGTTTAATCGTAACTAAACTAGCTTTGTTCAAAGCAATATCAGTAAAGTATGGAATAAGTGCAAAACCAATACACTCTGCTAAGCGCGGTGGCACAGCATTTCCAATTTGCCACATTGCCTTTTTCATCGAACCCTCAAAAATAAATGAATCCGGGAAAGTTTGCAATCTAGCCATTTCACGAGCTGAAATAACGCGATTAAGATAAGGATGAATATGAGTGCCGCCGTGATTTTCTTTCACAGTCATGCTCGGTTTCCCCGGATACTGTCGCTTGAAAGCATCTGCGTAGCTTGCATACAAAGAACCTCCCGGCGGAACTTTAGCAAGTCTTTCCATATACTCAGCAGAATGGCGAGTCCACTCGTGGTTAATTTCTGGTATACGAGTATATTCTGGTAAATCATCAATTGCTGACTCAATTGCTTTGTATTGTTCGGGCAACAATTGCGACTTGGGATAGGGATTTTGCATCCCAAATCTGTTAGCAATAAAAATCGCTCGCGGCCTGATTTGCGGAATTCCATAGGCGGCTGATTCCAGCACCGCAACGGAAACGTGGGGATAGCCAATTTCCTCAAAAGCCTCGCAAATAGCTTGCTTGACAGCCCCTTTCTGTATCGTCAAAATTCCTGGCACGTTTTCCATCACAACGTACCAGGGACGTATTTCCGAGACGATACGAACAAACTCTTTAAACAGGCGGTTGCGAGGGTCATTGGGGTCACGTTTTCCAGCAACTGAGAAACCTTGACACGGCGGCCCACCTACAACAAGATGAACTTCCGGTGAATCAATTTGAGCGAAAATTTTTTGGGCATTTAAATTTTTTATATCGTCGCAAAAGTGATGACAATCCGGAAAGTTTTTGATATGAGTTGCAGAAGCAATGGGATTAATTTCAACACTTGCTACTGGTTGAAAGCCTGCTTGCAATAAACCTTGTGTCATTCCGCCAGCACCGCAGAAAAGATCGACAAATCTATAGTCTGAGGCGGGGATTGACTGAGATTCAACATCAATAAAAATCTTGTAAGGATCGGAGTCATCTGCTTCTAGTTCGCGTTGGATGCGTTCGTAACGCCCTAATTTTGCTTGCTTCGGCTTTTTGACAGGAACTTTCTGTTCCTCATTTGAGAATAAAGACAGTTGTATTGCTTCCATTTTACATTTGTTTACGGCATCATATCTATTGTACTGTACGGCATAAGCTGAAGCATCAGAAATTAGCACAAGCTATTGTCATAGGTGGCAAAGATGGAAATGATGCTAAACTATATTTAGAGAAGTTAGTCAACGAAACGCTTGAGGCCTTAAGACAAATCGAAGCGGAGGAGCCAGAACCATGAAATATACAGTTGTTATCCAATGGTCAGAAGAAGATAAATGCTTTGTCGTATTTTTGCCGGAATTTGAGGATGTAATGCAGCCGGTAACTCACGGAGATTCTTATGAAGAAGCTATCTACAATGCGCGAGAGGTAATAGAATTATTAATCGATAGTTGTCAAGCTGAAGGTAAACCATTACCAGAAACTCAGAAGCTAGAACGATTATTTCAGGCTGCATGAAAGTGTTATAACCTATTCTATCGTTGCGGAAAGCTCAAGAAAAAAGAGTAATATTCGATTTGCAGAAGCTGAAGGAGATAGAAGAATGAATAGCCATTACAGTCTCATCATCCAGTGGTCAGAAGAAGATCAACTTTTTGTTGTCAGCTTACCAGAGTTTACGGATATCATGCAGCCTTGCACTCACGGACACACTTACGAGGAAGCAGCAAAACACGGACAAGAATTGTTAGAAACATTGATTAAACTCTATCAAGAAGATGGCAAACCTCTACCAGAACCTCAGACCTTGGGGAAACGATTACAGATAGCATAAAATGAAACAATTGAGGTGCTCAATAAAATCGAAGCAGAGGAGACAGAA
>CASBQF010000113.1 GCA_949127775.1 Oscillatoriales cyanobacterium PMM_0080
ACCGGAATGATATAGAGGAGACGGCAGTGCCGTGTCCCTACCGTGATTAATTGTAGGGACACGGCACTGCCGTCTCCTAATTTGGCTACTAATAATTCCGATGCTACCGGATTTGATACAACTTCTGCATAAAAAATGAGGCGGGGAGAATTCCTGCGCCTCAATTTTTAGCTAACTTTTCTCTACAAAATAGAGTTGTTAAAGCTTAGTAGCCTCTGGTGTTAGGCTTGTGGACGATGAAGCTCAGCACTTGGCATTGCTTCACGTTGTCAAAACCCATGACGCGGATGTAGCACTGAGGATTTTCTTGGCGGCAAGCTTGAACTTCAGCCATGATTTCTGGGACGCTGCGAGCACCAAATAAAGGCAACTTCCAAAGAGTCCAGTAGCGCATTTCAGGGGCAGAGGTTTCGTTGAATTCTACGCCGGGAATGTAGCCTTGATCCAAGATGTATTGCAGTTGCTTGGCGATTTGGGCGTCTGTCAGTGGGGGAAGATAAGACAGAGTTTCGTAACGACGCTCTTTTGGTAAAGTTCTCATTTTTTGTATCTCTAAGGTGTGTGTTCGATCGCACTTGTCGATCGATTAACTCGACAAATTATCTAGATTCGGTTCAGAATCTATTGAGGATGTTTCAGGATTGCTGCTAGCCCCAGACCAATTAAGCTGCGTAATTCGCTCCAGATGCTGGCGTCTGTGTTCCATATTCGACTGTTGAATGCCAGTAGAAACCATTTCTGGCAAAAACTCTGTCACATCGTGCGCCAGATATTCTCGCACCGTCATGATCCGAAATCCTAAATCTTGATTTTCCCTCAGCAACTCTTGAATGTAAGCTTCTCCATCTTGGATTTTGCCCTTGGTGGAAAAGTCATTCAACCAGATTGCCAAAGCTGGATTGGTTTCGCTCAACTGAGCGACTACAATCCGCACGGATTGATAGGTTAGGTAACTTGCCAGCACCTTAGCGGTGTCTTTCGCAACTTGTTTGAGATCCATTTTTGACCCCAGCCCTTAAGAGTTTTGGATTGTTAATTTTAGATTTTGGATGCAAACTTACTTGTAAATCTTCTTCCAAGATAAAGACATAACAGTAAGTTTGCTACCTAAAACCTAAAATCTCTCACCCAAAATCATCAAACCGTATCCATTGCCTCGAATTCAAACTTGATTTCTTTCCAAAGTTCGCAAGCAACAGCCAATTCAGGGCTCCATTTGCAAGCTTCGCGAATGATGTCTCCGCCTTCGCGCATCAAGTTGCGGCCTTCGTTACGTGCTTGGACGCAAGCTTCCAAAGCAACGCGGTTAGCTGTTGCACCAGGTGCATTACCCCAAGGGTGGCCCAAGGTGCCGCCGCCGAACTGCAAGCAGGAGTCGTCGCCGAAGATTTCAACCAAGGCTGGCATATGCCAGATGTGGATACCACCGGAAGCTACTGGCATGACACCAGGCATGGAGGCCCAATCTTGGGTGAAGTAAATACCGCGGCTGCGGTCTTCTTCGATGTGGTCTTCGCGCATCAAGTCTACGAAGCCCATCGTGATGCCTTTTTCGCCTTCGAGTTTGCCCACAACTGTACCGGAGTGCAGGTGGTCGCCGCCGGACATCCGCAAGCACTTGGCAAGCACGCGGAAGTGGATACCGTGGTTTTTTTGACGATCGATCACGGCGTGCATGGCGCGGTGAATGTGCAGCAAAATACCGTTTTTGCGGCACCATTTTGCCAAGCTGGTGTTGGCAGTGAAACCACCGGTGAGGTAGTCGTGCATGATGATGGGGGTTTTGATTTCTTTGGCGAATTCAGCCCGTTCCATCATTTCTTCAAAGGTAGGGGCGGTTACGTTTAAGTAGTGACCCTTGACTTCGCCGGTTTCTGCTTGGGATTTTTCAATAGCTTCTTGAACGAACAAGAAACGATCGCGCCAGCGCATGAACGGTTGTGAGTTGATGTTTTCGTCGTCTTTGGTGAAGTCCAAACCGCCGCGTAGAACTTCGTAAACGGCACGGCCGTAGTTCTTAGCAGACAGACCCAATTTGGGCTTAATTGTACAACCGAGCAAAGGACGGCCGTACTTGTTCAATTTGTCGCGCTCAACGGTAATACCGTGAGGAGGGCCTTGGAAGGTTTTCAGGTAAGCAATGGGAATCCGCAAGTCTTCCAACCGCAGAGCACGCAGAGCTTTGAAACCGAAAACGTTACCAACCAAAGATGTCAGCAAGTTGGTGACAGAACCTTCTTCAAACAAATCCAAAGGATAAGCAATGAAGCAGATGTATTGGTTGTCTTCGCCTGGAACTGGCTCGATATCGTAGCAACGACCTTTGTAGCGATCGAGGTCGGTCAGGAGGTCAGTCCACACTGTTGTCCAGGTACCGGTGGAAGATTCAGCAGCTACAGCAGCGCCTGCTTCTTCTGGTGGTACTCCAGGCTGTGGAGTTACGCGGAAAGCCGCCAAAATATCTGTATCTTTCGGCGTGTAATCCGGTGTGTAATACGTTAGTTTATAGTCTTGAACTCCGGCTTTATACCCAGCCTTTGATTGAGTTTGGGTTTGCGCGTAAGCCATATCTCGCTTCCTAGTATTCGCTTATTTTTTTGGGCCTGATGACCGGCTCCTAAGAATATACCAATAAACGGACACTCTCAAATTTTAATATTCTTTTAATCATCATAAGTATTATTTATTTTACTTTACATTAAGACAATATTTGTAACATATCTTATAAAACAAAAGGTATGAAGGATGCGGGGGAAAGGCTGGGGATCGTAGGACGGGGGTGGAGAATTTCGATCGCGCAAAAGATATTTGGCAGCGAGCCGAACAGCGTATTTATACCTTATATGTAAAGAATTCGATCGTAAAAAATCAGAATTGATAATTGGTAATTGGTAATTGGTAATTGGTAAGAGAGTCAGCGGGAATTAGTTAGAAATACCTAAAATTGAAGTTTGCAGAGATCGATCGGGCGATCGATCTCAACTACAATAGATATCTTGCAAAAATAATTAGGACGCTGCTCAGAGCATCGTCCCACAATTTTTTTTTCTTGTGGGACGATGCTCTGAGCAGCGTCCGAAAATTAGATTAAAAGGACTTTTGCAATCTTGTCTAATCCAGTATGCAATTCCAGAATCCCAAATCTCAAATCCATCGGGCGATCGATCTCAACTACAATCCAGAAGACAATTCCAGAATCCCAAATCCCAAATCTAAAATCTAAAATCCCTGGACTCTGGGGCCGCCAAGTCAAAAACCCGCACATGGCACATAATATTGACAGGACTTGTGCAGCAACCTTGTTTTTCAACATAAATCTGTCGTTACAGCGATTTAACATCGCCGAAAACCGGGTTTCTGCGTTAGCTGCACGTAAGTCTAGTTATGACTTTTTAGCCCCATTTTTACTCTGGTTGTGCCTCACCCCTCTTCAAAAGCCGTCCACTGCATCAATCCAGATTGCCCAAGACCGTACCCTCAGACTTGGGGCAATAATTTTTGTCAGAGTTGCGGGACTCCGCTGCGACTCAAAAATCGCTACGTGCCTCTAGAAGGTCTCGGTTCTGGTGGTTTTGCATCGATTTTCACAGTTTGGGACACAGAAACTGAAACCGAGCGCGTCCTAAAACTGTTGCTCGAAACTTCCCCGAAAGCGGTGAAACTGTTCGAGCAGGAAGCTTGGGTTTTGGCACTTTTGCGGCATCCTGGCGTCCCGAGAGTCGAGCCGGACGGCTATTTTCACGTCCAAACCCAAAATTTTGCTGGCGATCGGGGAAATGCCACAGCGAGGCGCTTACCTTGTTTGGTAATGGAAAAGATTCACGGCAAAACTTTAGAAGAGGTTCTCAACGAGCACCCTCAAGGTTGTCCGCAGGAATGGGTGTTTAGTTGGCTGAGTCAAGCTGTGGAAATTTTAGAAGAGTTGCACAGATGCCAGATTATTCACCGCGATATTAAACCGAGTAATCTGATGCTGCGAGATCCAGAATCGCCACAAGTTTTACTTAACAAGGGTTTGGGTGGATTGCAATTGGTGACGATCGACTTTGGGGGAGTTAAACAGATGGGCGGTGTCGAAGCAATGGGGAAAGAGTCTGCAAGTTCGACGCGGCTGATTTCCCCTGGGTACAGCCCGCCGGAA
Organism: Oscillatoriales cyanobacterium PMM_0080; assembly: GCA_949127775.1. Taxonomy (GTDB): domain Bacteria; phylum Cyanobacteriota; class Cyanobacteriia; order Cyanobacteriales; family Microcoleaceae; genus Microcoleus. The sequence continues at coordinate 4,142 of CASBQF010000113.1, forward strand.
CAAATTGTTGGGGGCCAAGTTGTCCCCGCGACGGATTTTTATGCGCTGGGGCGGACTTGTATTCATTTGTTGACGGGGAAGTATCCGGCGGAAATTGAAGATCCGATGACGGGTGAGTTGCGGTGGCGTCACATTTCGCCGATCGCCCCGGCTTTTGCTAATTTGTTGGATGATCTGGTGCGATCGAATGTGCAGCAGCGTCCGGCTACGGCGGCGGATGTTCGATCGCGCTTGCAGGAGATTTATGCCAGGAGTAATGGCAAAATCGCGTTAGCGAAGCCCTCGAAGAGGATCGCCCCTGTCAGTCAAGCTATTCTGGAATTTTGCCGGCAAGTGGTGGTGGTGGGGGCGAAACAAACTGTCAGCCTAACTGGTTTTATGTTTGGGGCGATCGCCCAAATCGTCGTAGCTTCTCTGGATACGGGCTGGGAAATGGTACTCGGCGGGGTTGGTGGAAGTGCGGGGGCGATCGGCGGTTTAGTTTTGGGTTATGCTTCGCCCATCGGCCCGGAAGTTGCCAGTTTTATCAATGAAGGTTTGCATCAATTAATTCCTAATATGACTTTTGCTGTCGGGCCCGAAGTGCTGCTGTTTGGATTTGCCGGATTAGGAACTGCGATCGGTTTGACGGATGCGGGGAGTTTTCGCCAGCAAAAACAGTATTGGCTGTCTGGATTGATGGGTGCTCAGGGCTATTTGTTGGCTGGTTTGTGCTGGATGGAAGCAACAGCTTCTAGCGGCGTGCAGGGGGTGATTTTGGGGGCGTTTGCGATCGCCACTTTAACGATCGGAATGGGTTTGCGGAGTCACCAATTAGTTCATGCTTTGGTAGTGGCTGTTTGTTCTACGGGACTGTTTGTGTTTCTAAATGCTTTGAGCATTTTTCCGGGGATTTTCTTCGGGATTCTGGTGCCGTCTGACGCTACTTTCGGCTGGTTACAAGTTTGGAGTTCGGTGGCGTTTTTTGGTTTGTTGGGAAGTGCGATCGGGCTTTGTTTGGGAGTGAGTCATTATTTAGTTGTGCCTTTGTTAAGGTGGTTAGGTTGGAAATAAGTCGAAGGAAGAAGGAAGAAGGAAGAAGGAAGAAATGTTTTTAGTCGAAATTCATGCCTATGAACTTAGAGGAGTATTTTGAGCAAATTAGAAAGGCTGTCAATTCAATCAATTTCCAGATTTTCAATGGTTTGTGCGATCGCGATCGCACTTCTCCTCAGCAGCCCCACTCTAGCCAAAGCCGAATCGCGCGATCGAGCCGTCGATCGATTGACAGATTTTTTATTCTACAAGGTTAATCCTCAACTAAACAATCGCAAACTGCAAGAAGGCGATCGCGAATATATCCGTCAATGGCAGAAATTACGCGAGGCGATCGAGCCGCGAGTCAAATCAGTACAAGAAGTTTGCTTTAGGCCCGCCCCAGGAGAGACAGGATGGGAATTCACGCCAATTAACGGCGAAACCTACGAGCAGATTTACGATCGCCTTGCAGATACAATTTTTTATAGCCGTCATCCTCAACGGACTGGACAGCCAATTCCCAAAAACGATAAAATTAGCACCAGTGAATGGTCAGCAATTCGACAGTATATGTATATTTCTAATTGTGGAATATGAAAGGCGATTGGATTACTATGCTAATTTAATCCCTGTTAATAAACATCTTCAATAGACAAGATTGCAAAATTCATTTTAATCAAATTTTGTAACAGGCTCTCCGGCCTGTTCCACAAGAAAAAATGTTTTTTGTGGAACGGGCATCTTGCCCGTCCTAGTCATTTTTGCAAGAGGTCTATTTTAACAAACAAAAGCAGCACTTTCAGTTACAAATATTGTTAACATATAGAAATAGAATATGCACTTTAAATTCTATATAATTTAATCAAAAGATAACGAAAATATTGTCTGGCAAAACAAAAGGATAAAAAAATGGGCAGAGTTACCGCAACAATAACCGTCACCAATGAAGTAGACAAGATGCTAGCAGAAAGAGGATTCATCCTCGCAGAGCAAATACGCTCTGTCACTATCGATAACGTCTTAGTCGATACAGGAGCGACTCGGCTCTGTTTACCAGCAGATATTATCGCTCAGTTAAGCTTAACCCTAGTTGGTGAAATCGACGGACATACGGCAATAGGAAGCAGAAAATTTCGTCTGTTCAAAAATGTTGGTCTTGCCGTAGCTGGCAGGGAAGGAAGGTATGATTGTGTAGAACTTCCCGCAGGAGAAGAACCTTTACTCGGCTTAGTTCCCCTCGAAGATTTGGGTTTAGAACCGGACTTGAGAAATCAACGGTTAAATGTTTTACCAGCAGAGGGCAATCAAAGCTATATTCGCGTGTAGCAACATTTGTAGGGTGTGTCGCCA
>CASBQF010000114.1 GCA_949127775.1 Oscillatoriales cyanobacterium PMM_0080
CTAACATTACTATTGCCTTGTAAGATTGGTGATAGAACACCGGGGATAGCCTGTGCTCCACAATATTTTTGAATACCGCTGAAAACGCGATCGGCTGATAAGGCACTAATCGGAAATTCGAGGGAATAAGCTTCGGCTGGTTTGGGGAAAAAGATGCCGGATGTTGCGGAAGCAGCAAAGGAAGCTCCACCCCAGATAATGATACGATTAAATTGACGGCGGCTGATACTCATAATTTATCTTCTCCCTGGAGATGATGCCCCCGGCTCAAGATTAAATTTGAAGAACTGAAATGGTGTAGAAGCCCAAGGGTTGTCCATACAATTTTGTGCTGTGGAACAGGAGATATCAATCGATAGATTTTTACCATTACTAACATCTACCAGCATTGTATTGATCACTCCAGGTTTCCCCACTTGAGAAGCTACTTGATTTCCATCCACATAAACATCTATTTTAGGTGGTGAAACCGATTGCTGATCCCGATCGCTAACTCCATACTCTATTCGGAGAGAGGCGCGACCACCTAGAAGTTTACAAGTCCAACCGGCCTCACGTGTACTCATAATACTGGTGTATAGTTGTCTGGCTATGGAAATATCCCTACCATCCCTGTTAAAATTTTGTAGTCTGCCCTGATTGTCAACCTTACCCCCTGTAACAAGACATTTCAGGTCGAGTATATTGATAGGCCGCTGGGCCTGGGCTACCTGTGCACCAACAGTCGCTAGAGTAAAAGAAAACACACCAGCCGCGAACAAACCACTGAGCCACCGAACTCGCTTCATAAAATATCTTGCCAAAACTTTAATAAACTACTATAAAGGATGAGCTGTGTAGGAAAAGTCCTGACTTTAGATCGATGACAAAATCTAAATTGTCTCATTTGTACGAAATGTCAGGTACAATAAATCGTGTAAACTCCAGCGTCTCCTTTTTGTATGGATATTGCCGCAGCTTTAAAACTGGCAGATCACCTAGTTTTTGTCCAAACGGGAAAGCGCTTAGATTATGTGCAAGAAGCTATCCTGCGGGGAACTTTGAAAAAACGCACCTACACGCAAATTGCTAAGGAAGTTTACTCAAGTTCAAGTCATGTGAGAAATGTCGGATCGGAACTCTGGAAAATACTTTCTGAAGGATTGGGAGAAAATATTACTAAGGCTAGTTTGAAACCAATATTAGAAACAGGTAAAATTTATAATTATCAATCATATCAATCTATCACTGGTGAGAATGTCACTCTTAATAACAACCTTAATATTTGTTCTAAAAAATCCCGATCGCCCAATTCACCGCAAAGCCCCCAACCAACAGCCAAACAGCCCCGCATAGACTTAAGCGACGCACCGGAAATCCTCACATTTTACGATCGCACTTCCCAACTCACCACCCTCGAAAACTGGGTGTTAGCAAATCGCACCCGTCTGATCACCATCCTCGGATTGGCTGGAAGTGGCAAAAGTGCCCTGACTCTCCAACTAATCCAACAAATTCAACACCAATTCGACTGCATCATCTGGCGCAGCCTCCGCCACTCTCCACCGCTGAGTGCACTGGAAACCGACTTAATCAAATTCTTGGGCGATGGGTCACAAACCGAGTTACCATCAATTATCGAATATTTACGTTCCTATCGCTGTCTCATCATCCTCGATGATGTCCAAACAATTTTCAGCAGCGGACAACTAGCAGGAAACTACAAACCAGGCTATGAAAATTATGGCAATTTCTTCAAACAAATAGCAGAATCATCTCACAACAGTTGCTTAGTTTTGCTCAGTTGGGAAAAACCCAGAGAAATTGCAGCATTAGAAGGCGATCGTAAAAATTGTCAAACATTGCAACTAAATGGTTTAGGCGAATCAGCGCGAGAAATATTCACAGAAAAAGGTTTACTGGAATCAGAAAAATGGTCAGAATTGATTGAACTTTACCAAGGCAATCCATTCTGGCTAAATATAGTATCGACAATAATTCAAGACTTATTTGACGGCAAAGTTTCAGCTTTCTTATCCTATGATACTCTGGTTTTAGGAGATTTAGAATATTTATTGCACCAACATTTTCAGCGGTTGTCGGAACCAGAAAAACAGGTGATGTCCTGGTTAGCACATCAAACCGCCGCAGTCGAAATCTCAAACAAGCCAAGGGCGATCGAACTATCGCCGTCAGAATTCCTCAAAGCTTTGGAATCATTGAGACGGAGGTTGTTGATAGAAAAAGTGCAAGAGGGCGAGTGTACGTTGTTTAGTGTTCAACGGGCGATCGCAGAATATGTAAAAATGAACATCAAATAACTTTAGTATGACTTAAGGACTGGTGTTCAAAAACCCGGTTGTTCACGATTAAATTTGTAGGGAAACGGCACTGCCGTGTCCAGATCCGCTGTAGGGAAACGGCACTGCCGTGTCCATATTCGCCGCACATTAAATTTGTAGGGAAACGGCACTGCCGTGTCCAGATCCGCCGTAGGGAAACGGCACTGCCGTGTCCAGATTCGCCACACATTAAATTTGTAGGGAAACGGCACTGCCGTGTCCAGATCCGCCGCACATTATATTTATGTGGAAACGGCACTGCCGTGCCCAGATTCGCCACACATTAAATTTGTAGGAAAACGGCACTGCCGTGTCGAGATCCACCGTAGGGAAACGGCACTGCCGTGTCCAGATCCACCGCACATTAAATTTGTAAGGAAACGGCACTGCCGTGTCCAGATCCACCGTAGGGAAACGGCACTGCCGTGTCCGTATTCGCTATCAAAATAAATACAGAAAGAGGACACAGCAGTGCTGTGTCCCTACCGAATATATGTTGTATTATTTTCATCAAACAACGCCCAAAAACCCAAAAATCCAACTTTCCCCAAAACTTTGGGCCAAACAACCCCATTTAGCCCTAAAATTAAAAAGACTGACTAGCCAACAAAGCCCTATGTTTGAAGCCCTTGCCGATCGACTCGAATCCACCTGGAAAAAACTGCGCGGACAGAATAAAATCTCCGAATCCAACATCCAAGATGCCATCAAAGAAGTCCGCCGCGCCCTCCTGGAAGCCGATGTCAACCTCCAAGTCGTCAAAAACTTCGTCGGAGAGGTAACGGCCAAAGCACAAGGGGCAGAAGTCGTTTCCGGCGTTCGTCCCGACCAACAATTCATCAAAATCGTCCACGACGAACTCGTGCGCGTCATGGGGGAAACCAACGTACCCCTCGCCACCGCCGAATCCGGGCCCACAGTCATCCTGATGGCCGGTTTGCAAGGAACCGGGAAAACCACAGCTACCGCCAAACTAGCCCTGCACCTCCGCAAGCAAAATCGTACCGCACTGCTAGTCGCCACCGACATTTATCGACCCGCTGCGATCGACCAATTGCTCACCCTCGGCAAACAAATCGACGTACCAGTATTTGAACTAGGCACTGATACCGATCCCGTAGAAATCGCCCGCCAAGGCATCGAATACGGCAAACAACTAGGCGTAGATACCATCATCGTCGATACAGCAGGCCGCCTGCAAATCGACCAAGAAATGATGGCAGAATTGGCCCGCATCAAACAAACAGTACAACCCCACGAAACGCTGTTAGTTGTTGATGCCATGACTGGCCAAGAAGCAGCAAATTTAACCCGCACCTTTCACGAACAAATCGGTATTACCGGCGCAATCTTAACCAAATTAGACGGCGACAGTCGCGGTGGCGCAGCCCTATCCGTGAGGCAAATATCCGGTGCACCGATTAAATTTGTCGGCGTCGGCGAAAAAGTGGAAGCATTGCAACCATTTTATCCCGATCGCATGGCATCGAGAATCCTCGGCATGGGCGATGTATTGACGCTAGTCGAAAGAGCTCAAGAAGAATTCGACATCGCTGATGCCGAAAAAATGCAAGAGAAAATGCTCACGGCAAAGTTTGACTTTACCGACTTTCTCAAACAAACCAGACTGTTAAAAAACATGGGTTCCCTCGGTGGCATCATGAAAATGATTCCGGGGATGAACAAACTCTCAGACGAACAAATGCGGCAAGGAGAAGTGCAGCTAAAACGCACCGAAGCCATGATTAATTCGATGACAATTGAAGAACGCCGCAATCCCGAACTTTTAGCAAGTTCTCCATCCCGTCGCCGTCGCATCGGCAAAGGCGCGGGCTACGCTGAAAACGACGTAACAAAACTCGTTAGCGACTTCCAAAAAATGCGTACCATGATGCAGCAAATGAGTCAAGGTAACTTTACAGGCATGGGAGGATTGCCGGGAATGCCCGGAATGCCCGGAATGGCTGGAATGCAGGGAATGCCAGGAATGCAGAAGAAAAAGAAAAAAAATAAGCCTAAAAAAGGTTTCGGACAGTTGTAATCGAAGGAAGAAGGAAGAGGGAAGAAGGAAGAAGATAAAATGGCGGTTTCAACCGCCTCGTCTTCTGATCGTATTGATTTTATAATTTTTAGTTTTCCGCAAACAGGCTTTCTAAGCGCTTTGAATTGCTTGTCTGAATTCGCGCATTGCCTGAAGGTGATTTTCGATATTGATACACCGCGAAAATAGTACAATATCTAAGTCTGGGAGTACAAAAGATCGATCGACCTCAGCATATCCATCAGCCCCCAACGAATACAAACGTAGCCTACCATTTTCCCAAAACCAGACCTCAGAAATTTGCAGGCGTTTGTAAGCCTCCAATTTATTAATCCCGCCGCTAGTCACCACCACTTCCACCACTAAATCAGGACGTTCTCGGTTAGCTCCCAATTCGTAAGACAGATCCGCTTCTCGCTTCACCTTTCCCGTTTCAATTTCCAGCGTCACCGAGCCCGTTGGAGTAAAATCAATCCCTGCATCTTCCAAATACAGATCCACCAGCGTTGAAATCCGCTGTTTGGCGGTTTCATGTTTTCTTCCAGGCATACGTCTAATCTCCAATACCCCATCTAAAAACGACAGTCTGATTCCCGGACTATCGAGCAACTGTTCAACAACTTTAAACTCTCTCCAGGTAAGTCCATCAATTAAGATAGGTTCATCGAGTCGTTCTAACTTTTCTAAAGTTGTCGTCATCCCAAGCCCTCCTTACTCAATCTAATCTTAATTATAAGCTGTACTGTTCACTTAAGAGAGATCCCCCCTAACCCCCCTTAAGAAGGGGGGGACAAGAAACCTCTCAAAGTCCCCCTTCTTAAGGGGGATTTAGGGGGATCTCCGGGCATAAATAGTCTTAAGTAAACCGTATTGAATTATAAGCTGTACTGAATTTAAACTTCATAATTCTTTAGCCGTATCAAAATTTCTCATACCATGTCCGGTCAATTACCAGCAATCTGTAAAGGTTCGTAGTGAGGACTTTAGTCCTTCTTTCTGCGGACTGAAGTCCTCACTACGAACCAATTATTACTTTCCAAAAGTTCCCTTATTCTCATCCGGTACAAATTCCGTCACCACTTGGCCGCCGCCACCGTTACCTTTCACAACCACAGTTTGATTTTTAAGCTCTCCCGCCGCCCTCGGCCCAGTCAAATTAAACACCGGATTTAGTTGTTTGTAAACTACATTTCCTTCTGCGTCAAACGTCTGGTTAGTCAAATACCACGTTACGCGATCGGTATTTAATTGAGATTGACGTTTTTCCCCAATTCCTACCACATTCCCCGTCAAATAAAATATTTTTTTATCCAAATCTCCCCGCCCCGTATCGCCAGTCATCGTCACCTTTTCCACTCGGTGAAAAACCTTCACAGGCCCGGGCGAAACCACATTTTGCGCCGGAAAATTCCAACTCATCAAACTGCTTTCTATTTGCAGTGGCGGATCTGATGGCATCAATTGAGCGTTTTGCGTCAGCGTCCCAATCTTGGTTTTTAAGTCTACATCTACTTTATCGGCAAAACCACTATCTGTTAATTTTTGATCTTTATATCTGTCAATTTGAGTCGGTTTGTCGCTGTTTACCTTTTGTTGCTCCACAAACCAGACTAAGTGCTCAGTTCGCAATTGTAGAACCGGATCTTTGACATTTGCCACCACAGATCCGAATAACTCCATCCTCTTAGCCCTACTGAAAACCCGCGCTTCCTTCGCTGAAATAGTCACCTGTTTGTGGTCTCCCGTCAAATTATTGCGGATCACCAAAACATCTTCCTTCGGCCGCCATTCCAACTCATTTCCGCGCAATACGACTCCGTTTTTTAGGTCTGTAGCTACTATGTTACCTTTGAGGAAAACCTGATTTCCTTCCTGAAATACCTGCCCAGTTTCTCCTTGAATATCATAAATTTCTTTGCCGTCCTGAAACAATTTGCCCACGGGTTTCTGAACGTTAACTATCTTGTTGTCTTTGCTATAAACGGCATTTGTAGATTTTACTTTCCAGAACGTCTCGCCCTTTTCGTTTGCTTGTTCCAGGGTTACTTTGTTCAAAGTTAAAGTGCTGTTTGACTGCTGAGCAGTTTTGATATCATCGGCTAATTTGCTCTTTTGAGTCTCTTGTGGAGCCGCACAAGCACCAATCCCCAAGGTTAATGCTGCCAAAAATAGCAGCATTAACTTTGGGGATTTGAGAATGGAAGTTTCAGATTTGAAATTAATCATTGGTAATTGATAATTGGGCATTGGGCATTGATAATTGGTAATTGGCTAATTAAAAACATTAATCAAAAATCTGTCATACTCGATCTAAATTTTTAACTTCTAATTTTCAATTATTCAACCCATCAGCTATTACCCATTCCCTATTCCCGATCGCCCATTACCCATTACCAAATTCCCTATCTGTCGTCGTGTTCGTCCATCAAGCTTAGGCCCGACAGTGGGCGGTAAGCATAGTTAGGGCGCGATGTTTTTTGGATGTCGTCCTTAATCATTTCCAAATCGATGTAGCGATCGGCTACATTGATCAAACTATCGCTCGTCATCGATCGCAAACTCACCACCTCAACCCGTACACCGCGATAGCTCACAGCATCCACAGCATAGGCCAAATCGCCGTCGCCACTCACCAAAACGGCGGTGTCGTAGGAACCGACCAATGCCATCATGTCCACAGCGATTTCTACATCCAAGTTCGCTTTCTTAGAACCATCTGGTAACTGTACCAAATCCTTAGAAATCACCCGGTAGCCGTTGCGGCGCATCCACAGCAAAAACCCCTGCTGTTTCTCGTTAGTGCGATCGACACCCGTGTAGAAAAAAGAGCGCAACAGCCGCGAACCCGCAGTTAAACGACACAATAGCTTAGTGTAATCAATTTCGATTCCCAACTGCAAAGCCGCGTAAAACAGGTTAGACCCATCAATAAAAATTGCCACTCGACCCCGATTTTCTAGAACCTGTTCCGGCGTAAAAAGGTCGTTGCTTTCTATTCTATTCAACATGATTGTTATGCCTCAATTTTTATGAAAGATTGGTAATGAAATAAGTGCTAATTCGTAATCTGTGATAGCACCCCGAGCGCGGGCTGCCAACTATGAAGGTACTTTTTCGAGCAGTTCGAGCCGCTTAAACACTGGTTGGGGTTCCCCCAGAGTTTGGCTGGCCGGCAAAGCGCCCCAGGCAGCATGATCTGTAAAACTCGCTACACTGTTAACTGCAACCCGATCGTTAAAGTCAATTGAAAAACCTAACTGCTGATAAATCGCAGTGCTGATATTAGGAATAATCGGCGATAAAAGGTAAGATGCTAGTCTAACAGATTCCAGAACAGAATATAGCACTTGTTGGACACTTTCGAGCTGTCCTTGCTTATACAAACTCCAAGGTGCTTGCACGTCAATAAACTTGTTTCCAGCTCGAACTAATGCAAGCACAGCTTCGCAAGCCTTGCTAAAAGCCAACTCTTCGTAAAAACCTGCTACTCGATCGCCCAGATCCAAGCTCATACCCTTGAGAAGGTTGTCCCCGGAAATGTTTTCGCCCGACACATTTGGAACGTAGCCATCACAATATTTGCGAGCCATGTTTAACGTACGGTTAAGCAAATTTCCCAAATCATTTGCTAGCTCAGCATTCAATGTATTGATAAACCGAGTTTCGTTAAAATCGCCGTCCTCTCCGAACTCAATTTCTTTAAGAAAATAGTAGCGCACTGCATCAGCGCCGTATTTATTCACCAATTCGACTGGGTTTAAAGTATTGCCCTCCGTTTTGCCCATTTTTTTGCCGTCTTTGGTCAAAAACCCGTGAGCGAAGATGCGCCCAGGCATCGGTAGACCGGCTGACATCAGCATTGCTGGCCAATAAACGGCGTGGAAGCGGAGAATATCTTTGCCGATCAAGTGCAGGTCGATCGGCCACCATTTAGATAAAGCATTCTCTAATAGCGGGTCACTCTCCGGATCGAGCAGAGCCGTCACGTATGCCAGCAAAGCGTCAAACCAGACGTAAATGGTGTGACTGGAGTCAACTGGTATCGGCAAGCCCCATGCCAGATTCACCCGAGAAATAGAAAAATCTTGGAGTCCGGAATTGACGAAGCTGAGCACTTCGTTACGTCGGCTTTCCGGCGCGATGAAGTCGGGACGTTCTGCGTACAATGCCAGCAGTTGGTCTTGATAGCGCGACAGGCGAAAAAAGTAATTTTCTTCGTCGCGCCACTCAACTTCCTTGCTGGGGTGGATGGAGCACCGATTTCCGGGCAATAAATCGCGTTCATCTTTGAATTCTTCGCAGGAGACGCAGTACCAGCCTTTTTGCTCGTTCAAGTAGATGTCGCCGGAGTTCCAGACAAGCTGAAAAAATTCTTTGACAATGTACTCGTGGCGCCGCGAAGTCGTGCGGATGAAGCGATCGTACTGGATGTCGAGTTGCTTCCAAAGCGCTTCAAATCCGGGAACAACTAAGTCGCAGTGAGCTTGGGGCGATCGTCCCAAACTCTCGGCGGTGCGCTGAATTTTCTGCCCGTGCTCGTCCGTCCCTGTAATTAGCAAAACCGATTTGCCCCGCAGTCGCTCAAATCTGGCTACGGCATCAGCAGCCATAGTCGTGTAAGCGCTGCCAACGTGAGGTAAATCGTTTACATAGTACAGAGGGGTTGTAATCGCAAAGGTATTCTTAGTTTTATCGGTCGATTTCATTGAATGCTAAAAGAAAATTACCTAAATTTTGTTTGGATCTTAACTCAGCGGTTACATTTTATGGAGTTGCAATCAAGTCAAATGTGCTGCAAGTTACTTGCATTTTTTTAACCAGCGCTATTTCCAAAAGAAATATAGCTTGCTTATCAAGATTAATCTCTTTTATATTTTTTTGACGAACTCTCAAAAATGTCTTAATATTTGGACAGTTTTCTGCCTTCGGGATCGACGTGTCCTCTGTTTTTGGGTGGGGCGATCGCGCCAAGGCCCAATCTCATATCAATTCCGGTATAACCGGAATATAGAGGAGACGGCAGTGCCGTGTCCCTACGCCGGATTAATTGTAGGGAGACGGCACTGCCGTCTCCTAATTTGCGCTGTTAATAATTCCGATGCTACCGGATTTGAGATCGTTCACCCGATCGTACGTCCATGTCGATCGCCTGCAACTCCTGCCAGTTGCCGAGTCGCTTCTGGAGAGCGTTGGTTTTTTGTCAACAAACCCGGTTTTTTGATGTGGCGAGTGCGTCCAAAGATCGGAAAATCCCAAACCTGGGAAGCTATTGGCGATCGAATTAGGGGACATCTAACAAGGGATTGTGCGATCGACCCCGCTAGCCTTCAGGAAAATTAACTCGATTTCCGCCTATCGCTTCCGACAAATAATCCGCCGCAGCTTCCACCACCGCGATCGCATTTTCGTAAACCATCCGCGTCGGCCCCAAAACCCCAACACTACCAACCGGCACTGATCCCCGGCGGTAAATCGAAGAAATCAGAGTACAGCCGCGAATTGGTTCTAAGGAATTTTCCGAGCCAATACGCACCGTTACCCGCTTCCCGGGCGTGTCCAACTCAGGCGAGTCAAAAATCAAAGGCCAAAGTAATTCCTGATCTTGTTCGAGTAGTTGCACCAGAGTTTGAACTTGCTGTAACTGCGAAAAATCTGGCAAGCGCAGCGCTTCTGACAAACCGCCGATCAGAATCCGCGTGTAGGTTGGATTGCTGCGTGAGCGGCTGCTCAAAGCAGCCAGCATGGTTTCCATCCACTCAGTGTACAATTCAAAGTCCCGGTCTAACTCGCTCCAGTCTATAGTCGAGAGTTCCGAGAGCGATCGTCCGCGTAACTTGCTGTTCAAAAAATTCGACAAAATCTGCAATTCGCGATCGACAATTTCGACATCAGGCCAGTTACCATCTGCGCCCTTCGGCAACTGCACCAACACCGACTGAGTTTCGTAGGCATCCGTCACCACGATCAGCATCACCTTTCCCGGCTCTAGCTGCACCAGTTGCAAGTGGCGCAAACAAGCCATATTGGTTTGCGGTATGGTAATCATCGCAATGTAACCGCTGATAGTTGCCAGAATTTGAGCCGCACCGCGAAGTGCCGCATCCATCCGACCATCCGACCAATTGAGCTGATCTAGTACCTGTTCCACCTTACGAGCCAGCGTATCAGACGGCTGAATCAACTGATCTACATAAATTCTGTAGCCGGAGTCAGACGGGATTCGTCCGGCTGAAGTGTGGGGCTGATAAAGCAATCCAGCTTTTTCAAGAGTCCCCATCGCATTGCGAATTGTCGCTGGGCTGACGCTGAGGTTGAATTCGTCAGCCAAAGCTTTTGAGCCAACGGGTTCCGCTGTTGCTATGTAGTGGCGAACCGTTGCCCAAAGGATGTGTTGTTGCCGATCGGTGAGGTTAACGCGCACAGATATTTAAGTAGAATTAGAATTTAGAGTTGAAAGCCACTATTTAGTCGAAACGTCTGTCCCAAGAGGGCGATCGGGCAGACTTACTTATCTAAACATAACAGATTTTAGGCTAAGGAAGAAGTCAGTTGTTACTGGTTATTGATTATGGGTGATTGGTGATTGGTGATTTGTAAGTTCTAATGCCCCATGCCCCATGCCCAATGCCCATGCCCAATTCCCAATTCCCCATGCCCCATGCCCC
>CASBQF010000115.1 GCA_949127775.1 Oscillatoriales cyanobacterium PMM_0080
AAAGAAACATGATCTGTATCTAATATTCTCAGAATCAAATTTCTGCCTCTTCCGCATCAAGTTGTCGAAAATACTCCTCATCCAATTCCCGACGATACTCAGCAATGTAATCCAACATCTCATCAAGACTTGGATCATCTTCCAACGTACCTAACATTTGCAGTATCGGATTATCTGGGTTTTCTCGGCGCAATTTTTTTAACTGTTCGTCACTCATTGGCTGCCGGAATTTTTCAGGATCGATCAAAAATTCCTTTTTTGTTTCCATCACATGATGAACAAACTCCAAATCTTCTTCACTAATATCAACCAACTCCAAACATGATTGTATCTGCGCTTCAGAAAAATGCTCGTATAATTGACCGATCGCCTTAGTGACGAATGACCAACTAACTCGCTTGACATTTATAAAAGATAAAATTACTGTTTTTCCGCGAGCTATTGCTTCTGAAATTAGGGGATAAATCACTTGACCTTCCCATTCAAAATTTAGTTGATCTTTGCCCAATACCTGAGTGATGTTAATCTTGATATTGGCATTTTCATCTAATTCTGATTTATCATCCTGAGAGCTTGCAGCGGGTACTTGCAACGCACCAATCAAATCAATTACTGCCCGTTGTTGTGCTGGGGATAGACTTTTTAATTGGAGAATTATCTCTTGTTCGTTGGGGCTTGTTTGAGTTGTTTGAGTCATGGTCAACTTACCTCAATTCATTAACTATAATTATACATCATCAACTAATTAATTAGGAAACTTAAGCTATAGTCCCATCTCTAATGCACTGGATGAGGAAACGCGATCGCATTCAAGCTTTGGCAATGGCTAGTTATGACGGGCGATCGACCAACACGCGCGATCGGGCTTTGCCCGTCCCATTGACTCAAAGCCCAATTTGTGAATTGGAGTACATTACTGAACTGAACACACAGAATTAACTTAAAGTCGATCGAGGTAATTCACTGCGGTTCACGCCACTTAAAGATAATCAGTTCCTCAGCCTGTTTGAATTCTATATCAAACAAATCAAAAACTACTTCCCTCCCCAAAAGAATCTCCTCACAAAAATCTGTTTGTGCCCAAGCCACGGGCGCAGTAAAAGTATGACCATCCAACTCCATTTGCACCTCTCGTAATAAATATTCAATACTGCCACCAACTCCTTCTGCTTTATTATTAATTTCTCCTTCCGCCTTAGCACAACCTAAATCCCTTCCTAATTTCTTGGTTATTAAACTGAGTTCAGCACCAGAATCAACAAGTATTTTAACTTTCACTGCGTTATGAAACTTCATTATTAACTCATACTTAGGTTGCCAATCATGAGCTTTTAATGTCCTCATTCTCACAGGATAAAAGCGGACGGGTTCTACAAACTCGCTTTCAAATATACGCTCAATTACATAATCTAAACTTGACAAGCTTGGATCGATACCACTCTTCATTTTGTCGTAATCGCGATCGTGACTAATCACCCCATGATTAGTATAGGCAATCCATTCACCGCGATATTTTTTCAACTCATGGCGATTAGCCTTATACCACTCATTAGCCGTTGCATATTCTGCTGCCATATTTTCACCTCATAATTTTCCCTCAAACCATCCTCGCCTCCACCATCATCCTCACCACATCGGGCATCTGATACTTCGCCTCCCATCCCAACTTTTGCTTTGCCTTACCCGGATTTCCTAACCCAAGTGCAATGTCCGTCGGTCTGTAGAGACTCGCATCAGTTACCAAATGTTCCTGCCAATCCAAACCCGCCGAAACAAACGCAGTCTGCACAAACTCCTCCAAAGGATAACTTACACCAGTAGCAATAACATAATCATCCGGTGCTTCCTGTTGCAACATCAAATACATCGCCTCCACATATTCCGGAGCCCAGCCCCAATCCCGCTGCACCGAAATATTACCCAAATGCAGTTTTTCCGAACTACCCGCAGCAATCCGGCACACCACAGATACAATCTTTTGCGTCACAAACCTCTCCGGCCGCAGCGGCGACTCGTGATTGAACAGAATACCAGAACACGCAAACAAATTGTACGCTTCCCGATAATTCGCTACTTCCCAAAATGCTGTAGCCTTCGCCACCGCGTAAGGACTTCTGGGGCGAAACGGCGTATTCTCATCCGCTGCACTGCCTCCGGTATCCCCAAAACATTCGCTGGAACTGGCATTATAAAGTTTAATTTTGCCACCTGTAAACCTAATTGCTTCTAACAGATTTAATGTACCGGTAGCAATGCTTTCCAGGGTTTCTACTGGTTGTTCAAAGGACAGGCCGACGGAACTTTGACCCGCGAGATTGTACACTTCATCGGGCTGAATTTTTGCTAGTACCTGCAAGACGCTGCGAAAATCGTTGAGAGACATCGATTCTAGTTTTACTTTGTCTCGGATTCCCAAACGGGCTAGATTTCCGAAACTCGACATTTGGGCGTCTCTGGAAGTGCCAGCAACTTCATAACCTTTGTCGAGAAGTAGTTTAGCTAAATAAGCTCCGTCTTGACCTGATATACCAGAAATTAACGCTTTTTTCATATGAATTATTTATGTTGATGATTCGGCGGTTGAAAGAGACTGTTGGCGAATCAAGAGAGGGTGTCACCCCTCACATCTGACGGGCAATTCATGAATTGCCCCTACGTTAAAACCTACCGATGGATTTAAATCGGTAAGGTTGGAAACCATGATCGGTAGGGGCAATTCATGAATTGCCCTCTACCCAACCTACGAAATAATTGTGAGAAACACGGCTTTGCTGGCCTCAGAGGTGAGCGGTAAAACCCCTCAGATATTCGCCAACAGTCTCTTTGAACCGCAACTACACAAACAAAGTCTGTCTCCGCAGACTAAGAGTTCAAGATCATTGAGTCGTTTCCTGACAGGGTTCAGATCAAATCCGGTAGCATCGGAATTAATATTACCCGAAATTAGGAGACGGCAGTGCCGTGTCCCTACCGTGATTATTAATTAGACAAGATTGCAAAATTCATTTTAATCAAATTTTGTAACAGGCTCTCCGGCCTGTTCCACAAGAAAAAAGCTTTTTGTGGGATGGGCCGGAGAGCCCGTCCTAGTTATTTTTGCAATCTTGTCTAATGTAGGGACACGGCACTGCCCATAGGTGTCAACTTAAGGTCAAACCCAGTCAGAGACTGTTGTTTACAGCCTCTTGCCAGATCTCCCTGGCACCCCCCTTAATAAGGGGGGGACAAGATTCTTCTCAAAGTCCCCCTTCTTAAGGGGGATTTAGGGGGATCTGGCCTCCGATAAAAGCGAGATTTATAACGGTTTTAAGCTTAAGTTGACACTAATGGGCACTGCCGTCTCCTCTATATCATAAGGACTAATGAGTCCTCATAGCGAGGACTGTCTTCTTTGAGGCAGGGGTTTCAACCCCTGCCGGACTCCCGGATGGCTGGATTGCCGAAAAGAAGTCAGAGTTCTAACCTTCCCACCTGGCGGCGACCAATTCAGCTAAGTCAACTACCCGCTGACTGTAGCCCCACTCATTGTCGTACCAAGCCAACAGCTTCACCATGTCGCCGTCCATGACTAGGGTCAAGCTGGAATCCAAGATTGAAGAAGCATCATTTCCGCGATAGTCACAAGAGACCAAAGGCAACTCATTATATTCCAAAATGCCCTTCATAGGGCCTTCGGCGGCTTCTTTGAAAACTTGATTTACTTGCTCGCTAAAAGTCTTTTTCTCTACTTGAGCCACAAAATCAACTACCGACACATTGGGAGTCGGCACGCGCATGGCGATACCATTTAACTTACCTTTCAATTCTGGAATCACCAAAGCCACAGCTTGGGCCGCTCCGGTAGAAGTAGGGACGATATTCATCGCCGCAGCCCGCGCCCGCCGCAAGTCGCGGTGGCTGGCATCCAGCAAGCGCTGGTCGCCAGTATAGCTGTGGGTGGTGGTCATCATGCCTTTGACGATGCCAAAATTTTCGTGAAGCACTTTCAGTACGGGAGCTAGACAGTTAGTGGTACAGCTAGCATTGCTGATGACTGTGTAGTCGCTGTGCTTGTAGTTGTGGTGGTTGACTCCCATTACATAAGTGCCGACTTCAGGCCCCTTGCCCGGAGCTGTAATTAGCACTTTTTTAGCGCCGGCTTTGATATGCTTCGATGCACCAGCTTGGTCAACGAAGACGCCGGTTGCTTCAATAATCAGATCAATACCCCAATCTTTCCAAGGTAAGTTTAGCGGATTACGATCGCTCACGCATTTAACTGTCTTGCCATTTAGAGTAATGGAATTTTCATCCGTACTGATGTCCACACCCTTCAACGTTCCCATCATGGAATCGTATCTCAGCAAGTGGGCATTAGTTTTTGGATCGGAAGTGTCATTAATAGCTACCAGCTCTAACCCACTGTTTTCCCTGCCTAGCCAGCAGCGCGTAAAACTTCGGCCGATGCGCCCAAAACCATTGATCGCGACTCGAATCACTGTAGTACCTCCTAACGATGGCAGCCTTTAGCTCAGGCTTAAATTTTGGAAAAATTTAAGAATTTACTCATGACACCAGATCATATCGCAAAGGTCGATCCTTTATAACTTTTTGTGTTTATCAAAAAAACCTGAACTTTTTTAGAAGGCAAAAATCGCAAGGCTGAAGGCTTTGGGTTCGATCGCCACTGGTTACTTGTAAAGCCGATGGGCGGTAATATAAGTTCGGACAACTTCCGGTACTAAGTCGCCCAGGTCACGATTTTGGGCCGAGCAGCGGCGGATGTGGCTGGACGAAATTTCGATCGCCCCCATCGCCAAAACCTGCCACCGAAGTTGCACTCCCAAAACAGCCATCTGTTCAGCAACTTTACAGCAAACAGCATTTGTCTCAACCTGCATCTTCTCTCCAGCCCAATCATCAATGCTCGACTTTCCCATGTCCCACTCCCCCAATCGGACACTCTCCCGTCCGGCCACCAACCAGTCACACAAGTCGGCAATTTCCGTACAGCGGGGCCATTTGGGGAGAGTTTGGAGTGCGTCAGCACCGATAATCCAGTAAAGCTGAGCCTCTGGATACAATTTTTGTAAATAAAGCAGGGTATAAATAGCAGAAGTTTTAGAGGGATTGGTATCTACTGGCAAAAGTCCAAAATCCGACCGCCCAGCCGTTGCCAGAGCCACCATTTCCCGCCGTTGGTCAAAACTTGCCAAAACACTGTGCGACTTGTGACCAGGAGCGCGATCGATCGCCCAAATGACTCGATCGATCCCAAATTGACTCACCGCCGTCTCGGCCATCAACAAATGCCCGCAGTGAACCGGATCGAAACTCCCCCCCAAAATCGCTACTTTTTTCATACAAAGTGGTAGTCTTGGTAAATCTTTGTGGGTTTCACCCCACATCGGGCGTAAAAACATCGCGGGGAATACGCTGCGGTATCCCAGCACAGCAAGGGGATGGAAAAAAATCATACAGGAATATGCGATCGTCCAAAATCAGTCTGTTGCCCCAGATTCCAAACCCCATCCTCTGTGAAGTACCCGACGCTGACCGCTAAGCGTTACAGCACGGGCTTCCAGTTTCATAGGCTCACGCCATTCCTACATACGCAGTTCAGGTCTTACGAAGCCTTCGGAGGTTTTAGGCAATGCTTACGATTAGCAATACATCGCTACTGACTCCCGTAATGCCTTGCAGCATCACCCTGGCAGCAATCCCACTTCCTGAGATTGTTAAATAACTGTTTGTGTCCTGCCCACATATTCAGCGGTGGGGTGGCTTCCTAGACTGCACTACTACCTCAAGGGTGTTTTAGTTGGCTCTAGCGGGTCATCGACCATCTCTATTATAGCATGAAACCCTTGCCTAATATGGATTTTTTTTGTTTCGGCGCACCTCAACAAACCTGTCTTTCATCCCACCCGCCTATCAAAGATTATGGGGTGGGGATTCCCGCAGATCTAGCTAACCTGCAATTTTATAGTTATGACTATTCCGGAAATCTACTCGGTATTAAGTCAAATAGGATACAAGACAAACCTCTCTACAAATCCCGAAATTTAGGGAAGCGCAGAGAATTGTGTACAAAAATCTATAGCGAACTGTATCCTGAAAAAATAATTCTTGATATGATATCGCGTGTTATTGGCGTGCCGTGGTGTGTGAGGAGCGAAAATGCCGAGTTCTGTTGATTTCAGCGGTAGACCATTTCATTTCATCGGCATTGGTGGAATTGGGATGTCAGCCCTTGCTTATATTCTAGCGAAACGCAAGTTGCCTGTGTACGGCTCCGATATTAAATCGAGTCATATCACCCAGCGCTTGCAAGAAATGGGAGCTCATATTTTTTGGCGTCAAGACGCCAGCAATTTTGAAGTATTTCAAACGGCTCTCAATGGTAGCCGGGACGATCGCGCACAGCAGGAAAGAGCTATATCCTCGGCAGTAGCTGGGACGGTATCGACTGCCGTCGCGACAGCCGAAGCTCTCCAATCGAATGGCAACGGGAAAACTGCCCAACCAATTCCGGGATTGCCTCAAGTAGTATGTTCTACGGCAATTCATCCGGCAAATGCCGAATATCGAGCTGCTTTAGATTTGGGCTGTCCGATTTTTCATCGATCGGATATCTTGGCAGCCTTAATTCGAGATTACGAAAGTATCGCCGTAGCCGGGACTCACGGCAAAACTACTACTAGCAGCTTAATCGGCTTCATGCTGATGGCCGCAGGTTTAGATCCGACGATCGTAGTAGGAGGCGAGGTAAATGCTTGGGAAGGCAATGCCCGTTTGGGGGAAGGCCCCTACTTAGTTGCCGAGGCTGATGAATCCGACGGTTCTCTCGTCAAGCTGGTAGCCAAAATTGGCATAGTGACGAATGTGGAACTGGATCATCCAGACCATTACGATACCCTCGAACAGGTAATAGACACATTTAAAGTGTTTGCCCAAAATTGTCAAACCTTGATCGGCTGCATTGACGATGAAATTGTCAAAGACTGCATTCAGCCTCATATCAGCTACAGTTTGAACCCGGACAAGGGTGCTGACTACACAGCTTCGGACGTGGAGTACGGAGCCGAAAGCACCAAGGCTGGCATTTGGGAGCGAGGAGCTTTCCTGGGGGAAATGGAGTTGAAGTTGTTAGGCAAACACAATCTCAGCAATGCACTAGCTGCGGTAGCAGTGGGTAGATTGTTGGGATTAGAGTTTGCGGCAATAGCGAAAGCGATTGTCGGCTTTGAAGGGGCTCGCCGCCGTTTTGAGGTGCGGGGTTTTCACAATGACATTCTGTTTGTGGACGACTACGCCCACCACCCTAGCGAAATTCTGGTAACATTGGCGGCGGCTCGTTTGCGCATCGAAGGTAACGACAAGAATCCTAAATCCCGAAGAGTAGTTGCTATTTTTCAACCGCACCGTTACAGCCGGACTCTGACCTTTTTGCCAGAATTTGCTCAATCTTTTGGTGATGCTGATTTGGTTGTGGCTTGCGATATTTATAGTGCTGGGGAACCGAATTTAGGACAGATTAGCGGGCAGCAGGTTGCTGATTTGATTGCTAAAGAAGGTGTAGAAGTTGAGTTTCAGCCTTCCCTGGAGTCGGTAAGTAAGTTTTTAACCAAAAATCTGCAACCAGGGGATTTGGCTCTGTTTTTGGGTGCTGGGAATCTGAATCAGATTATTCCAGAGGTGATGGCTTTTTATCAAGAAGCCGATCGCCCGGATTAGCTCTCAGAACCCATTCGAGTCGATTTACAGCCCCGGCGGTGCAAATTGCACTGATACCGCTGACTCGATCGGCTCGCTCAAACATGGCTATATAAGCCAGCTAAATAGAAATTTCAACCACCTTCTCAAGCGAATGTATTTTTAAGGATTTTCAAGATGGTGACTATCTCAAATGACTCCTCTGTTAAGGTAAATCAGCGAGTATATTCTCCTATTTCTTTGCGGGGAACTGACTGTAAGATTAACTCCCAAGTTTCGCTGGCAAGCCTGACTTCCTTCCGAGTCGGCGGCCCAGCCCAGTGGTATGTGGCTCCCCGTAGCATGGAGGCTTTGCAAGCGAGTTTTGCCTGGGCTGACTCTGAAGGAGTACCAGTGACTCTGCTGGGTGCAGGCTCTAATTTGTTGGTGAGCGATCGAGGTTTGTCCGGTTTAGTCGTCGGCACTCGCTACCTCAAGCAGGTAAGTTTTAATCCAGAAACAGGTCAAGTTACAGCCGGGGCGGGGGAGTCAATTCCCCGCCTCGCTTGGTTGGCGGCTAAACGAGGCTGGAAAGGTCTCGAATGGGCTGTTGGCATACCGGGCACCGTGGGAGGCGCTGTGGTGATGAATGCAGGCGCTCACAAGGCCTGTACTGCTGATATTCTGGTAAATGCTCGCGTCCTATCCCCACGCGGCAAGCTGGAAATTCTGACTCCCCAAGAATTGGAGTACCGCTACCGGACTTCGGTGCTGCAAGGGGGCGAAAAGCTGGTAACAGAAGCGACTTTTCAGTTGCAGTCGGGATTCGATCGATCGCAAGTAATGGCAGAAACTAACAACAATTTCAGCCAGCGCCGGACGAGTCAACCCTACCATCTGCCTAGCTGCGGCTCAGTTTTCCGCAACCCCAGCCCGAAGGCAGCAGGTTGGCTGATCGAACAAGCGGGACTCAAGGGATACCAGATCGGCGGAGCACAAGTTGCTCAACGTCATGCTAATTTTATTCTTAACTGCGGGTCGGCAACGGCAAATGATATTTTTCAAGTGATCCGCCACGTTCAACAGCAAGTCGAACAGCGGTGGTCGCTGTTGTTGGAGCCAGAAGTTAGAATACTGGGAGAGTTTAGTCCTGTCGATTGATTTGCTGAATTTTAACGTGATTATCCGCGCAATAGAAATAATCGCGCTTGGTTATCACGTTTTGGTAGAATCAACCAGATCGGTATTGCACTCCCGTCTGGGAAGTTTGAGTGGTGATATATCGACCACTCAATTAAGACAAACCAGCGTCAAAACCAAGACGTGAAAATAGGTGTTTAGAGCGTTATAGGCTATTGCCTATAACTTTGAGGGATTCCTCCTTTACCGCTTGCGGCAAAGCTATCGTTACACATCCATCATTGTTCAGCAGTGTTGAGATGTGTGAGCGCGTAAATGAATCAGTTCCCCTTCTAAGGCATGATTGAAGTAATACGGAAACGGCACACTGCCAGTCTACACACCATCACAAACGAGCTATGACAAAATCAGGACAAGGATTTGGCTTCGGCCTGGGCAAAATGAAAGAACTGACTGAAGCTTTCAAAAAAGCTCAGCAGGTTCAAGAAGGAGCTAAAAAGCTTCAAGAAGACCTGGATGTAATGGAAATTGAGGGAACTGCCGGCGGCGGCTTGGTCAAAGTTTTTCTCAGCGGCAACCAAGAACCCCGCCGCGTGGAGATTTCACCGGATGCCCTAGGTGAAGGTGCTGATGTGGTTTCTGAACTCGTCACTGTGGCGATGCAGGATGCTTACAGTAAATCTACGGCTACGATGCGCGAGAAAATGGAAGAACTCACTGGCGGACTGAATCTCCCCGGTTTCGGTTAATCTGTTGACTGTTGACTGTTGTTAGTTGACAGTCAACAGTTAACTGTTGACTGTTGTTAGTTGACAGTCAACAGTTAACAAATAACTAATAACTAATAACTAATGACTAATGACTAAACTATTATTTGTCTGCCTTGGTAACATCTGCCGATCGCCCTCAGCAGAAAATATCATGAATCACTTAATCGAAAAAGCTGGTTTGGGCGATCGTATTACCTGCGATTCTGCGGGAACTGGTGGCTATCACATTGGTAGTCCTCCTGACAGTCGGATGGCAATGGCCGCGAGGAAGCGGGATATTGACTTGTTAGGCGAAGCCCGCCAATTTCAAAAAATAGATTTTGAGAATTTTGATTTGATTCTAGCTATGGATCGGGACAATTATCGGAATATTCTGGCTCTCGATAAGGGTGGAAAATACAAAGAAAAAGTACGGTTGATGTGCGATTTTTGTCATAAACATGACTTGAAGGAAGTCCCCGATCCTTATTATGGAGGGCCGGAGGGATTCGATCGCGTAATTGATTTGCTGATGGACGCTTCGGAGGGTTTGCTGGAGTCTATTGTCAGTCAGGAACAATTCAGAGTTGGCGGGCAGGAATCAATTTAAAAAAGTGCCTTCTTCCGCCGGAATATTAGCAATGCTGTAGGGGGGACAACGCTAACAAAACCCGTAATTAAGGAGATAAGTTGTTTTCCAGATCCAGCTCCCAAGATAATGCTTGGTGATAAACAAAAAGTTAAACTTGTCAACACAAAATTGGGAGAATTGATACTTAAAGCAGCCATTGGTAGCAAAATAGAGGGATACCAAGGCATTAGCCAAGGTGTAGCAAACAAAAACAAAGTTAGAGTCGTCCATCCAATATCAGATACTAAATTAATTTCCGCATTATTTGGGCGAAAGTATGATTTAATTAACGTCCATGTGTAGAAGGCAATCCAACTTAAATATGTCAGTTGTTTGAGGAATGAGAGAACACTTTGACTGGTTTCAAAAGAGACATTTGGAAAGAAGCTCAGACATATACTAATCAGGTGGTGAAACGAGCGAGCTGTAGCCCCCGACACTCCCGGGTTTAACAAACTTCTCCAAGCTGAAACTGTTGGTAAAAATGTCGAAGTTATTACCGCGATAATTAATAAAGAAAGCAATACTGATGCTGCTAAATCTCTCCACCGACGCTGCTTGCAGAGGAAAGCCAAAACTAAGGGCAGCCAAATAATAGGTAATGTCTTTACTAAAAATCCTACCCAAATCGCTAAGACTGCGGAAATATATCGCCGATGGTAAAGACATCCTATTAAAACAATCAAGGTATTGGCAACTAAAACATCAAGGTGAGCATTAGCTATCTGCTCGTTTAACAACATTGGATTGATTAAATAGGCCATTGTAATGAGGCTGCGGTGCTCGGAATTTGTTACCAACCTCCAAATCAAGTAGGCATTGAGTGTATGTACCAACACGCAGATTATTTTAAAAAGATAAACTCCCAGTAAAGGGCTAATTGTTACAGCAACTGCTGATAGGGCAAAAAAGAATATAGAAACTGGGCCATAGGTAGAAGTTGCCTGCCAGTGGAGGAAGGGAGATAAGTTAGAAACGAAGTTATCGGCACTATTAAGATAAGGATTTATTTTATGTAACGTCATCGCTCCGTAATGCAAGTACAAATAAATATCACTGCTTACGGGATAAGCTATGAGGGCAAGTGCCAGAAAGGGGATTGCATACTTGCAAATGTCTCGAAAGCTCGAAGTGGTCTGTCTTTTTTGAATTAACCAGATAATATATGTAAATGTTGCTATCAAGTAGGAACCGTTAATTAGAAGTCGGATGACACTGAAACCGCTGGTAGGGAAATCGTTATAGTTTTCTCCGCCCTGTGAAACGCTGTAAAACTTGGTGATTCCCATTGATGTCATGGCAATACAGAAAATTATGGAAGCTGCTAGTGCCGCAGCATATAGAATTTTCTGATTTTTTAAGTAATTGTTGAGCATCATGTTATTCATGTTGGTGCGACAATTGCAGGTGATTTTCTTGGCGGGAGAGCGTTTGCAGTTATCTGACTAAATGATGTTCCATCGCAAACCGAACGAGTTCTGCACGGTTGTTGCTTTCAGTTTTTCTGAACAAGCTGCTGACGTGCTTTTCGATGGTGCGAGGACTGAGGTGGAGCCGATCGCCGATTAGAATATTAGAAAGACCTTCTGTGAGTAAATTCAGCACTTCTCGCTCTCGCTGGGTCAACATCGGAGAACTTGGGCCCATAGACGCGCGATCTCGCATTTCTGACTTTTGAGTTGAAAAGTCCAATTCACCATTGCCGTTGACTCTGTGGCGTCCCTCTGTTTCGATCATTTCTGGTTCGGGGGAACGAGACGGTGCCTGGGCAATCAGAGCATATCGATCGAGTAAAGACCGAATTACCGCCCCTAATTCACTGAGTTCAAAAGGCTTAGCCAGATAATTGTCGCACCCCATCTGATAGCCGCGAATTCGTTCCTGGGTGCTCGTGCGTTCCGTCAAAAAAATCACCGGCAGCAAGCGGAAAGCCGGACGAGTCCGAACTCGTCGCACGAATTCGTAACCATCCATTTCGGGCATTGTGATGTCGGTGACAATCAAATGGGGCTGAAATTCCTCTACCAAGCCCAAAGCTTCTTTGCCGTCCTCAGCAGCGATTACAGAGTATCCGGTAATTTCCAGATAATCAGTAATCGACAAGCGAGTCGCGAAATCGTCGTCAGCAACCAGAATTGTCAAGGGCATGG
>CASBQF010000116.1 GCA_949127775.1 Oscillatoriales cyanobacterium PMM_0080
CTATTATAGATAATCCTTGAAATTACTTCTTCATAGGTGTGATGGTAAGAGCAGTTTCGACATTTGCAGGTAACTTCCTGCTTTCCTGCACGGGTATATGTAGGCTTCAGCAAAACGTTATAAGTCCGTTTGAGTTTGAGTGTTTTGCACTCAGGGCAGCGTCGAGCCTGGATTGCGGATACAATAAGTACAATTGGAATTAGCAGGAATGGAAGCAAGCCTAATAATCCTACAAAAGAACCTTCCCCTTCCGAAGAAGATTGAGATTGGCTACCAGTTTGTTGCCAACCAGGTTGAGGTATATTCAGAATTGCCTGCGGAAATGCGATTTGCACTTCTAATTCTTGTTCCGGTTGAATAGCCTGATTTGCCACAAATTCAAATGTTTTAGCATCTACTTGACGAGGGATGGCTGGCGTACCAAAATTAGTAAACGAGAGAGCTTTACCTGACAAAGCTTCTGGCAATTGCACTCTAACTTTTGCGGCATTTACCGGGGCTTTACGACCTGATGAAATGGCTTTCCAGTAAACTTGAGTATTCTCGCCATCTAGCTGCAATCCACCTACTACACGATATTTCAGGACAAAAGTATGTGATTCGGGTGCTTTTAATTGATGTTGCCAGCGAACCCAAAGTTGATTGTTTTCATCAGTTCCAGTTGTACTGGCAATCGTTTGATTATTTTCGGCAACTGTCACATCTTTGATTTCATCGACTTTGCCTAAAGGAATATAGCGATATCGTTCCGTGTTGTAGTCGGCTGTGAATACATATTTTTGTGTTTCGGTGACCAACATATCTCCGTTTGTCTGAACGTCGATGATGACATTGATATTTTCCCAGTAGAAGGGTATTTGTTGGGCGGCTACATGAGTGACTGTGACTAGAAATATGGTCAATAATGTGGTGAAGAAATAAAGTATTTTTTTGAGATGCCGTTTATTCATAATATGATTCCTATTGAACAGCGATTGATTACTATTATTCAATAGGTTTCTGGTGAGGTCAATTCATAAAAGTCATTAGTTTATGTTCATAAAAGTCATATTTATAAGATGAAGGTTGGGCAAGTAAATGCTATAATATTAGTGAGTTTTGAGAAAAGCCGCCATGTTAGATTACAACTTTCCGCAGCACTGGCCCTCAGCCGACGAACTACCAGACTCAGATGAAACACCAGTGGATAACGAACTCCAAGAATTAATCCCAGGATTACTAAAAGCAATATTGCTGATAATTTGGGCGGAACGCATGGACTGGTTTTTTGGCATAGATATGGGTCTTTACCATCATCCCAAAACACCTGCTATTGTGCCAGATGCCTTCTTGAGTTTAGGGGTAAAACGGTTTTCTAGGGAAGAATTACGTCCCAGTTATGCGGTGTGGGAAGAAAAGGTGATGCCAATTTTTGTCCTCGAAGTCGTTTCCCCGACTTATCGACAAGAATACACAGATAAGTTGGAAGAATATCAACGTTTAGGCATACTGTATTACGTCATTTATGCTTCCAAGCACCGCAATCACCCCAATTTGGAAGTACATAAGTTAGTCAATGGCAAGTATGAGTTACAGCCAGGAAATCTAGTTTGGATGCCAGAAATTGGTTTGGGAATTGGTTGTGAAAGGGGCAATTATTCTGGGGTGACGAGGGAGTGGTTGTATTGGTATGATGCCGATGGCACACGCTATCTGACTCCTCAAGAACAGGTGAAGGAATCAGCGCAACGTCTGCAACAGGAATCCCAACGTGCCGATCGACTAGCTGAACGTTCTGAACAATTAGCTCAACGATTGCGAGAGTTGGGGATAGATCCGATCGACATTTAGCATTTCCTAGGGGCAATCCCGCCATGTTTGCCCCACTCTTTAGATTAAAATCAGCAATCAAAATCTGTCCCATCTCCGATGGCAACCCACTGCTGATGCTAGTGGTGCTATAGCTGAGAGAGCAGCCTGTCATATTCTGTATGTGAACCCACCCAAAACCAAATGATGGTATCTTGATCTAGCTGTCCAACTGCTCGATAGTTTTTGCTAATCCGAGCAGAATAAATTGGTAATTCTGGATGCACTCTTTTGAAACGTAAGCTTGGATGACCAGGATCTTGTCTGAATTGGCGGTATGCTTCACGGATCTGATCCTGAACTTGCTTAGGTAGTCTCGCAAATGCTTTACGGAATTGAGTGGTAGTGCGTGACTTCACAATTTTTCCGGATCTAACTCTTGGGTTTTACCTGCACGATACTCAGCCATTGCCTCGGTGGCAAGCTTAGCAAGTAAATCTTGGGAATTTGCAAAAGTTGCATCCCATTCAACTTCATCTTCAAGTTCTTCTAAAATCATTGCTGCGATCGTATCCTGCTGACTAGCTGGTAGGCTTTTCAAGCGGGCGATCGCCCGTTCCAGTAATTCGGTCATCGCTTCTGTTACTCCTATAAAAGAGATAATAATCATTATCGCTTAATTCTTCTGCGGGCATTTTGGATGAATCCCACCCTGCAAACAAATATAAGCAATTTGACCTTGATCTAAATTCTTAGCCTCGCCAAAATTAACTCCTTGGAATCGACCCGATTTACCATCAGCAGGAGTTTGAATAAACTGATCCGAAGCAGCTTTCCCTAAAAATACAGCCCCTTGAAAATTCACTCCGGCTAAATTCGCGCCCCTAAAATCAACCGAACTCAGGTCAGCATTCCGCAAATTAGCATCTTGCAACCGAGCATCTTTTAAATTCGCGTTGGCGAGTTTAGCTGAACTAAAATCAGCATTTTGTAAGTTCGCACCGCTTAAATCAGCACCAGATAAATCAGCACCTTGCCATTCCGATTTAGACAAGTTTGTCAAGGACAATTGAGCGCCTTGAGCTTTCACTTTGCCTAAACGTGCACTTTCCAAATTTGCTCCCAAAAAATTAGCGCTTCCGATATCTGCGCCAGTAAAACTTGCGTCTTTTAACATTGCTTGCTGCAAATTTGCTCCAATTAACAGAGCACTGCTAAAATTAGCTCCAGTCAAACTTCCGCTTGAGAAATTAGCTTTGTTGAGGACAGCGCGCACAAAAGTAGTGCGGTTCATTACGGCACTGTTCAAAGATGCCCCGGTTAAATTTGCTCCCTCAAAATTAGCTTCGCTCAAGTCAGAAATCCAATCGTCAAATGTACCTGGTCGCCGATCTTCGCCAGTGCCATAAAACCGAATTCCCGGCAAGCTGGCATTGGTTAAATTGGTTTTTCTGAGCTTAATTCCTGATAAGTCAACTTTGTCTAATACTAATGTAAACTGACCGGGGCCGGCAGGACTTTGACCCAAATCCGTGCGACTCAAATCCGTGCCGTTGAGCTGACTGCTATACACTGTGAGAATTTTGCCGATCGCCCTTTGCACTGTTCTTTGGCGAGTGGCTGCTAACTCTCGCTCCTGGGTTTTCCCCCCAAATCGCAGGGATTCGAGGTCGTTGCTGAGAGCTAGATTCAACCGCTGTAAGTCAGGCAAAGATGAAGGCCCGGTACTGACTAAAGCCTGCTGGATCGCATCAAGCATGGTGCGACTGTCTTCTTGAGCTAGCAAATCCACTAACAGCGGTACGGCGCGGGAGTCTTCCACCGCCCCCAAAGCCAAAATTGCCGATCGCCTGCCCGATGTTCCGCTAGCCGAAGTCGGAGACAATTTACCCACTAAAGCCACAAATAATTCGTCGTTTCGCTGCCGAGAATCCCGCATATTTGCTTGACTTTGAGTGTAGATCAAAGTCCCAACAAACAAACTTAAAATCAATCCCGCGCTGCCGATGGTAACTATTACTAAAGTCGTGCCCGGATGTTGGCGAATCCAATTCCACAAACTGGGATCTTCCTTCACCCCAGTTTCGGGAGTCAAAACCAAAGCCGCAATCTGCGCATCTTCCTCAGTCCAATCTTGACTCTCGGCAGGATTTGTAGACAGTTGGTGCGATCGAGCATTGACGACTAAAGTATTCACAAGTCGATCGTGCCCCGACTGCCGTTTGTAGCGCAACGCAAAAGCCCCGTCTGCGAGGATTGCCAAGCCGCTCAATCCCCCTAAAATGATTAAATCTGGAAACGCGCCGGATAAGCGCCAAATGCCGTAAGCAACGCCCAGAGGCACTCCCCAGCGCCCCAAACTTTCACGAATTAACACTCGCCGAAAACCCGGAGGAACACCCGACGCTGTGACAAGTTTGACCCCAAACCAGCGTTTAGGCAGAGTTTGACCGGTTCTGGCGAGTAAAAATAGTTGCCACGCAGCTAAAACTGCCGGTGCTAGCAGTGCCCCGGACCAGAATAGATTAGTTAGGGGTGCGACTCTGGGGTTACGATCGCGCACGGGTATGCCCAAAGTACGAGCAACAGTTTCCGAGACTACTGCTACTGAGGGATTGAGCGGCACGGTTTGAGTTTCCTTGTTAACCAAGGCCCCGATACTGAAGGGAACGAGGGCGCTGACTGCAATTAACGAAATTTCAACGGCCCAAGCGCCACACCTGCGAACCAGCAGTGGCATTTGCTGGGATTGTGTCTGCCAAGGCGGATCGGGTTGATTAATACCACCGGGTGCGGTTGGGCTAGCCATATTTAGAATTTCCTATTAGTTAGTCGTTAGTTGGAGGAATCAGGAGAAATTGCCAATTTGTACGCTATGTAGATTAGCACTCCCAGAACAGCAAGAGTCATCAGCGCTGAAATTAGCTGTACGATGCTATTGAAAACTGTCAGGACAATTATCGCTCCGACGGCAAAGACTGCCACCTGTCCAGGTTTGGGCAATTTTTGGAACTTCTCCAAAGATTGATTGTAGAAGGTTCCGACGGCCTGATAGCTATCTGAATTCTGTTGAATGAGTGTCGATCGCTCTAGTTTAGCTTTTAGTTCTGCCATCGCCTGTTGCCAATTGAAGTTATTTTGAGGATTCATAAAAAAATTGGAGTTAGTTTAGCTGTACATTAATCATTTTAGGACGGTCACATTAATAAGAGTCACATTAGCGTGTTCGGAACCCTTAATTATCTTCTACTGTCAAAGAAGTAGAACCGAAGCCATTATGTTCCGATAAATTTCGGATAAATAAGGATAAAAATGAAGATATGCTATCCGTGCGATCGCCCCAGACTACGCTTTGGCTCGATCCCAATCCTAGCCTTGGCAATGATTTTAGCGCCTGCGGGAGCCCTTCGGAGCCAACCGCTACAAATTGCTCCGGGATTTCGTGAACCGTTGAGCATTTCAGGAGTCTCCGGGGGCCCGAACAATAGTGGCGACTGCGGTTTCGTCGCCCAAGGCCCGAACCAAGTCGTAGAAGTAACACAGGATTTACCTTACTGGCGGATTGCAGTACAAACGGCGGGAGCTCCGAGTTTGATGATTCAGGGCCCGAGGGGTCGTTTCTGCGTCCTACCGGCGAATGCTGCTGCGGGGAATGTCGAATTTTCCGGCTATGGGGACAAAGGAACTTATGTGATCTTTGTGGGCGATCGGGCTCAAGGTCAACACCCTTATTCTCTCTCTATTTCCCAACAGCGAAAGTAACAACATCAACACAGGTTTGTAGTGAGGACTTTAGTCCTCAAATCCTAATCTGTCCTCTAACCCACTGACGAAACAATCGGAGAGTTTGACTCGTCCCCGCTGTTTGACTTTGTTCGCAATATTGAGAAATAGCTTCAATAATTGGCAGATTTGGAAATGTTGGACTAATTACCGATTCAACATATTTCCCATCTTGAAGCACATTAATCTGAAGCCTTTTATTTTCATAGCGCCAGATTTCAGGGACTCCCAACGCCTGGTAAGCATCCAGTTGAGTTTTGGAAGTTAAATCGACTTCAATTGCTAAATCCGGTGGCGGATCGACAGTTAAGTCGATGCGCTTTTTGCCAATCATTTGAGCATAATTCTGGATGTAAAAACATTCATCAGGCTCAATTCCTTGTGACATACTTTTCCGCTTGAAAGTCGTCGAACCAAATGGTTCAAAATCGATTTCTAGTTCCTCAAACAAAATTTTCACTAAATAGCCAATAATAATTTTAGCTTTTTCATGTTCTGGTAGTGGCATCCTAATCTCCAAAGTTCCTTGACTGTAAGCTATTCTAGAGCCACGATGTTCTCCCAACTCCTCTAAAATTGCTTCAAATTCCTGCCAGTTGACATCGTTCAACAGCAGTCTATGTCCTGGCGGCACACTGATTTGCCTTAATTGCAGCGTTACCATTTCAACCTCCAATTTATTTAAATTTATTATAACTTGTGCAAAAATCTAACTTTGGTTTTTAACCCACTGACGAAACAATCGGAGAGTTCGACTCGTCCCCGCTGTTTGACTTTGTTCGCAATATTGAGAAATAGCTTCAATAATTGGTAGGTTGGGAAATATCCGACTAATTTCCGAATCAACATATTTCCCATCTTCCAGCACATTAATCTGAAGGCTTTTATTTTCATAGCGCCAGATTTCAGGAACTCCCAGCGCCTCGTAAGCATCCAGTTGAGTCTTGGAAGTTAAATCGACTTCAATTGCTAAATCCGGTGGCGGATCGACAGTTAAGTCGATGCGCTTTTTGCCAATCATTTGAGCGTAATTCTGGATGTAAAAACAGTTATCAGGTTCAATTCCTTGCAACATACTTTTTCGCTTAAAAGTCGTGGAACCAAAGCATTCTCGATCGATTTCCAGTTCTTCGAGCAGTATTTTGACCATATCGCCAATAATTTCTTTATTAAATTCATGTTCTGGTAGCGGCATCCTAATCTCCAAAGTTCCTTGACTGTAAGCTATTCTAGAGCCACGATGTTCTCCCAACTCCTCTAAAATTGCTTCAAATTCCTGCCAGTTAACATCGTTCAACAGCAGTCTATGTCCTGGCGGCACACTGATTTGTCTTAATTGCAGCATTACCATTTCAACCTCCGATTTATCTAAGTTTATTATAGCTTGTGCATTATTTTTAAGTTTCCGGTGAACCTATTAGGTTCGTAGTAAGGACTTCAGTCCTATTAGGTTCGTAGTAAGGACTTCAGTCCTATTAGGTTCGTAGTAAGGACTTCAGTCCTATTAGTTTAGAGAAAGAAGGACTAAAGTCCTCACTACAAACAAAAGATACTTCAACTTACTCAACAATTTTTTGCTGCTTATAAAGTTCCTTGAACTTTCGCTGTTGCTCGTTGTGATCTACGATCGGATCGGGATAATGAAGCAGCCGACGTTCTAAAGGCGAAATATTTCCTGTTAGCAAAAGTTTAGTATCAACTCGGCGCAATTCTGGAACCCAGTGCCGAATATACTCCCCTTCCGGGTCAAATTTTTGAGCTTGACTGGCGGGATTGAATATTCGCAAAGGTTTCGGATCCATACCACTTGATGCACTCCACTGCCAGCCACCATTGTTAGCAGAAAGGTCGCCATCAATCAACTTTTGCATGAAGTATTTTTCGCCCCATTGCCAGTTAATAATTAAATCTTTCGTCAGGAAACTAGCGACTATCATACGACAGCGATTGTGCATCCAACCAGTCTGATTTAACTGCCGCATTGCCGCATCGATAATGGGATAGCCAGTTTTGCCTCTACACCAAGCTTGAAACAGTTTTTCATCGTTTTCCCAAGGAAAGTCTTTGAATGCTTTACGATACGGCCCGTCTGCTAATTCTGGGAAGTTATACATGGCGTGTTGGTAAAATTCCCGCCACGCTATTTCCTGTTGCCAAGTGCGGATGCTTATGCAGGCTTCTTCGCTGCGGCAAGTGTCCATTACTATCTGCGTAGCTTGCCAAACAGTACGGATGCCTATGACACCAAATTTAAGGGCGGCACTGAGTTCGGATGTACCACTAATTGCAGGGAAATTGCGCTGTTCTTGATATTGATAAATTGCATTCTCGCAAAATTCTTCCAACTTTACTCGGGCTGCATCTTCTCCGGGTTCTATTGTTAATAAATTTTCCCAAATAAATCCCAAACTAGAAGCAGTTGGCAGTGTTTCAATTGCACCTGCTTGGTTGGCAATTTCTTGTTCTTGGGCCGTTAATCCAGTCATTAATTCTAGAGCAATTAATGGCAATGTCTCCACTGGTTCGGCTTTGGGTTTGCTGTTCCATTTTTTCCAAAATGGTGTATAAACCGTGTATATAGTTCCCGTACCAGTACGAATTTCATCTGGAGCGTGTAGGAGTTGATCCCAGAATGTTTGGATGGTAATTCCTGCTGTTTCGAGAGCATTTGATACGGCTAAATCGCGATTTTTTGCATAGGGTTCAACATCCAAATTCCAAAATACTGCTTTCGCGTTGATAGCCGTGGCTAATTTGGAGATTCCTTGACTAGGTTCGTCTTGAATTATCAGTAATTGACTCCCACATTCAGCGTAACGTGAGGAAAGTTTTTGCAAGCAACCGATCATGTATGTGACTCTGGCTGGCGCTACGTCATCGAGATCGAGAATGTTGCTATCCAGACAAAAAATACCAACTACTTTCGAGCTTTGCTGGCGTGCTGCTGCTAGTCCGATATTATCAGAAATACGCAAATCCCGGCGGTGCCAAAATAAAATTAGATCGGACATTTTTTTGATTATATTTTAAGCTTATACAGTTTACCGTAGGGTGCGCATTGCGCACCTTACTACTATTTCAACCATCTTTTATCTGTCGGCAATACATCTGCTTTAAGTCAAAAATGGACGCGCCAAGAAAAAGCTAGAAATAGATTTCGCGTCTATTGGTTCGCCTCCTAAGATAGCTTTTTCTAATTCTTCGGGAGTGAATAAGACTGTTTCCATATCTTCATCATCGTCTTGTGCTGGTGGCTTTTCCAGTTTGACCAAATCTTGTGCTAAAAAAGCATAAATAATTTCGTCCGAATAACCAGGAGCGAGCATAAATTTGCCTAATTCCTGCCATTTTCCGGCGCTATATCCGGTTTCTTCTTGGATTTCACGTTTGATGGTTTCGGCGGGGCTTTCATTGCTTTCGACAGTACCTGCGGGAAATTCTAAAATCCGTCCTTTGGCGGCGAAGCGGTATTGTCGCACTAAGACAAGTTTACCTTCCGGCGTGACGGGAACTGCCAGTGCTCCGCCGGGGTGGCGAATACATTCCCAGTCGCCTTCGGAACCGTTGGGAAGGCGGAGGGTAGCTACGTCAAAGTTGAATTTACGCCCTTGGTAAAATAAGCGCTGTTTGAGGAGTTGGGGTAGTTCTTGACCGATCGGCATAAGTGACAAATGAATAATGTTAGAGTGCACTGATTTAACACATCATAGATGATCGCAGCCACTAATTTTTACTCAGTTGTTACAAAATAATTTTTTCCACTCCTGAACAGTTTACCGTTTGCAGGAGTTGGGCGATCGCACTTTTGGTCACAGGATGCACCCAATCCGGTGCAATTTCTGCTAAAGGTACTAATACAAAAGCTCTTTCGTTCATCCGGGGATGAGGTAAAGTCAGTGTCGGAGTTTCTAGGATTAAATCATCGTATAGCAGCAAATCTATATCTAGGGTTCTCGGCCCCCATTTTTCGCCGCGAATCCGATTAAATTTTATTTCAACTTCTAATAAACTCAAGAGCAATTGTTGTGGTTCTAGCGCTACTTCTAGGATGGCACAGCCGTTGATATAATCGGGTTGCGGTGGCCCGACGGGGGCGGTTTTATACCAGCTAGAATGGGATTTTACGGTTATTTCCGGCGTGTTGTTGAGAGTTGCGATCGCGCTTTTGAGTGTGGCGAGGGAGTCGCCTAGATTGCTACCGAGGGCGATCGCACATTTTGTTAATTTCATTGCATGAAGAAGGAAGAAGTAAGAAGGAAGAAGTAAGAAGGAAGAAAGATTTAGTTATCTCGCCTACAATCCTTATTTGGAGTTGCTGAATTTAGGTATGATTCACCTAGCGAAGGCAATCCCTGAAATTTAGAGGGGCAATTCATGAATTGCCCGGGCAATTCATGAATTGCCCCTCTAAATTTCGGAGGCAAATCATACTCCAAATCAGCAACGCCCCCTATTTGTGGGGAAGCCAGACACTACGAAATATTATTTTAATCTGAGCTTAACAGGCTGTTAATTTTTATTTATTATCATTGACAACTGTCATCATTGAGTTTCAAAAATAATGAATTTGCATCGGCGCTTATTTTCAGGCTTTATTTTAGCAACAGTCTTTTTGGTCGCAAGTATGTCAGTATCTTTAGCAGAAACTAAGGAAGCGTATCTTACCCTAAATTCGGACGATAGTCAATCTTATGCAAATTTAGTGCAGCAAGCGGAAGAGTTGGCTAAAGAGTCGATCGCCCGCGAGTTTATGGAAAATCCGGCATTAACAGAAGTTACAGTGATCGTTACAGCCGATCGCAGCCGACAGTTTGTTCCGGTTTTGCGATCGAGAGTATCCCGCAGCCAGTGGCAAAAAGATTCGAGAATCGAACAGTGGACTAGATATTTTGCTGATTCTCAATACCTGTTGGGATTCAGAGATAGCTATGTTTCGTCGCCAAATTCAGGGCCTTCACGAGTGATTAACGTACCCGGGCCCAGCCGGCCCGCATCCCGACAAAACGATCCGGCTTTTCGAGATGATTGATATCATGTTGACAGTTGACAGCTTCTAAGGGAGAAGGGTTGACAGCAAGGCTTTTAAACAATTGATAGTTGACAGCGCAGCAAGTGGACAAAGTTGTTCGCTATCCGCTGTCGGTATGTCAAGTCTCAACTGTCAATTTAATGTTTTTTTAATTAAAAACCTCTCCTCCTTTAAACAGTCAGATGTGCAGCGTACACACTACGAATATACTGACGAATAAAGACCTGCAAATTTAACGTTTTTTTAACCAAAAGATTCCCCTACTTTAATTAACCAAAAGTTTAACTATCCTTAATTTAATAGTAGTAAATTTCTATTGAGACTCGTCTGACTAGGGATGTTGGGTTGAAAAGGAATTTATGTCTAAAATAACTCGCCGACAACTGCTCATTTTCTTCGGTAGCAGTGCAGCTACCACCGTACTTGCTCCTAAGCTAACTCAAACATTGTTCGGCATCAATTCCAGCGATGCCGTTGCTGTAATTCCGACATCTTTCACTCCTCTAAGACTTCCCCACCCGCTACCAATTTATCGAGAACTGTCGAGCTTCCTGCCGACAGCCTCGAACGGACAGGGTACAGTCATAAATGCGTCGGAAAATACGAGATTAACCAGCTACAGCGTGGTTGATGATGTGGTTGTGCCGCCAGAATACGAACGTTATGTGATTCTCCGCTGGGGCGATCGCGTTTTCCCCGATCCGGCAGACTATTTCGGCTACAACAACGATTATACGGGTTTCGTAGGCCTGCGCGGCAGCAATGACGACGGCTATCTGTGGGTTAACCACGAATACGTATCTTTCCCGATGTCGAAAGTCGCGCCCGAAGCCCCGGCGGATGTGGCATCTTTTCCAGCGAGCGATCGCGCCGTCCTCGGTATAGACTTATCTGTGAAAAATCGCGATACCCTCGGCGAATTCCTGTACAATCTCGGTGGATCGATCGTCCGCATCACCAAACAAGCTGACGGGCGCTTTGCCGCCATTCCCCGCGATCCACTCAACCGACGCATCCACGGACTTTCCGGCCTCGGAATCAACAGCCAGCGTTCCGATAAGTACAAAGATGTCACCAGATGGGGAACCAGACAAGGTGACAACAACTATCTCACAGGCACGGGCCCCGCAGCCACCCAAGTCTTCGCCACCGTCAACAGCGACGGGCTGGGAAACCGCATCATCGGCACAGCATACAACTGTTCCGGCGGCACAACTCCGTGGGGCACAATCCTCTCCGCCGAAGAGAATTTCCAAGGCAGCGAACTCTTCTTCGTGGGAGTCCAGGAAAACGTCAAACCCAACGGCGGCCAAACCAGCTACGCCAAAGGTACTACGGGCGAAGAATTCGGTTTAGTCGGCGAAAAATACGGCTGGATGGTAGAAGTCGATCCCCAAGATCCCAACTTCCGCCCCCGCAAACACACCGCTTTAGGCCGTTTCCGCCACGAAAACGTCGCCTTTCGCGCCGAAGCGGGACGCAAGTTAGTAGTGTACATGGGGGACGATCGGCGCGGCGGACACACCTGGAAATTTGTCAGCAACGGCAACATCACAAATCCCGCAGATAAAACCAACAGCCGATTATTAGAAGATGGCATTTTATACGTCGCCCAATACAATCGCAACGGTGCGGGAAGATGGCTACCACTGACAATCAATGCCCAAACCAATCCGGTGAGTCCCCAAAAAATGGCCGAAGCCGAATTGGCAAGTTTTGGCAAAGCTCAAAGAGATGGCAATACACGCTTGCCAAAACGCGCCGGAATTGCAGGTCAAACCGAAGATGGCGGTTCCTTTGTAGTAGATACAACTAATGAAGCAACTGCACTTCCCGGCTACAAAAATAAAACTCTGGCTAATTTCTACAGCAACCAAGGTGCGGTTTTAGTTGATGCTTTCTTAGCTGCTAATTTGATTGGTGGAACTCCGACAGCACGGCCGGAAGATTTGGAAGTTAATCCTACTACGAAGGAAGTTTTCATTGCCTATACTGACGGCGCACCTGGAAGCGATGGCTATCCAGATTCTCGGATTTTTACTGTTGCTAAATACGGTAGCGCCCTCAATAGCACCCAGCAATCGGGAGGACTTTACAAAATAATTGAAGATAGTGCCGATGGTGCTGGTTTGACTTTCCGCTGGCAGCGTTTAGCCCAAGGTGGAGAAGCCGGAACTGTAGCTGGGGCTGGATTTGCGAGTGTGGATAATTTGGCTTTTGACCCTCAAGGCAATATTTGGGGTGTGACTGATATGTCTACTTCTACCCACAACGGCTTTGATGTCGGTTCTGTTGGGAAGCCAAGTGCGATCGACCATAAGAAGACTGGAAATGTCTCGGATTTTACGGGTGTTTTCGGCAACAATTGGCTGTTTTACATTCCGACATCCGGGCCGAATGCGGGAAGTGTGATTCCGTTTGCTCATGGCCCGAATCGGTGCGAAATGACGGGGCCGACTTTTGTCGGAGATACGCTGGTGATTTCGGTGCAGCATCCTGGGGAAGATTGCCCGATCGACGATGGTACTGTACTCAGCCGCCAAATTGAAATGTTGGATTTGAGTGGTGCTGTTTTCAATCAAACTCGGACTGTGGCGCGGGGCAGTTTGTGGCCTAGCAATATTGAGAATGACAGGCGTCGTTCGCCCATGCCGTCGGTGATTGGAATTCGTCGCGTGCGAACAAATCCTACTGGCCAGTTTGTCTAGAGTGATCGGCTAAATTATACGCGAACATCTGTAGGGACACGGCAATGTCGTGTCCTTATTTTTCAGTTTGTTGGATCATTGATTTTAATCTGATCGCAGTTCTCAACTGAGTTCGCCCCCGTGCGCTAGCGATTGCTTTCTTACCAATTACCAATTACGAATTATCGGAGATCTCTCACCTAAATGAGAAAAAAGATATCCGTATTTTCACCAGGGCTGTTTCATTCTCAAGAAAACGATAATTTTGTAGGGTCGTGGATGGTGCGTGCCGACCCTCTTTATCGACATTTTGTATGTGTTTGAGCTCGGGCGGGCACTCTTGGCACCGCCCCTACAAGAGAATGAAATAGCCCTGGTATTTTCACTGACAAATATGACTATTATGACTGCAAGTAATGAAAAATAAGACATTAAATTTTACATCAAAACTTTTGATCGAGGCTAAGCTAGAGTTAATAGGACAAATTAGCCCATATCAAAAAAATGCTTTATTCACTTTTGCCCAAGACTCAACTGAAAGTCCGAGTTTTAAAACAAATAGCAGTGGCTGTTTCGGCTTCTCTAGCCCTTAGTGCAACAGCCAGCTTTAAACCCTCGCCGGTACTAGCTGCTGGCAATATCTCCCCTGCAACTCAAACCTCGACTCAGCTAGCAGCAAAACCTGATTCTAGGTTGCAGCTAGGGCAGTTACGTACAACTGTACCCGTGCAGACAATGCAGCTCGATGGGGGTGGAGTTATCCCGATCGCGATCGGCGGTATGATAGTCATTCTAGTGCTGCCGCTATTTTTTGGTGGATTAGTCGTAATTGGCGATCGAGAAGTCGGAATTGTCAGTAAAAAGTTTAGCTTCGGAGGCAAAGCTTTGCCCCCAGGCGATTTAATTGCCTTAAACGGAGAAGCTGGATATCAAGCTGATACATTACCTCCCGGCTGGCATTGGGGTTATTGGCCTTTGCAATACAACGTCCGCAAAGAGTCTCTGACGATAGTTCCCCAAGGCGAAATTGGTCTAGTTATCGCAGCAGGCGGCGAGTCAAATCCACCGCAGCGAATTCTCGGTAAAATTACAGAATGTGACAATTTTCAAGATGCTCGTAAATTCCTGAAAGAAGGTGGCGAAAAAGGTAGACAACTCGGTATCTTGACGGGCGGTAGTTATCGAATAAATACGGCATTATTTACCGTAATTACAGCAGCAAATGCTACA
The DNA here is from genome assembly GCA_949127775.1 of Oscillatoriales cyanobacterium PMM_0080. GTDB lineage: Bacteria > Cyanobacteriota > Cyanobacteriia > Cyanobacteriales > Microcoleaceae > Microcoleus. Next base: position 14,518 of record CASBQF010000116.1, read on the forward strand.
AAACACGGGATGACAGCCGAACAGTTGAAGCTGTACACAATTGCTCCCGATAAAGTAGGGATTGTCACAACCTATGACGGCGTGCCGATTCAAGATGGCGAAATTGCCGGCCCGATTATTCCGAATCATGACAACTTCCAAAACGCGCAAAAATTCATCACCGCAGGCGGGCGGCGCGGTTTGCAGGAACAGGTTCTGCTGTCCGGTTCCTGGAACTTAAACCCTTGGTTTGTCGGCGTTGACCAAGTGGCGATGACCGAAATCCCGATCGGCTATGTCGGCGCCGTGATTTCCTATGTCGGCAAAACCTCCGAAGATGTCAGCGGCGCAGCTTTCACCCACGGCAACTTAGTAAATGTGGGTAACAAAGGCGTATGGGTAACGCCTCTTTATCCGGGCAAACATCCGCTGAACACTCGCATTTTGAAAGTCGAGTTAGTGCCAACTACAAACATTGTATTGAACTGGTCAAGTAAAACGGAACGACACAGTTACGACTCTCAACTTTCATCTTTAACGGTGCGTTCTAGAGACGGTTTTGCCTTCGATCTAGAAATAGCTCAAATTATTCATGTTGGCGCTTTAGATGCTCCGAAAGTCATCTCTCGCGTCGGTTCCATGCAGAATTTAGTAGACCACGTTTTGCAGCCGACAATTGGGAATTATTTCCGCAATTCGGCTCAAGCTTATTCTGTGTTAGATTTTCTATCGGCAAGGAGCGATCGACAAGCAGAAGCCGCCGAGTATATCAAAGCAGCTTTGCGCACCTACGACGTGCAAGCAATTGATACTTTGATCGGAGATATTTTGCCACCCGCAGAGTTGATGCAAACTCAAACCGATCGCAAAATTGCAGAGGAACAATGTAAGACATATGAAGTGCAGCAAATAGCACAAACTCAGCGCCAACAATTGGTCAGAGAAACAGCTTTAGCTGAGATTCAGCAAGAGATGGTGAAATCGGAACAAGGCGTGAAGATTTCCGAGTTAAAAGCGAATTCTCAGGTGAAACAAGCTCAAGGCGAAGCTGAGTCAATTCGGGTGAAAGGAACTGCTCAAGCTGAAGCTTATCGCGCGGGTGTTGTGGCTTTGGGCGGTTCTGGTTATACGGCTTTGCAGTTAATGCAAATTATCGGTGATAGTCATGTGCGAGTTGTCCCAGATGTTGCGGTTAGCGGTAACGGTAGTGGCGGCGGTTTGGTTGACGGTTTGCTGGGAATGATGATGTGGAATCAAACCAGTAAAAATGGCGAAAATGGCGGAGAGTTGCCTGTAATTACTTTGGAGAAATCGCAGCCTGCTGTGTTGGAACCTGTGGCCAAGTTACCAGCAAAGGTGAATTCAACAAAGCCACCAGTTGCGAAGTCTGAGGCTGTTGCAGAGTCTAATATTGATTCGCTGTTTGACGACAAATCTTTTAGTTAGAAGCTTTGGGCAATTTGAATGATTCGTATTTAATCATTCGTAGGGTGCGCAATGCGCACCTTCGATCCAATTTGTTCTCTTTTTTTTCAGTAGATAAGATTGCAAAAGTTCTTTTAACCAAATTTTAGGACGGGCTAGAAGCCCATCCCACAATAAAAAAAATGTGGGATGGGCTTCTAGCCCGTCCTAATTATTTTTGCAATGTTATCTATTCGCCGTAAATTCTATGTTTGTGTAGACGCGAATTCTATTTGCTGGGAATCCTTGGATGCTGGATGTAGCGGAAGGAATGCTGCCGGTGAGATACAGAAAAACTCAGCAAGTTTTTGTATATGTTGAGTTGTAAGTTGGCGCTTTTCACGCAGAATGTCAGAGACAATAGACTCGGTTTTGAAAATAGGAACGAGGTCTTTTTGTCGGAGGTCAAATTCTTCGATCAAAGCCTTTAAGAGTTCTATTCCGTAAATGTCAGGAATAGGTTCTAAAGTTTGTTCGTACTCATAAACAAGCAATTCCAATAGGTTGAGGTAATCATGTTCGTCGGGAGTCAGTTCGCTTTTATCCAATAAAGAGTCAATGGTTTCTTGAGTTGCGATTAATTCTGACTCCGCATTTATGGGCCTCGGCGGAAATGCTGTGAGCAATTCAATATAGGCATTAGATTTGTTCATAAAATCATTCAATTTTTCAAATACAAAGTTATATCTAATTTGTAGCGCATTGCGTACATTATACCTGATTATTCTCGGACTACGCCTGATTCTTATGGTGCGCAGTGCACACCCTACACCGAATTTACTTTTCTTGGAGTCCGCGCACAATCCCGACTTTGTTTGTGTAGACGCGAATTCTATTCGCCGCGAATCTCTTCGATCGCCCAAATCGCAGTACAATCGATCGCAGTATTGCATATGAGGAATCTCCCATGTCAGACCAATTTTCGACCGAAATTAGCGATCGCATCTGCACTCACATGAACGACGATCACGCTAGCGCCGTAGTTTTGTACGCTCAAGCCTACGGCGACAAACCGGAGGCGACATCCGCTCAAATGCTCGCTATCGATGCCAACGGCATGGATTTAACCGCTCAAGTCAACGACGAAACAGTGCCTGTGAGAGTAAAGTTCGATCGCGCTTTAGCAGATGCCGAGGATGCCCACCACATTCTCATCGATATGCTAAAACAAGCCCGAAAAGCTGCTAAATAGCCAACTGTGTACAATTCTGTTATAATTTCAAGGTTCGTTCGTAGCACGGACTTTAGTCCGTTTAAATCCTTGATACGGACTAAAGTCCGAACGATCAAACCTTTAGTCCGGTTAAAGATTTTAAAGAACTAAAGTCCTGACTACAAACAAAATATTTAATAAACTTTAATTTACATCTAACATCTCAAATAATATGACAAAAAATTACCCCCAGTCTAGAGAATTGGATGCCGTAAAAAGCAGTAAAAATAATCCCTTCGAGGTACTGGTAAAGCGACTAGATTTGATGATTCGGGCTCGCTATTCGCTGCTGTACATTGTCGGCGCCGAAGAAGAACCAGTCGAAGCTGTAATTGCCCAAGTAGCGCTGCAAGTAACACCCGCGCGCCGAGTATTGTTCTGGGATATCGTGCGCGGCTGGGAAGATAACGGTTCTGGAAAAGGTTCGGTAATGGCAGCGCTCGATCGCATCGGCAAGACCGCTGTCGAAGAATATACCATATTTGTACTGCGGGATTTGCACCCAATTTTGAGGGCTCCGTACACTGAAAGAAATGCGCCAGTAGTCCGGGAATTGCGTAATTTAACGCGGGAATTGAAGCGCAGCAAAAAAACGATAATTATCACTTCCCACGCGCTGGAATTGCCAGAAGAATTGAGAGAAGATATCACAGTAATTGATTTCCCTTTACCCAACGTTCAGGAAATTGACAGTATAATTTCTCACATTGTGGAAAATCCAGAACAATTGCAAGTTAGTGGCTTAGCAAGAGAACAGTTAGTGAAAGCTTGTCAAGGTTTGAGCCGCCCTCGAATCGGACGGGTTTTGGCGAAAGCTTTGGCCGCCAAACAACAAATTAACGAGTCGGATATTGACGGAGTTTTGGAAGAGAAACAGCAAGCAATTCGCCAAACTGGAATTTTGGAGTTTTGCAACTATAAAGAATCCCTGAAAAATGTGGGCGGATTGGAGAATTTGAAGCAGTGGGTAAAGATGCGCCAAGATGCTTTTACTGACGAAGCGCGCCGCTACGGGATACCGAATCCTAAAGGTGTTTTGTTAGTAGGAATTCAAGGCACGGGCAAATCTTTATCGGCCAAAACTATTGCTTGCGAATGGCGTTTGCCACTGCTCAGATTGGATACTGGGCGATTGTTTGGCGGCGTAGTCGGGGAAAGCGAAAGTCGCGTCAGACAAATGATACAATTGGCAGAGGCGATCGCCCCTTGCGTCTTGTGGATCGATGAAATAGATAAAGCCTTCGGCAACATCATCAGCGGCGGCGACGGCGATTCGGGAACTTCGCGCCGGGTATTCGGCAGTTTGATCACTTGGATGCAGGAAAAAACTAGCCCGGTGTTTATCGTCGCAACTGCCAATAACGTGCGGATTCTGCCCGCAGAGTTGCTCAGAAAAGGTAGGTTTGATGAGATTTTCTTTTTGAATTTGCCCTCGGAATCGGAACGCCAAGATATCTTTAAAGTGCATTTACAGCGTTTGCGCCCGACTAGATTGCGCGAGTTTGATTTGGAGGTTTTGGCGAAGTCTGCTGAGAATTTTAGCGGTGCGGAAATTGAGCAAGTGGTGATTGATGGATTGTACCGGGCTTTTGGCACTTTTGTGAACGGACAGCGCCGGGATTTGACGACGGAGGATGTTCTGAGGTCGATCGAGGATACAGTACCATTAGCTGCGATCGCCCGATCGCAAATTGAAGATTTGAAACATTGGGCAGCGCAAGCAGGTGCGAGAACAGCTTCTAACGATACTCGATTGATTGATGAATTGAAGCGTTACAGCAAGCCGCTGGGTGAAGATGCGATCGACAATTGACCCAAATTCCCCAAACCGAACCTCCGCAGACGGATAACACCCTAATTGCCACATTAACATCCCAGTTACATTTCGTTACGATAAGGAAACAGAGACCGAAAAACTCTCACCCATAATATCAAAGGTCGTAATAATGAATAATACATTTCGCGTCGGCAGCCTGTTTGGAATTCCCTTTTATGTCAACGCATCTTGGTTTTTAGTCCTCGGTTTAGTAACCTGGCAATACGGCGGCGCACTAGCATCCCTGTTTCCCACATTAGCCCCCGCAGCGCCTTGGCTGCTAGGATTCTTCTCAGCCTTACTATTATTTGCTTCCGTCTTAGCCCACGAATTAGGACACAGTTGGGTAGCTATCAAACAGGGAATTGGCGTGAAATCAATTTCGCTATTTCTGTTTGGCGGACTAGCTAATTTAGAAAGAGAATCAAAAACCCCAGGCGAAGCATTTTGGGTCGCCATTGCAGGCCCGTTAGTTAGCTTTTTCTTGTCCGGTTTGTTAACAGCGATCGGCATTGGCGCAGCCCTCACAGGCCCCGCAGCCGCCATCGTCCAACTTTTAGCTTCCATCAACCTAGCTTTAGCCTTATTCAACTTAATTCCCGGTTTGCCCCTCGATGGTGGCAACATCCTCAAAGCGATCGTCTGGAAGATTACCGGCAACCCTTACAAAGGCGTAATCTTTGCTAGCCGCGTCGGTCAAATAATTGGCTGGATTGCCATTGCGACAGGCATCTTCGGCAATATTTGGAATTTAGTAATCGGTTGGTTCTTGTTGCAAAATGCTGGTCAATCTGCACAATATGCCACAGTCCAAAATAAACTCGCAGGGCTGACAGCCGCAGATGCTTTGAGTGCCGAAAGCCCGATCGTCTCCCAAGACTTGTCTCTCAGAGAATTTGCCAACAACTACGTCATCGGTAGCACTCACACCTGGCGCCGGTTCCTAGTTACCGATGATGCGGGACAATTGGTAGGGGCGATCGACCTCGACGACATGAAAACCATCCCCACCGGAAGCTGGCCCGAAATTCTAGTTAAAGAGCTCCTGAAGCCGATCGAATTTTCCACCACCGTCAAACCAGAATTGTCCCTCCTCGAAGTCGTCACCCTTCTGGAAACACTCAAAGTCCAAGAGCTCCCCGTCATTCGCGAAAACGGTGTCCTCGTCGGACTTGTAGAAAAAGCCGCAATCGCCCGCCTGCTACAGAAACAAGCTGAAGCTAACCCTGCTTGACACCCTCAGATACTTGACAAATAACACTTAACCCCCTCGATTTCTCTTACCAAAAGGGCGATCGGGGGGTTTAACTATACATTCACAGAAATCAAGTCAAACACTAAATTATTAGCTGCAAATCAGAGATGATAACTATAATAGTGTATTGATCATGTGAGCGAGGACGCTATGCCATCCCAGGACTTTTCCTCTAAATCCGCAACAAAAGAGTCAAAAGTTCTTCCTGCTCTCACAAACAACATATTGCGCGAGCAGAACCCACCTCAACAAACAGCTAAATTAGCAAATTCAGAGTTGACAGTTTCAGCAGCGCAAGATATTATTTACAAATTTTTCATACATCATATCAAGGACTCCGCCTCCGAATTAGTTTTGCAGCAATTCAAAAAAATATTCATACAACTGATTACTCCAGTCAACCCAAAAATAACTCAAGCCATACAGACAATAATTGAGTTTGACAGTCAACGAGAATTCAACAACTTATTTAAACGCTGCTGTTACATCTTATTAAATAACTGGATTATCCACAGAAA
>CASBQF010000117.1 GCA_949127775.1 Oscillatoriales cyanobacterium PMM_0080
GGTAGGATTGGGAATTCCCAAGGAGAAAGCTCTGAAGTACGAGACAGAAATCAAGGCAGGGAAGTTTATGGTGATTGCTTCAGGTACAGATGAGGAATTCCATCGAACACAGCAAATTTTGCAAAATGCAAATCATCCTGAATTAATTGCTGTTTAAATCGATAGCAATATTACAACAACCAGTATTTTTAAGGAGCATTACTCATGTACGACATTGTAGATACACTCGTGAATAATGCCACCGTTATAGAATCCGATGTCAAAGCCGATAATGGAGTCATTCATATTATTGACACCGTTCTCATTCCACAATCTGTAAATGAAGTGTCGGTGGCAAATCGAGGGAATTTCTAACAAAGCTTTTCAAAACCAGAATAAGCTGGTGTGCATCTAATTTTCACAATTCTGTTTCTTGAAAGTCTTGTGGGGTGGGCTTCCAGCCCGCCCAATAAGTTAAATCATATCATGTCCGTTTAAATGACCCTGTTTCACTCGCAATGACAAAAAAAGCGTTAACTGAATCGTATTGAAGTAAACCGTAGGAGCAAACTATTATGCTTGGAGGAATCATAGATCGTGAAGTCTAGACTCTTGTTTCTAGGATTGTCACTCTTGCTATACGGAATAGCACTTACCTTGCCTTGTCTTCTTTTTAAAATAGTTCCTAGAGAACTATCAATAGAGTACCTAAAAGATTATGGGAGTTTTTATGAAATGAAAGGGCTTGAAGTTACTGCTTGGGGAATATTAGGATTGCTGTTCCTGCAAATTCCAGCCTTGGGTTGGTTAGCTAAATTTCACCTATTACAAAGGCGAGATTTTTCACTTTCTCCAAATAGTCTTAGAAAGTTATGATCGGATTGGCTGTCAAACTATTTGAACTTAGTTTGAGGTGTTAATTAAGACATTTATTAATAACAAATGATGTTCCTAGTGCAGAATAATCTGATTTTGAATATTAAATTATGGCAACTGCAACCGACTTTAAAGATTACTACACCATTCTGGGAGTCAGCAAAACTGCAACTGCTGAAGAAATCAAGCGAGCCTACCACAAACTTGCCCGCAAATATCACCCTGATGTAAATCCCGGCAATCCAGAAGCTGAGGATAAATTCAAAGACCTTAATGAAGCCAACGAGGTTGTCTCCAATCCTGAAACGCGCGAAAAGTATGACCAATTTGGGCAGCACTGGAAGCAAGCGGCAGCAAGCGGGTTTCCTCCTAGAGAAACGAATGCAAATGCAGCGGGATCTGACCAATATAGCAACTTCGATCAATACAGCAACTTTGATGACTTTATCAATGATTTGATGGGCGGCAGAACCAGATCGGGACAAACTCATTACCGCACCTCAACTCAACAGCCTGATGATTTTGCTGGATTTCGCAGCCAAGCACCCGCACCTGATACGGAAGCGGCGATCGCGCTTTCCTTCTCAGAAGCATTTCATGGCGTGCAAAAACGGTTGCAGTTGGACGATGAAACTATTAATGTTCGCATTCCCGCAGGTGCTAAATCAGGCAGTCGGATTCGGATTAAAGGAAAAGGTCGTGCCAGCCCTTTTTCTCAACCACGAGGCGATTTGTATCTGACAATCGAACTATTTCCCCATCCATTTTTTAAATTTTCAGGTGATAACCTGACCTGCGAGGTTCCCCTTCGCCCCGATGAAGCCGTCTTAGGTACTCAAATGCAAGTGCCAACGCCAGATGGTGCTGTGACGATGACTGTTCCTAAAGGGGTGAATTCTGGGCAATCACTGCGGCTGCGCGGCAAGGGTTGGAAATTGCCTTCAGGCGATCGCACCGATCTAATTGTGAAACTTCAGATCGTATCTCCCAAGGAGTTGAGTGAAATCGAGCAGGATTGCTATGAAAAGATTAAGGCGAGTAGCAGTTTTAACCCGCGTTCTACATTAGAAGAGGTGACACTATGACCGAGTTTAGTCTATCCACTACGGTTATTTCCCAAGAAGGCGATCGCCTTTATACGTTTGAATATGCAGCTTTAGTGACAGAAACCTCAACGATCGCGATCGAGCAATTTGTGCAAGTGGGATTGATTGAACCGATCGGTTCAATGCTGCACGCGCGGGAAATTGCGCGAATTGCTCAAATCCAAAGGTTGCGTCAGGATTTAGGACTAAATCTTGTCGGGGCAGCGATGGTTTTAGATATGGCGCAAGAAATCGCCCAACTTCGGGCACGGCTAAAAGCATTGCAGTCTTGACTCTTTAATAATCCTATAAAAAGCAGAATTATGGCTCCTCCTAGCCCCTTAAAAAGGAGGGGACAAGAAATTGCTCAAAGTCCCCCTTTTTAAGGGGGATTTAGGGGGATCTCCGGGTAATAAACAGCTCTATTTTAACCGTATTGAATTACAAGTTAGGTAACAAACAATGAATCCACAACTCTCCACGTTTTGGAGCTTGCCTGCCGATCGGGTGCTGACTCAGGTGAAGTCTACAACCGCAGGTTTAAGCAGTCAGGATGCTAAACAACACCTGAGCGAGTACGGTGCTAACAGCCTGAAACAGAAACAGAAATCGAACTCACTGACGCTGTTGCTCAACCAGTTTAAGAGTCCGATTATTTTGATTCTGATTTTTGCCGCCTTGCTGTCGATCGCTCTCCGGGATGCGGCAGATGCGATCATCATTTTGGCGATCGTCCTAATTAGCGGATTATTAGGATTTTGGCAAGAACGAGGAGCGACCAATGCTGTTGAGAAACTCCTGGCTTTGGTGCAAGTAAAAGCAACGGTTTTGCGGGATGGTAAATCTCAAGAAATTCCCAATGAACAGGTGGTTCCGGGTGACATTGTGATACTTAATGCTGGCGATAGTATTCCCGGTGACTGTCTGATTTTAGAGTCGAAAGATTTGTCGGTGAATGAAGCGGCGCTGACTGGAGAAACTTATCCTGCTGACAAGCTCAATGGCGTTTTGCCCGCTGAAACCGATTTGGGTAAGCGCACTAACATTCTCTACATGGGCACCAATGCGATCAGCGGTACTGGTAAAGCAGTCGTGGTGCATACCGGAAAGGATACTGAGTTTGGTAAGGTATCGGAACGATTGAAACTTAGACCGCCGGAAACCGAATTTGAAGCGGGACTCAACAAGTTTGGCTACTTTCTGATGGAGGTGACGCTAATTCTGGTTGTCCTGATCTTTGCCGCCAATGTTTACCTCAAACGCCCGGTACTGGAATCATTCCTATTTTCCTTAGCGCTGGCAGTTGGTTTGACACCTCAACTTTTGCCCGCGATTGTTAGCCTCAATCTCTCTCGCGGCGCTAAGCAAATGGCGAAAAAGCAGGTGATTGTGAAGCGGTTGGCTGCGATCGAAAACTTTGGTAGCATGAACGTGTTTTGTACAGATAAGACGGGTACGTTGACGGAAGGGGAGGTGAAAATTCACTCGGCGGTTGATGTGGATGGCAAGGAGAGCGATCGCGTCCTACTCTACGCCTATTTGAATGCTGCGTCTGAATCTGGCTACGTGAACCCGATCGACGAAGCGATTCGTCAGCACAAAACATTCGACATCTCTGCCTATCAAAAGCTCGATGAAGTGCCCTATGATTTCAACCGCAAACGCTTAAGCATTCTGTTTAAACAAGAGAATACCCATCTAATTGTCACCAAAGGATCTCTCAAGAATATTCTGGATGTCTGCTCAAAGGTAGAGACTGGCGACGGGAAAACCATCGACATTGCCCCGCAGCAGGACAAGATTCAGCAACGGGCTGAAGAATTGGGTAGCAAAGGATTTCGAGTATTGGGAGTTGCTTACCGCAATTGCGATCGCGATTCCTTCAGCAAAGACGATGAAGTCAATATGACATTTCTGGGCTATCTTGCCCTGTTCGATCCACCAAAAGCAGGTATTGCTGACACCCTCAAAGATTTGGTAGCGCTGGGTATTACCCCGAAGATGATTACCGGCGATAGTCGGGCTGTTGCCATCAGTATCATTCAACAGGTAGGACTACCCGAACCAAAGGTTTTGACTGGTGCCGATCTGCAAAAGCTCAGTGATGAAGCGCTACTGCATCGTGTTGGGGAAACAAATGTCTTTGCTGAAGTTGAGCCGAATCAAAAAGAGCGGATCATCATCGCCCTCAAAAAAGCAGGGAATGTGGTTGGCTATCTAGGAGACGGTATTAACGATGCCTCGGCGCTTCATGCTGCGGATGTGGGAATTTCCGTTGAGAGTGCGGTTGATGTGGCGAAGGAAGCAGCCGACATTGTGCTGATGGAGAAGGA
>CASBQF010000118.1 GCA_949127775.1 Oscillatoriales cyanobacterium PMM_0080
TATCAAGGATTTGCTAGGTCGATCGCAAAACGGATCGCAACGTAGAACCAACGCAACCAGCGGCTTCGATGATTTTGGTGGCGGATTTCGCTCTCAAGCCCCCGCACCGGATAGCGAAGCTGCGATCGCCCTGACATTTTCCGAAGCGTTTCACGGTGTCCAGAAACGCCTGCAATTCGACGACGAAACGATCAACGTCCGCATTCCCGCAGGCGCAAAACCAGGTAGTCGCATTCGCCTCAAAGGTAAAGGCCGTGCGAGTCCGTTTTCTCAACAGCGTGGCGATTTGTATCTGACGATCGAGATATTAGCCCATTCCTGCTTCCGATTCGAGGGTGATGACCTGGTTTGTGACGTGCCAATTCGCCCCGATGAAGCGGTTTTAGGGGCCGAAATTACCGTGCCCACACCGGATGGTAGCGTAACGATGAAAGTGCCTAAAGGAGTGCGATCGGGACAATCGCTCAGACTGCGCGGCAAAGGCTGGACATTGCAAAAAGGGGGACGCGGTGACTTACTCGCCAAACTCCTGATTGTCACGCCAAAAGACTTAAGTGCGATCGAGCAAGAATGCTACGAAAAAATCCAGGCCAATACCAACTTTAACCCGCGCGTCCAGTTAGAGGAAATAAAATTATGAGCTTCAGCCTTTCAACAACCGTGGTTTCATCCGAAGGTGAGCAACTCTACACCTTTGAATATGCTGCATTGCTAACAGAGACTTCGATTACGTTGGTGAAGGTTTATGTTGAATTAGGGGTAATTGAGCCGATCGGTTCAATGCTACATCCCCGCGAAATTGCTCGAATTGCTCAGATTCAGCGGTTGCGTCAAGACTTGGGGCTGAACTTGGTCGGAGCCGCAATGGTGCTCGATATGGCGGCTGAAATTGCCCAACTACGAGCACAACTAAAGGCGCATCAGTCTCGTCGATCGACAGTTAATTAACAAGTAAAAGCTACAAGATACAGAGGAGACGGCAGTGCCGTCTCCTTACCGCGATTAATTGTAGGGACACGGCACTGCCGTCTCCTCCGTCTCCTCTTTTAATTTTTGATTTCACAGGGCGATCGGTTTCCATTTTGGATAAATTCATGACTCAATCTTTGCAAAATTCAGTCGATCGCGAGAAGAAGAATAGCGGATCTACTTCTGCCCTGAATGGTGTCACAATCCATATCAAAAAACTATACAAACACTATGGGAAAATTATTGCACTTAGGGGCATTAACCTAGACGTAAACCGGGGAGAATTATTTGGGCTAATTGGCCCAGATGGTGCTGGTAAAACTACTGTTTTTAATATTCTCGGTGGGGTGATGGAAGCAACGGCTGGGGAAGCGCGAATCCTAGAATTGCCGGCCAGAGATGCCCGCAACTATACGGGGTATCTCACCCAACAATTTTCTCTTTATCCAGATCTCAGTGTTGAGGAAAATATTAATTATAGTGCCCGACTGCGGTTAGTGCCAGAAAACCAGCTAGAAATGCGACGTAGTAAGTATCTGAAACTGATGCAATTGGATAACTTTTGCGATCGCCTTGCGGGTCGTCTTTCTGGTGGCATGAAGCAGAAATTAGCCCTCTGTTGTGCGCTGATTTCCGAGCCCCAAGTCTTGTTACTAGATGAACCAACTACGGGAGTTGATACCATTGCTCGTCGCGAGTTTTGGGATATTTTGGCTGGATTAACTGCCCAGGGAATCACCGTTGTAGTCGCTACTCCCGATTTAGATGAGGCAGAACGGTGCGATCGCGTGGCTTTGATTTACGACGGGCAAATTCAGCAAATTGGTACTCCAACAGCACTTAAAGCTGCTCTAGGGCTGCAACGGTTGGTGATTCGGACACCTGAATTAGTCAAAACTGAACAAGCCTTACTGCCGTTAGTTAATCAAGAACAGATTGCCGATGTCTCGACTTATGGCGATCGCATTGAAGTCCTAGTCAAAGATGCCAAACAAGGCGAAATCCTAGTACGCGATCGATTAACTCAGCAGCCAAAAACCAGCGATGACATTGATATTCAGTCGGAAAAACCAACCCTAGAAAACGTATTCACAACGCTACTACGCCAAAAAGGGGGAGTTCCTAAATTCATTCCATTTCCGCGATCGCAAAGCATACCTTCAAAACCAAACACTAAGCAAGAAATAATCCAAAATCCTGCCATCGCCATCTGTGCCAGGAACCTCAACCGCATCTTTGGTACTTTTCATGCAGTCGCCAACCTCAACTTAGACCTCCATTATGGTGAAGTTTATGGACTGCTAGGCGCAAATGGGGCAGGCAAAACTACCATGATTAAAATGCTGTGTGGACTATTACCAATCAGTTCGGGCAAAATCTCCATTGCTGGAGAAACAGGAAATCTGCGGAGTGCCCAACTGCGACAAAAAATTGGCTATATGAGTCAAAAGTTTACCCTTTATGATGACCTAACAATTCTCGAAAACCTACAGTTTTACAGTGGAGTCTATGGCATTCCCCCCAAACAGCGACAGGAAAAGATTCGCTGGGTACTCTCAATTTGTGGCTTAGAAAAACAAGAAAACCTGCTGACTCGGCAATTACCTGGTGGATGGAAACAACGAGTCGCTTTTGGTGCATCAGTCATGCACGAACCAGAGATTTTATTTCTCGATGAACCTACCTCCGGCGTTGATGTACTAGCACGTAAACAATTCTGGCAATTAATTAACGACTTTGCCCGTAATGGCACTGCAATTCTCGTCACTACCCACTACATGAATGAGGCAGAACAATGTAATCGGATGTGTTTTATGGTAGCAGGCCGCAAAGTGGCAGAGGGTTCGGCAAGTGAGATCAAATCAGCACAACCGGGTCAATTATTTGAATTGCGTGTAGGGAAATTGCAAGAAAGTTACGATCGCCTGCGAGAACACCTAGAACCTTGGCGCGTCTCTATTTTTGGCGATCGCCTCCACATCGTCTTAGACGATCCTAACCAAGAATTACCCCAAGTAGAATCACTTTTAAAACAAGCTAATTTACCACTGATTGAAACCGAATCTATGGCGTTTTCCCTAGAAGATGCCTTTATTGGAGAAGTACAACGGGCAGGAGGCGCACCACCATGATGATCCGACGAATTCGCAATCAAGTTTTTAAAGAATTGCAACAGTTTCAGCGCGATCATTTAGGCGTTGCTCTAGCATTTATCCTACCAGTGATTGCCTTACTAATCATTGGATTTGCCATTCGTTTAGAAGCGAAAAATATCTCTCTAGTAGTGCGAGATTTAGATAGGACTACCCTCAGTCGCAGCTACATTGAACGACTTTATGCCACTAATTTATTTGTTCCGGCAAAGTGGCAAGGAATGCGCTTTCCCGATGCCCTCGATCGCGACACCGCCCAAGTACAAATTACCATTCCCGTTGGTTTTGCCGCAGATACAGCAGCAGGAATAACCGGGAAAGTGCAGGTAGTAATTGATGGTAGCGATACAATCAATGCCCGTGTTAGCGATCTAGCTATCAAAGGAACAACTTTAGCTGTTGTACAAGAGCAATTAGGGCAATTATCTGAGACATTAGGAGTTGTGGCTCAGGTGCGCTTGTGGTTCAATCCGGGACGGCAAGAATCCCTGTTTATTGTACCAGGAAGTTATGGAGTAATTCTGGCAATTTTCCCGCCCTTATTAATTGCCATCGCCCTTGTTCGCGAAAAAGAACAGGGTACAATTCTGCAACTTTATGCTTCTAGTCTAAGCGCCTTTGAACTGCTAATTGGCAAATCCTTAGCCTATATCGCTGTGGGTTTAGGAGAAGCCATCATCCTGTTTGTTGTCGGTTTCTTTTTATTTGGAGTGCGCTTTATTGGTGATCCAACACCATTGATAATTGGTACACCTGTGTTTCTGTTAGCGGGGGTGCAGTTGGGCTTAATTATTGGCACTTTTACTACAACTCAAAGTGCAGCAGTGCAGGCGATCGGCACAATTAAAGTATTAACTGGCTTTCTCCTCGCAGGGTTTCTCTTTCCCCTGAATAGCGTGCCGTTTCCCTTCTCAATTGCATCCTATCTGGTACCAGTGCGTTACTACATCGAACTATGTCGAGATGTTTTTGTGCGGGGTTCCGGTTGGTTTGGTACTTGGGAACTGATTCTCGCCATGCTCATTTTGAGTATTGCTGAATTTGCGCTTGCTTGGTGGGGAATGCGTCAAATGCAATTGTCAAGTTAATTGTTAATTGGTAATTGTATCGTAGTAACTTGGTAATACAAAAAATGCTAAATAGTCGCCTTTTGGCTCTGTTAATTAAAGAAACCACTGAACTATTGCGAAATCGGCAACTGGTCATTTTCCTGACCATCGCACCAATTGTTTCTATGGTGATTTTCGGCTACGTCTTGAACTCCAATGTCACCCATCTACGGCTAGGTATTCTGGATCAAAATCAGGTCGCCCTCAGTCGGCAATTAGTCGATGCCTTCACTGCAAATCAGGTATTTGTTGCCAGTCGATACACCAATGACCAGCAAGATTTGACTCGACAGATTGAACGCGGACAAGTCGATGCTGGCTTGATAATCCCCTCTACTTTTAGCCGCGACTTGTTGCAAACTGGTAAGTCAGAAGTCGCCGTAATAATTGATGGCATTAATGCCTATAGTTCTGGAATTGCCAAGGGTTATATTGCCCAAATCACAACTCAATTCAACCTCAATTTAGTAGAACAATATCAACCTCTATCAACAGGATTGAAAATTCCTATTCAGTCGGAAATCACCTTCCGCTACAATCCCGGTACTCTGGATAGTTGGTTTTTTGTACCTGGAGTCATTGGCGCGATCGTTACTCTCAGTGCAATCCTCGCCGCCGCCGTAGAAGCAGTGCGGGAAAAAGATCAGGGAACATTAGAGCAATTACTGATGACACCCGTGGCTTCTACGGCAATTCTTATTTCTAAAATTGTCCCCATTTCTGGTTTACTCACGGGAACGTTACTGATGTGTTTTGCCGTTGCATTTTTGGTGTTTCAACTACCACTGCGAGGTAATCTATTTTTGTTATTAATCTTCTCAATTCTCTACATTCAAATTGGGGTTGCCATTGGATTAGCTATTTCCACATTTTCTGAAAACAAATTACAAACGATTCTAATTGGCATCTTTTTAAACATCCCGATTATTTTATTAGGCGGTGCTGTCACGGCGGTGAACAGTATGCCCTTGCTATTTCGTTGGATTGCCCAAATTAATCCTCTTTATCATTATCTAGTCATTTTGCGGGGCATTCTGCTCAAGGGGACTGGGTTAGAGGTTTGGTGGTTACACGCGATCGCGATGATTTTGTTTGCCATAGCAACCCTGCTTGTAAGTGCGAATCGTTATCGAAGACAACTTAGTTAATAAAAGGAAGAAGGAAGAAGTTCGGCAACGGATTCTGTAACGGATGTAACGGATGTAATGGATTTCAGTCCGAAGGAAGAAGGAAAAAAAACTTTTTCTAATCGATTACCAATTACCACTTCTCGATTACCAATTACCAATTACCATGACTAAATTAACTGATTCTTCTAAGATTTTCACAGAACCACAACCGACTGATTCTGCCCAACCACCTGGGCCTAAATCTTCTATAGAACCACAACCGACTGATTCTGCTCAATCACCTGGGCCTAAATCTTCTATAGAACCACAACCGACTGATTCTGCTCAATCACCTGCACCTAAATCTTCTATAGAACCACAATCGACTGATTCTGCTCAACCACCTGCGCCTAAATCTTCTTCTCACCTTTGGTTATGGTTGCTGCTAGGAACTATGGCGATTGCAGGCATCGGTGCAGGAATTTGGTATGGTTTCTTCCGCCCTAAAAATAATAACCTCATCTCTTTTAGTGGGCGCATTGAAGGCTATGAAACTGATGTCAGTACCAAAGGATCTGGTCGTGTTAAAGAAGTAACAGTCCGAGAAGGTGCAACCGTGACGAAAGGGCAATTATTAGTACGTTTAGATGATGAAGAAGTGCAGTCAGAACTATTAGCAACTAAGTCAAATGTTAACGCCGCCAAACAACGAGAAGCCGCTGCTAGTCTTCAAATTTTGGTGCTAAAAAGTCAGGTAGCAGACACAAGACTAAATCTCAAACAATCTGAAGGCGATACGATCGGTAAAGTCGCAGAAGCGGAAGCCCTAGTGAGCACAGCACAGGCGGCACTCAAGCAGGAACAAGCACGGGTAGCAGAAGCCAGAGCATTACTGAAACAGACAAAAGTCGATCGCGATCGCTTTGTTAATTTAGCCAATCTGGGTGCAGAAACTCGACAACGCGCCGATCTAGCACAAACCGCATTTGAGACTGCTCAGGCGATGCTGGAAAGTCGTCAGGCTGGTGTAGAAGTAGCTAGTAATGCGATCGCGATTGCTCAGGGAAAATTAACCCAAGCACAAACCACAGCCCTGAATCCCGATCGGCAGGAAACGAATATTAGCCGTCTACAAACCCAGGTAAACCAAGCACAAGTCGCGCTTTTGGGATCGCAGGCAGATGTCAAAACAGCAGAGGCAAACCAACAACTGATCCAAAGCCGTTTGAATAACTTAACCGTAAAAAGTCCGATCGCAGGAATCGTCACAACCCGCAGCGTGGAACCTGGAACCGTAGTGCTACCAAGTCGCCCACTACTGCGGATAGTAGACATGAAACAAGTTTATATGCGTGGCTTTATTCCGGGAGAACAAATCGCTCGAATTCGCGTAGGACAACTTACCAAAGTCTACCTTGATAATGATCAAAAACATCAACATCCCTTAAATGCAAAGGTTATAGCAATTGATGCCAAAGCGTCCTTTACACCGGAAAATATCTATTTTCAAAAAGACCGCGTGGAGCAAGTATTTGGCGTAAAACTGAGCTTTGATAAACCTGGTGGTTTTGTGAAACCGGGTATGCCTGTGGATGCCGAAATTCTGTTGAAAAAGTAAGATGCCAGAAATTATGAGCTATCAGAACCAACCAGAATCGGCGTTAGATCGAGAGCGCTACGAAGTGCTGCAACAGTGGGAAGATTGGCTGGAAATGCCGATGCTGGTGCTGAGTTTTGCCTGGTTAGGATTGTTGATTGTCGAGCTAGTTTGGGGACTGAATTCTTTATTAGAGGCGATAGGAACTACTATTTGGATCGCCTTTATCATCGATTTTGGCATCAAATTCATGCTTGTTCCTCGCAAACTCTCTTACCTGAAACACCACTGGTTAATCGCCTTCTCGCTGCTGATTCCAGCGTTGCGAATCTTTCGGATTTTGCGAGTTATCCAGCCTTTGCGCTCGATTCATGCGGTTCGAGGATTCCAGTTGTTACGACTCACGATCCGCACCAACCGGGGAATGCGATTGCTCTCTGCCAGTTTTCAGCGTCGAGGGTTTGGCTATGTGTTGGCGTTAACTGCGATCGTCACCCTAATTGGCGCGGCTGGAATGTATGCGTTTGAGCGCAAACTTCCTGATGGTACTGATGGTATCACTGACTATGCTACGGCGCTGTGGTGGACGGCA
>CASBQF010000119.1 GCA_949127775.1 Oscillatoriales cyanobacterium PMM_0080
GACGAAAATCAGCCGATTTTGCGATAAATAAAATCTCGCTGCTAATTCGTTAACGAGTGCAGCATCTTGAATGAAGCGGTTTTCGATCGCCAGGGCGATCGCACTATCGTAGTATTCTGCCGCTTCATGCTTTTGTCCCGACAACCGCGCCACCTCCGCCCGGATGGCCAAATACTTGTGTTGGTAATTCGCAGGGCAGTTTTTCGCAAATTCTCGGAGCTCTTCCAGGCTAATATTAAGCTGTTCTAGGTAGATTTGGCGATTCTCATCCTCACTGGCATTTGTACAAGCAGCAGCCAGGGCGATCGCGCGGTGGAAGCAAAAAACCGGACTCAGAAAAGAACCGATAGCAAATGCCATAAATTTAACACAAACATTAGCATATTCTAGTGCTCGAGCGACCTCCCCGAACCAATTCGCCACGGTTAGTTTGTAGAGATAAACCATAAAAGAAGGCCCCAAATTTGCCGAGGATTCAGCAAATGCTAAAAGCGCTTGTTCGTCGATAAAAATTGGTGGATTGACCGCAGGATCTGGAGGACAAGTAAGCTGGTAAATTGCCTGTTTGTTTAGCAAAAAATATGCTAGCATATTGCGGTCTGTTTTTTCCAAAAAAGGGATAAATTCATCAATAATTTCGGCGGATTTTTGCAGCGGTTCATTGCCAAAAAAGCAGATGACCAAATAATTAGCCGCAGCATATCCTGACCACTGATAAGCACCTGTCTCTAAACCGCAGTTAAAAGATTTGATCAGAAAAAGCTTCGACTCATCAATATATTTAATGTGGTGCAAAGTCAAAGCCCCCCAAACGAACCAAAGATGAGTACCTAACTCTTTATTATTAGAGTTTTTGTAGAGATTTAGACCAAGCTTTCCTATTGCGAGACCAGCCTCAATTTGACGATATTTAACAATCAAATTAAAGGCATACACAATATAGCCAAAGGCAGAAATTTGGCAATTGCCGTGTTCGATTGTCGCCTGCAAAAACTTCATCCCGCAGAGAGATTGAGCGTTGGGACTGATAAAGAAAGTGATCGGATGAATTTCTCTCAAGATCCGATGGGCAGCGAGTTGCAGCGGATCGGTGAGTGTCGGCAAATCGGCTAAATCGGCGATAGATTCCCCAATCATCGCCTTCGTCTTCGCCAACTCTCGCAGCAAATACGCATCATCCGGGTACGCCTCAAACTCAATTCCCAAAAATTGCAGCGTATCGATACCTAACTTATAAGCAGCAGGCAAATCATTTTTCATCCGCAGACAAGTCATTTTCAACTCATTAACCCGACACCGTTCTAAGAGTGTCCTAGTTTTCGGCAAAATCAAGTCAAAAATTACCAAACCTTCGTCATTTTTACCATTCAAATATTCCGCTTCGCCCAATTCAAAATGCAGCGCCAAAGTTAACGCATAATTATTTTCCCAACTTTGTGCTGGCAAACTATTGCAGCCCGATTGGAAAAAACTCAGCGCAGTTTCAAAGGCAGAAGCAGCTTTCGCAGTTTTGCCAGCCTGCAAGTTTAACTGGGCCAATTCATATCGTTGACTCAACTCGCAAATCAAGCCGCGAGCAAAATTCAAATGATTGACAATATCAAAAATTCGTTCTTGACGTTCAGCTTCACTGCTTCCGTGTAATAACAAACGCCCGATCGCTAAATGAACCGATTCTTTCTCTGCATCAGGAATCATTACATAAGCTGCTTGCTGAATGCGATCGTGCATGAATTTGTAGCACACCTGTCCGGCTATTTTGCCCAACTTTTCCAACTCTTCCGGCTCAAATAATTGCGGTATCCGATAAGCATCTCCTACAGGTAAAATCAACCCCACTTGCAGCGCTTCCCACAAATCCTGTGCTGTTTCAGTCCAAGATTGTTCACTAGCCACCGACAGCATATCCAAACTAAACTGATTGTCTATACAAGCGGCTATTTGTAAAATTCGTTGGGTTGCAGTTGACAAAGTTTGAATCTTTTTCACCATCAACTCAACAACGTTTTCTGAAATTTCTTGCCGTTCAATATGTTTGATATCCCACTGCCACTCAGCCGCCTGGAGATTGAATTTTAGGAAACCTTCTTGATGCAAATACTTGAGCAGTTGTTTGAGGAAAAATGGATTGCCGTTAGTTTTTTTGAGCAGCAAACTTGCTAGCGGTGTCGCTGTTTCAGTAGCACAGCTCAAAGTTTCAGCAACCAATTGAGTAGCGCGGCCAATTGTTAGCGGTTCTAAAGTTATAGCTGTCATCGGAACTCCTGCGGCCCGAATTGCCTCATTTGCCAGCATAAACGGATGCGTCGGGCTGACTTCGTTATCCCGATGAGCAACAATTACCAGCAAGTAAGGAATTTTTTGGAGGGAATTTTGCTGGTACAAATTGACTGTTGCAGCATCTATCCACTGACAGTCATCGAGAAACATTACTAAGGGATGTTCTGCACTCGCAATTGCTTGGATCAACTGCTGCATCACTCGGTTGAAGCGGTTTTGAGATTCAATTGGCCCGAGTTCGGGTACGTCTGGTTGCGGGCCTAAAATTAACTCTAATTCGGGGATGGCTTCGATCGCAATTCGAGCATTAACATCCAAAGACTTCAGCATTTTTTCTTGCCACAAGTCAATCTGAGCTTGGCTTTCGGTCAAAATTTGCTGCACCAAACTCCGCATAGCTTGACTAAAACAAGCGTAGGGAACATTGCGCTTGAATTGGTCAAATTTACCCGAAATTAAGTAGCCGCGCTGTCTGGTTAAATTGCGGATAATTTCGTGTACTAATGCTGATTTGCCAATGCCGGAATAGCCACCGATCAAGACAATTTCACCGCTACCTTTGCTAACGCGCTCCAAGGCTTGTAATAATTGTTTTATTTGTACTTCCCGCCCGTAAAGTTTTTGCGGAATTAACAACTGACTCATCGCATCCAGTTGTCCGGGAATAAAATTAGAAATTGTGCCTAAATTCTCGATCTGATTCTGGCATCGTTCTAAATCTGCTAACAGTCCCACTGCACTTTGA
>CASBQF010000120.1 GCA_949127775.1 Oscillatoriales cyanobacterium PMM_0080
CCTACGCAGGTGACCGTCTCGGAGAGTTCGACGCAGGGGAGTATCCCCGCCGCCACCGCCCCAAAAGCAGTCAGAACAAGAACAAGACGAACCAGAAAACCAAGAAGAGGAAGACAACTCAGAAGACGAAGACAACCCAGAACCTCAAGAAGAACCAGAACAAGATACCATTCCCGAAGAATTTTTGTTTGACCCCGAAGGCGTAATTCTTGACCCCAGCGTGCTTTTATTCGCCCAACAATCCGCCAACTCTCAAGGCAAATCCGGCAGCAGAACCACCATTTTCTCCGAAGATAGAGGCCGTTATGTCAAGCCAATGTTGCCCAAAGGCCCCGTCCGCCGCATCGCCGTTGACGCGACTCTTAGAGCCGCCGCACCTTACCAAAAAGCCCGTCGCCAAAAGAATTCAGATCAGGAAACAACCACTAATCGAGAGAAGCGCGTATTTGTCGAACAAGGAGATATTCGGGCGAAGCGTTTGGCCAGAAAAGCTGGCGCTTTAGTCGTATTTGTCGTGGATGCTTCGGGTTCGATGGCCCTGAATCGGATGCAGTCGGCCAAAGGTGCAGTGATGCAGCTACTTACGGAAGCTTATCAAAGCCGTGACCAAGTTGCTCTCATTCCCTTTCGCGGAGAACAAGCAGAAGTGCTGTTACCACCCACTCGCTCGATAGCCTTGGCCCGCAAGCGTTTGGAAACCTTGCCCTGTGGCGGTGGTTCCCCTCTGGCCCACGGTTTGACTCAGGCGGTGCGCGTGGGAGTCAATGCGCGTCAGTCTGGAGATATTGGTCAAGTGGCGATTGTCGCCATTACTGATGGACGCGGTAATATTCCTTTGGCTCGTTCTTTGGGCGAACCGATTTTAGATGGCGAAAAGCCGGATATTAAGAAGGAATTGTTAGAAATTGCTGCGAAAATTCGCGGTTTGGGAATGCAGTTGTTGGTGATTGATACTGAGAGTAAGTTTATTTCGACTGGCTTTGCTAAGGAGTTGGCCAAGACTTCTGGCGGGAAATACTATCATTTGCCCAAAGCTACCGAACAGTCGATCGCAGCTATGACTAAAAATGCTCTACGCGACGCGATCGGCTAAAATTCTTAAATCGAGACTCCACCAATATTGATTGTGGCACAGGCATCTTGCCTGTGACCCCCCTCCGGTCAACAATAGACGAGCAATTGCATTCATTCCCAAAAGCTCTTCAAAATATCTGCGTTTATCTGTGTTTATCTAGCTTACATCTGCGGTTTCTGTATCAGTGTCAGATTTATGCAATTGCTCGTCTAATCAAACACTCTAATTTTTAACTCTCACTTTCCGGCGACTTATCACCAGCGAACCCGCCACCAAACCCAACCCCGCCAGCGTTGAAGGCTCAGGAATTTTGACAGGACTCGAAACCGGAATTACTCTTCCCGGGCTCGGACTTGACGAACTTCTACCTGGGTTCGGCCCGCCAACTTGAGCGAAAAACAAATTTTCTAAACCCGATGATTTAGGAGCTATCGAAACTGCGTGAAAATCAGATGCAGTGGCAGCTTTGCCACCGGAAATAACGGCGGTGGCAATCAAGAAAATTCCGGCTACTGGTGACAATAGTCTGCGAGTAAAAAACGTGGGCATTAGAGATTACCTGTTTGGCATTTTGTCGATCGATCTAAATAATTTCACGATTAATTTTATTTAGATACCTTGTCTAGACCACTTTTGCAACTAACCCAACCCATTTAATACTTTAGATAAATGGCACTGAAAAAGTCTGAATGATTGGCTGGTATACAATGAGTTTCCAATGGTTTGATCCTCCGTGATTTACCAAATTTCAGTGCCATTGTACTTTAGATGATTATTGATTGAGGTTTGCTGTCCCTAGTTTCCACTAAGTCCCAAATCAAAAACCTCAAATCAACCGTTGCCCCAGCCTCAAGCATATCGTCCTCAATTACCACCCTACAACGATGTGTAACGATGCAATAAGGCGATTTTCTTCCGAGACAACAGCAACACCCCACAGACTTGTACGCAGTCAATCATAAACAATCATCCCCTGCTTTGAAGTGATCTCATCCCCATTCTTGATCAAATCTTTAAACTACTTCAGGTTTTGTCAACAGAGCGTAAAGCTGTCAAAATAGAGATAGCAAATCTCAGCCAAAATTAGGTAAAACCCTCGTGAGTAACACCAGCAACTTCCGCGAAGCCGTGCGCGAGGCCAAGAATCACGCGCTGGTAGGCCCCAACGTCATCTCCAACGCCCTCCCCTTCGTGGGCGGCGGACTCGTCTTAACTGCTGTCGGCGCCTACGGCGGCCTCGGAGTGATCCGCAACTACCCGGCAATCTTCTTTCCGACATTCATTGGCGCGCTCGTCCTAGAATTAATTCTATTCTTTGTCGCTCGTGGTGCTGCTGAACAAGGTAACAAAAACACCGCCTTGCCTCTGCTGGCAACCTACAGTCTGCTATCCGGCTACACTCTCAGCGGATTGGTGTCTGTAGCACTCAGAAACGAAGGAGTCGGCATTGCCGGCATCGGTTTTGCCGCCCTCGGATGTGGCATTACCTTCATCGCCGCCCGCCAAATTGGCTCTAACTTGTCGGAAACAGACGGCATGGCTCTCACCAAAACTATCAGTTTAGGTGTGATTGCTTTATTAGTGGTCGTTGGCGGTCAATTTCTGCTATCTCTCTTCGGCGTCTACACCCCAACTTGGTTAGAAATTGGCATTTCTGGCATCGGCGTGTTTATATTTGCTGGTGCTGCGATTGTAGACTTTTACATTCTGCCGCGCAGCTACCGCGACGATCAATATTTACCCGCCGCTTTGTCGATGTACTTGACTTACATCAACTTGTTCATCTTCATTCTGCGCCTGATGATTGCTCTCAACGGCCGCGATTAATCATTGCAAGTTTAACTTAAAAAGAACCGTAGCTCGATCGAGCTACGGTTTTTTATTTTCATGTTAGGATTCAGGTAGGTTATCAGGATCTATCCCTTGCGATCGCAAATACTCAGCTAGGCGATCGGCTCGCTGTTGTAGACCCTCAGCTCGCTGTCGTTCTACTCTGAACTGCTCTCGCATCTGCCCCGCCGCAGCATCCGGCAGGGGATAGACATTTCCAGACTCGTCGAACCAAACCAGAATTTCTTGCTCGATGCCCCCAATCAGTTGCTGAGAGCGCCCCATGCCCAGTCTCACTTCTGGCATCCAATAGGGTTCGCCAATCTGCTGCCGATACTGCCCATCAATCAGTTTGTACACTTCAAACGGTTGATGCCGATCGCGTCGCCAAAATTCCGGGTTGTAAATAATGTAGTATAAAACTCCTAACCCGGCATAAACCGACATTTTATCGTCGTACTCCCCACCAGGTTTGTGAGATACCATTTCCAATGCTACGATCGGCACAACCTCGTTTTCTTCCCACACAGCATAGCTGCGGCGAGATTTGCCCCCTTTTCGGCGCTCCACCCCCAAACTGAGAAATCCGTCGGGGACGATAGGCACTTTGGGACTGATTCCTGTGGTGTGATACACTGCCATATTCACCCCAAAGTACCAATCCATGCGATCGAACCAAATACCGATCAGGACAAACAACAATAGATTCGGTAGTAGATTTTGGTCTTCGTTATCCACAGGGGTCTCATCCGAACAGGGCAGGTCTTCGGTGGACGGCAAACTAAACTTTAGTTCTGGGGAAATCATGGCCGCTAACTTCTATCAAGATCGTTAACTTGACTTTAAATCATAGCAACTTTTTGGTAATTTTGAATTTTTAAGGCACTAAAGTTTTGAACTCAACGGCTTTGGATTATATCTAATCAGGAAGAAGTAATAACAAATTGTTGACAGATTCCAATTTCAGCTACAATAAACAAAAGACTCCAAAACCACGAGGCATGACAGTGGAAATTTTAGACATTAAACACGGTATTCAAACATTGTGCGATCGCCTGGGTAAAACTCAGGACTATCTTTGACATCCCCGCACTATCCGCTAAAATCCAAGACTTAGAGCAAGTCTGCGCTCAACCAGCTTTCTGGGATGACCAAAACCAAGCTCAAGAAACTCTTCAAGAACTGAATGACTTCAAATCTCACTTAGAACAATATCACGGTTGGCAAACTAGCTTGGAAGATGCTAGAGCTGTCTTAGAATTGCTAGAGTTAGATACAGACGAATCTTTATTTCAAGAAGCAACATCGAATCTTTCTCAGTTAACCCGCGAACTCGATTCTTGGGAATTGCAACAATTACTCTCCGGGCCTTATGACCAAAGTGGAGCCGTTTTGACCATTAATGCCGGCGCTGGTGGTACTGATGCTCAAGATTGGACGGAAATGCTGATGCGGATGTACACGCGCTGGGGAGAAAGTCAAGGTTATAAGGTACATTTAAACGAAATTTCCGAGGGAGAAGAAGCGGGTGTTAAATCTGTTACTTTGGAAATTTCTGGCCGTTATGCTTACGGTTATTTGCGATCGGAAAAAGGCACTCATCGCTTAGTTAGAATTTCGCCTTTCAACGCTAACGATAAGCGTCAAACCAGTTTTGCTGGTGTCGAAGTCATGCCAATTCTCGATCGATCCGTAAAATTGGACATCCCAGAAAAGGATCTAGAAATCACGACTTCGCGCGCAGGCGGCAAGGGTGGCCAAAATGTCAACAAAGTAGAAACGGCTGTCCGCATCGTTCACATTCCGACAGGTTTGGCTGTGCGCTGTACGGAGGAACGTAGTCAGTTGCAAAACAAAGAAAAAGCTTTGACATTGCTCAAATCTAGGCTACTGGTGATTGCGAAGGAACAGCGGGCTTCGGAAATTGCCGAAATTCGGGGCGACATGGTGGAGGCTGCTTGGGGCCAGCAAATTCGCAATTACGTCTTTCATCCCTATCAAATGGTCAAGGATGTGCGGACTGGTGTGGAAACAACTGCGATCCTAGATGTGATGAATGGTGAATTAGACCCGTTTATTCAAGCTTACCTCCGCCAGGAAAATCAGTTGGTTAGTAGTCAGTAGGCAGTTGTGAGGAATTCAGTCGGCAAGAAAGTAGGACTGAATTCCTCACTACGAACCAAATTTCTGATATAATTTTGGGGTTTTGGTCGATCGCCCGACATCCAACAGGTCGCACCACCAAAACCTTGATATGATAAAACTCGATCGAACAAACACTAAGGAGAAAGAATGACCCAAGTTGTAATCGGCGAAAACGAAGGGATTGAGTCAGCCCTACGACGGTTCAAGCGACAAGTTTCCAAAGCGGGAATTTTCCCCGACATGAGAAAACACCGCCACTTTGAAACCCCCCTCGAAAAGCAGAAGCGCAAAGCTATTGCCAGAAGGACTAAGAGACGCTTCCACCGCAACAACAAACCCTAGAACTAGCACTAAATTGATTCGGCACATATAATGCCTTGCGATTCTAGTACCGCAGCGACTCGGAGAATCACCGCTTCGCTGTAGGGAGCACCGATAATTTGTACTCCCAAGGGCAAAGCGCCGGGCCGCTGTACGGGCACGCACAGAACTGGCAAGCCTATAAATGATAGGGGTTGGGTGAACAGTCCCAGATTGGGACGCACTAATATTTCTTGTCCGGCGATGACCATTTTCTCGACACCAATTTCAGGAGCCGCGATCGGAGTTGCGGGTGCGAGAATGATATCTGTATGTTGGAATATGGCGCGAATTCGATCGCGATACCACTGTCTAAATCTCTGCGCTTGCACGTACCACGTCGCAGGAATCAGGGTTCCAGCCAAAAAACGATCGCGCGTGGCGGGATCGAAGTCTTGAGGGCGCGATCGCAAATTGTCTAAGTGCAAGCTTGCCCCTTCGCAAGCGGTAATGATGAATGCTGCTGCCCGCGCGCGATCGGGTTCCGGTATGCTGACAGTTCCAAGCCCCCCAATTTTCGGGGGGTTTGTTGTTGCTTTTTCCGCCCTCATACCACAATTAAGTACATTTGTCAAGGCTTGGGCAACTATTTCTACAGCATCTAATGCTTCCGGTTCGGCCCCTGTAGCGAAATACCCGTCAGCAACCGCAATTCGCAATCCTTCGATGCCTTGATGTAACTGCGGCGAACAAAGTTCTGGAGGGCGTTGAGTGCAAACCGGGTCATCAGCATCGAGCCCTTGCATGATATCGTACAGCAGCGCGATGTCTCTGATCGATCGCCCAAACGGCCCTACACAATCCAAACTGCTCGAAAACAAACAAGTTCCGGCCCTTGACAAACGGCCGTAAGTCGGCTTAAAACCAAAAACACCACATAGCGCAGCCGGTACGCGGATGGAACCGTTAGTATCCGAACCCAGAGTTATCGGTACTAAACCCGCAGCCACCGCCGCAGCCGAACCCCCACTCGAACCGCCGGCAATCCGTGCGGTATCGCGGGGATTCCGAGTTGCGCCGTAGTGACTATTTTCTGTGACAAAACCGTAGGCGTACTCATCCATGTTCAGAGTACCTACAAGCACCGCACCCGCTTGTCGCAGTCGAGCAACCGCCGCCGCGTCGCGGGTGGCAGGAGGGTTGTCAGCATTAATTTTTGAGCCTGCTAGGGTGGTAATTCCACCGATGTCGAAGAGGTTTTTAACGGCGAAGGGAACACCTGCTAACGGGCCTGGATTTTCGTGATTTGCGATCGAACTATCTATTTTTTCCGCATCGGCGATCGCACTTTCGGCGATAACATTAGTAAAACAGTTAAAAGCTCGATCGGCAACAGCAATCCGATCCAAAGCAGCACTCACCGCCGCAGTAGCCGTAATCTTACCGCTTTTAACCGCCGCTGCCGTAGCAACCGCATCAGCCTTATCCAAAAAAACATCTGCGTTCATCTGCGCTTAAAAATCTAAGGTTCAAACACTGGTGCAGCTTCGATTCCAGGGGGTAAAGGAAATTCAGTAACGAGTCGGGCAATTTCCGCTATCCTCTCGAAGTTTACCACAACACCGGGGCGATGTTCTGGGTCTAAGGGTAAGTTTATCAGTTCGGATGTGCGATCGACATATTCTTCTATATTTATCAATAGTCCCTCCCTAAAAAACATCAGCGTTCATCCGCGTACATCTGCCCTCATCTGCGGTAAACAATCTAAGATTCAGACATAAGTGCGATCGATTATTTTATTATAAGTGCGATCGGGCTGTCAGTTATTTTCGATCAGCTTTTTGTATTCCTCTGATTGTCTGATATCATCTAAAGGTGATTTTTTCTCAGGTGGTTCATCAGGACAGAATTTTATAGATGTTTGCGTTTGTCCCGAATGGAAGCTTCTATTAACTTCTATTTTAAGCTTTCCTTTTTGCCAACCTTTGGAACCAATTTTGAGGATTTGACAATCGATTCCTTCTTTAGGGGACTTCCAGTTTATATCCCCTGCATTAATTTTTGTTTCTTCGTTAATCGACAGAGATTGCATCCAATAATATATTGATTGCTTGCGAGACTCCCCGTGTGCTGCCTCCAGATAAATTAGCATATAATCAAATTTGCTAGCTGCTAGCTCTTTCAAGTGACGAACAGTAAAAGTAGCTTTCCCCAACAACAAAACATCATCATCGCCGTCTAGTCTCTCATAGTTTCTATTAACTTCAACTTTTTCGTCCATTTTATTTCACAAAATTCTGGTTATTCCTATTTAATACCATTTCAAAGTATGTGAGTCAAGGTGATTAACAAAATAAATTGACTTTCGAACTTTCCCAACTCAAACACTGACAGTTTCCCGCAACTTCTCAACGGCGACATCCAGCGGAGGCAAATCAAAATCTTCAGCATCCATCAACTCCTTAACTTTCTCAAAAATCTCAACCTCCGCCTCTTCCTGATCCGTCAGCTTATCATAAAAATAAGGGTCAGTAAACCACTGTTCAAACACGAACCTCAACACCCCATTCGGGTTAAGCATAAACCTCCAATACTTAGAAACTCGGTTATCAACTACTTCAAACAAAGGTGCAGGAGTTTGTATGGGATAATAGCTGTAATTATCATCACAAACATAATACCAAACTATTCCCTGCCACGATCTGATAGCATAAACCACATATTCCTTGCCAACAGTCAACGGCAATTCAATCTTTTTAGTATAGCCTCTTGCCGGATCGATATAATTTTCCGGTAAGTGTTCTCCAGTATTAGCAATACAGCGAACTCTCATAACTTGTCTACCTATAAATTCTTAGATGCTGTTTTAGGATATTGTCGCTTGAATTTTAATTCAACTTGTTGTAATATTTGCTTATTTTCAAACCAATGTACTTGTACGGAAGCTCCATTAATTGCAAAAGCCTGAATGCTAGTTATTTTGTACCAGTCTTCGGGATTGCCTCCGTATATGGCAACAAGTCTAGAGACATCTCCTAGTATATCGTCAGGCCCGCCTTGAATAGATCTACAATTGCCAACCTTAGCATCTTGCAGAAGAAGTTGCTCTGGCAAATTTCTCGAATTCTCATCGGGAATAGCACCTTGATTCATAGTTTAACAGCTTCAAATATTGTGTGTCAAACAGAATAAGAACTAATTTTAGCAAATTCAGTTTCCGCCCGCAACTTTTCCCGCGAAATCATATACTAACCAGAGCTATTCTCCTAGTTGCATCATATCAGGTAAATTAAACAATTTCAAATTCCAGATTATGATGCTTCACAAAATCAAAACTAAAATGATCAACCACATTAGTGTCGCTCAATTCTAGATTATAAAAATCAACAAAATCCGCATCAAAATAAGGGCCAGCGTGCCAAGTCCCCACTTCTAACTTAATAAAACAATTACCCGGAATCCGAAAAGCAACAATATCCTCCAAACTCGGTTTATCGCTATCCCCAGGAGGCGCAACAGCCATCAACCAATCCTTCCCATCCAGCGAACCCAAACACTGCGTGCATTCAACGTGTCGCGTAATTTTACCAAACTTGCGACCCTTCTCATGCAACCGCATAATATAAAATCTAGGAATACCATTGCTTAAATTTAACCAAGCATCCTCATCATCAAAAAACTTACCATCAAAACTCGCAGAAATAACTTGACCATAACTCCGAAAATTATCCGATGTTATCCATTGTGCCGACAATTGCTTAACTGAAACTAACGTACTCATAAATCCCAATATCTCCTCACTCATCCCATCAAAAGCACAATACAAATACTCCTCTATCTCCCCTCTCTGCGCCCTCTGCGCTCTCTGTGGTTAAAAAAAATCTAATCCACCTTCTCCCCCAAAATAGCATTACAATAATCCCAATATCTCCTCACTCATCCCATCAAAAGCATAATACAAATACTCCTCTATCTCCCCTCTCTGCGCCCTCTGCGCTCTCTGTGGTAAAAAAAATCTAATCCGCCTTCTCGCCCAAAATAGCCTTACAATAATCCCAACATCTCCTTGCTCATCCCATCAAAAGCATAATACAAATACTCCTCTACCTCCCCTCTCTGCGCCCTCTGCGCTCTCTGTGGTAAAAAAAATCTAATCCGCCTTCTCGCCCAAAACACCCTTACAATCAAACTCAGCACACCGCTGCAAAAACCGAGCCGGAATATCAGGCCTCGCCCCCCAATGCAAATGCAAATAAGAAGCATGAACTTGATAAACCCCCCAACCTTCGGCAACCGCATCAACTTCCCCCCGCTTGCCGTACCTCCAACTGTGATAAACTGGATTAGTCGGTTCTACAGTTAAGTGCGATCGATGAAACTCATGTCCGCAAACCTCATCCCCCACAACTAACACCGAACTATCTCTCACCGCCACAGTTTCTCGGTATCCCAAAGTCAAACGCTTTCCCATCTCAGCATTCGACTTCAACACTCCCACCCCTTGCCAAGAATTGCCCTCGAAGTCTACAATAGAACCGCATAAGTACATCAAACCCCCGCATTCGGCATAAGTCGGCATTCCCGCAACCATCGCACTTCTTACCGCATCTCGAATCACCACATTACCGCTCAACTCCTTCGCAAAAACTTCGGGGAAACCGCCACCAAAATACAACCCTTGCACATTGTCAGGAAACACAGCATCATCAAGCGGGCTCCAAAATACTAACTCCGCACCCAACTCTTCCAATAAATCAAGATTATCCTGATAGTAAAAATTAAAAGCCCGATCGCGCGCAACTGCAATCCGCACCCCAAATTTCCCATCCAAACTGTTGACAACATCATCTTTTTCAGTTACAATACCGGAAGGGAGACCGTATTTACCCAAAAGTTGCTCAGACCCCTCACCCCCTCCATTTGAAGTTGCAGCCAACATTGGCAAAAGTTTTTCCCAGTCAAAAGCCACAGCAGCCAAATCGGCTAACTTATCGATCGCAGCATGAAGATTCGGCAACTCCTCGGCCGGAATCAGGCCTAAATGGCGATCGGGAATAGTCACAGCCTCATCCCGTCGCAGCACCCCCAAAACAGGTAAGTCCAGTGGTTCCAGAGCATTAGTAAGCAACTCCAAATGTCGATCGCTCGCCACCCGATTCAACACCAAACCAGCGAAATTAAGATTTTTGTCAAAAGAACGAAAACCATGTGCTATCGCAGCCACCGAACCAGAAAGTCGGCTGCAATCTATCACCAACAATACCGGCAAATTCAGCAAAGCAGCAACATGAGCCGTAGAAGCAAAGGAAAAATCATAATCAAACTCTTCTTTCCCTTCTTCCTTCTTCCTTCTTCCTTCTTCCTTCTTCCTTCGACTTACACCATCAAATAGTCCCATCACCCCTTCAACCAAGGCACAATCGACATCTTGAATATGACGCAAAAAACATTTTTGCACGTAAGATTCCGAGGTCAATATTGCATCTAAATTGCGACAAGGGCGGCCAGTCACAAAAGCATGAAACATCGGATCGATGTAGTCTGGGCCTACCTTAAAAGACTGAACATTCAAGCCGCGACGGATTAAATAAGCTAAAAGGGCGATCGTTACAGTCGTTTTTCCCGCACCACTACGTTCGCCAGCAATTACTAAAGTCATTAGTTATTAGTTATTAGTTATTAGTTATTTGTTATTAGTTATTAGTTGTTGGTTGTTGGTTGTGAGTCATGAGTTATTTTTTTTTGAAATAATCTGGAGGGCACAAGAGAGGATTTTGGAAAAAGAGACAAGGATTAATTATCGAAAGTCAGTCATCCTTCAGAAGGAGTCAGGAATAAACAGCTATCCGTGTATCCGTGCCTTTTGTTTCGTAGGGTTCATAATTAGGAATTAGGAACTGGGAAAAAGGAATTGTTAGTTAAAACTTTCTTCCTTCTTCCTTCTTCCTTCTTCCTTCTTCCTTCTTCCTTCTTCCTTCAATTAGCTAACTTCAGCAATTGAGCCGTCACTGCCAAACTTTCTTCGTAAAGCACATCTCGGCCCCAACTCTGCAAATGCTGACCCAGCAACTGTTCTGTCACCTGATCTAATAGGGGAGTTACTTGGTTAAAGCGATCGGTCTGAGCACCACCTTTTGTTTCCATCCGCATACAGCCGCCAGCTTCCGAACACAGCACCGTACCGCAGTCAGCCTTCTCGTTAGTAGAATTTAAACGCAGAGCAATCAAATCCCCAGGAACATCACCAGTATCAGCAGTTGGAATCGCAGCTAACTCTGCTTCTATAACCCGCTCGTCAATACCGGCGAACTTAATCCGTTTAATTTGGTAATCGCCCTCTTCTTGTAGAAAAGCAACCGGCCGCCACTGGAGACGGCTTGCCAGCCAGCCCAAATACATCAGCGCTTGAGTGGAATTGCCACGTTCGTAATCGATCGTCACGCGATCGATTTCCCGAATTGCCACGCGACGCCCCGGCGGATCGAAAGCCTCAGCAGCCAATTCCTGCCACGCAGCCAGTCGGCGCCAATTCAAATCCGCGATCGGAATTCCCTCCTCAATCAGACTTTGCATCAACACCAATTCATCCTGGGGTTCAGCAAAACAGCTAGAGTCAACAATCACAGAACTGCTAATTGCCGCCAGCCGCTGGAACAACTCTCGATCGGCATCCGGCGTTGCCTTCCACCACAACAACTTCGGCAAATCTGCAATCATCAGCCCTGCCACGATACCGCTGACCCGTTCCAGAGCAGCTTCAGTCCCCCGGAGCGTAATGTACTCACAGCAGATCAAATTGCCAGTGCCACCCTTGTGAACCGGACAATAAGCAGCGACTTGAGCCTGTACGCCCGTATCTTCTCCCATCATTGGGCAAAGGGCAATAATCCGGCAGGGATTAGCAGCGACTATCGCGTCAGCTACAGCGGAACCTCCTGAACTGAAACCCGTTGGACCCAACTTGCTGCCATTTAAATTTTTGCGAGCTACTTCTTCCCGCAAAGTGGCGAGCAATTCAGCATTAGGTTTGCCAGTTCTTGGCAAGCCGTAAGCTTTTTGAGCAGCTCTGATGCTAGATGCGGTCATCGGCCCAGTGATACCATCGATCGGACCATCATAAAAGCCCACATCCGCCAATAGCTGCTGAGTTTCTTCCGGCTCGTAGACTACAAAAGTAAAAGTTGTTGCTCTAGTTGCGCTAGGAAAATCGCCCTTCAACCCAGATTCTCTGTAATTTTCCCAAATTTGGGCTAATTCGGTCTCTATTTGATCGATCGAAACATCTTTCGGACTTTGCAACGAAACTAGAGGTGGAGCTTTCATCGGTGTCATAATCATCGGTTTTTTCTCCTTTTTTATTTGTCTGTTGACTGTTAACTGTTAACTGTTGTCTGTTGACCGAAAGCATGAAGGATACAAGTTCCTGTCTTTATCCGTGGGGTCGCTTTCTTCAATCCAAAATCCAAAATCGGCTAAAGTCTTCGCCACTTGCGGCCGTCTCGATTAATTAACAGTTCTGCCTCCGCAGGCTCCCAAGTACCCGCTTCATACTGAGGAACCAGTGCCGGATCGCTCGGTGCTTCCCAGGCCATCAATGCCGGTGTCACGATCCGCCAAGCTTCTTCCACTTCATCAGAACGAGTGAACAAAGTTTGGTCGCCCAACATACAATCAATTAACAGGCGATCGTAAGCATCAGAAGAAGTCACCCCAAACGACGAACCATAACTGAAATCCATATCCACCGTCCGCGTCCGCAAATCCGGCCCCGGCATTTTCGCCTCAAACCTTAGCGAAATTCCCTCATTGGGATGCACGCGCATGGTCAAAACGTTAGGAGTAGTTTGTTGGGCGGCAGACTGAAAAATCATCAGGGGCACCTCGCGAAACTGAATCGCAATTTCGCTGACTTTTTTCGGCAACCGTTTTCCGGTGCGTAGGTAAAAAGGTACTCCCTGCCAGCGCCAGTTGTCGATCGTAAATTTCATGGCCACGAAAGTTGGAGTCATGGAGTTAGGATTGACTCCTGGCTCGGTGCGGTATCCGGGCACTGGTTTGCCCTTCATCCAGCCGGCGGAATACTGGCCGCGAATCGCGGAATTCTCTAAATTCTGTAAGTCAGCTAAGCGTGTTGCTTGCAGAACTTTCATTTTTTCGGTACGGATGCTATCAGCATCTAGGGAGTTTGGCGCTTCCATCGCCGTCAGACAGAAAATTTGCATCAAATGGTTTTGGAGCATATCCCGCAAAGCCCCAGAGGATTCGTAGTAACCGGCTCTGTCTTCTACGCCGACTGTTTCTGCAACGGTAATTTGTACGTGATCGATAAATTGGCGGTTCCACAGCGGTTCAAAAATCGCATTGGCAAATCGAAAAACCAGGAGATTCTGAACAGTTTCCTTGCCCAAATAATGGTCAATCCGGTAAACTTGCTGTTCTTGACAAACTTCCTGGACTACTCGATTGAGGGCTTTTGCCGAGTTCAAGTCCCGGCCGAAGGGTTTTTCAATCACTAAGCGATGTTTGATCGGATCTGCCAGCATTTTAGCGGCTCCCAATTGCCGAATCGCTTCGGGAAAGAAGTTGGGGGAAACGGAAAGATAAAATATATGGTTGCCGCGGGTTCTTCTTTGTTGGTCGATTTCCCCTAGGAAAGCTTTGAGTTTTTGATAACTTTCGGGGTTGTCTATGTCGCCTGGACAGTAGAACAAACTCTGAGCAAAGTCTTGCCAAAATTCTTCATTCCCAATCCCGCCACCAAATTCTTCGATGCCTTCGCGCATTTGCTCTCGGAAGTAATCGTGACTCCAAGGGCGACGGGCGACTCCGACGACGGTAGTTTCCGGTGGTAAACGTCGATCGCGCTTCATCTGATAAATTGCTGGTACGAGTTTGCGCCCTGTGAGATCCCCGGAAGCTCCGAAGATGACCAGAATTTGTGGTTCTGGCACTCGTTCTTTTCGCAAACCTACCCGCAGCGGGTTTTCAAGAATTGTGACCATTTTCTATTTTGCTCCTTCTAAAGCTGTGAGTCTTGCGAGTACAGCTTGATAATTTTTTGTCATTTCTGCCAGTTGCTGGGTGAGGGAATTGATCTGCCCTTCATATTCTGCCTTGAGTTCTGCTCTAACTTCTTCTCGAATTTTTCTTCTTTCAACCGCCAGACGGACTTCCCAATCTTTATCACGCTGTAGCAGTTCAGCTTTCAACTGCCTGTTTTCGGCTCGAAGTTGCTCCATTTCCAAGGCCACAGCAGCAGCACGCCTATCCCTGTCTCTGTTTTGCTGTCGGATTTCCTCTCTAAGCCGCTTATTGTCCGATCGCAACTTCTCCAATTCAGAATCACTATCTTTAGATCGTCCGCTTCCTAGGGATGGAAATCGCTGATCGACCAAGCGCTGAACTGCTGCACCAGTTGGCATACCATTGGGCGTTGACTTTAGGGCTTCTTGCCAGATTTCGAGTTGGAGTTCTGGCGATAATCCTGCTAGAGGACGGACTTGCCGCTCGTGGGCTGGAATTTTGACACCCATGGGTGTCAAATTCTCGATTACCCGTGCCGCGCCTATAAATCGATCGGCTGTCCGTCTTGCTATGCCCCACTTATCCTGACAATAAGCCTCAAAACTTTTTTGGCTTTCCCTGTACAGTTTCTGTTCTCGAATCTCGTCAAGGGCTTTACCAACCTCATAAAAAGTCTGAAGTCCATTTTCTACAATGGATTCTAGTTTTTGAAGCCTCACCTGTTCGGTGGGATCAAGTTGGGCGGTTAGATACTCGCTTTTTAGTAAGGTATTGGTATTTGGCATAGCAATTTCTCAGCGGTTGTAGATGGAGAATTCTAGTTATATTTTCTGGTGAAAGTGCTTCTAGAGGACGGATTAGATTTTTTTTGTTCGATTTTTGAGACCCATGGGTCTCACTTTTCCCAGTTTGAGATGGAAAACTCAGGATTAGGGAACCAAAATCACAG
>CASBQF010000121.1 GCA_949127775.1 Oscillatoriales cyanobacterium PMM_0080
CCACAAATAACCAAAATGTACCATTAATTTATTGAGTAAGACCTTGATGTGAATAATGGCGGGGATGGGGCGGGTTTATGAGATTGTTTGTGGGTTTCATCGCACAAATCTGCAATCCTGAAAAAATGAAATAAATCATGACAAAATTCAGGGCTTGTAGGGGCGGGTTCACCAACCATTCATGATAAAAATGAATAATATTGTAAACCCGCCCCCACCACAAATAACCAAAATGTACCATTAATTTATTGAGTAAGACCTTGATGTGAATAATGGCGGGGATGGGGCGGGTTTATGAGATTGTTTGTGCGTTTCATAGATAGTTTGTGAACCCGCCCCTACAGGATTTTTGGAAATTTATTGGACACCAATCAACTTGTGAGTTTGCAAAGACAACCTGTAACTTGGATGCTGTTTCAATAACTCCAAAATAATCGGAATCGCCCGATCGCGCTTTTCCCATTCCGGCTGCAAATATACAGGGATATTCACATCATCAACAAAATATTTTCTATAAAAATCAACTTCCTCGCCAGTGCTAACTACCAACTTAATTTCATTAGCTCTAGTCCAAAAAAGCTCTTTTACCGGATATTTAGGACTGATGTGTTCTTTAGGAGAAAGAGTAATCCAAGCCAGCGGCGAAACTTCCTGCCAATAAGCACCGGAAGTTTCAATACTCACTTGCTTGTCAGTTGCTAACAAAGCTCGCACTAACTCTTCGAGCAAATTCTGATGGATGAAAGGCTCGCCGCCACTAATTACCACCCTCGAAGACTGTAATTCGGCTAGCAATTGGGCGATCGACCTCGGCACCGACGGCAAACCTTGACCCCCATTCGCATAACCCGTATCGCACCAAGGACAACCCACGGGACAACCGGCCAATCTGATAAAATCAACTAAAGTCCCCGTCCAGAATCCCTCGCCTTGAACAGTTGACTGAAAAGTTTCGTGAATTGGCAACTTTACTTGTAAATTTGATACCAGCATCTTCGTCTCAAATCAATTAATTATCTAGTCATAATTCGCGCATCACACTTAAATGTAGGGTGCACATTGCGCACCTTACTAAGCTAATTATCTAGTCATAATTCGCGCATCACACTTAAATGTAGGGTGCGCATTGCGCACCTTACTAAGCTGTTTTGCATTTAATCGGACTATTTAATTCTGTTCGGGTTGCATCATAGTAGCCCAGCGGCGTTTCAATGCCAAAGTCAGTCCATCACCAATCGGAACAACACTGAGAGTCACTCTGGGATCGTGGCGCAACTTGTCGTTGAAAGTACGAATGGCGGTGGTACTTTGGTCTTTTACTTGAGGATCGGCAACTCGTCCAGACCACAGAACATTGTCAATTACAATTAAACCGCCATTGCGTACAAGTTGCAGCGATCGCTCAAAATAACCCTCATAATTTTCTTTATCAGCATCAATGAATGCAAAATCAAAGGTTCCTGCTTGTCCCTCGGCTATGAGTTTGTCAAGAGTATTGATTGCTGGGCCCAATTGCAAAGAAATCTTGTTTGCCACACCCGCAGCTTCCCAATAGCGTCGCGCGATCGCCGTATATTCCTCGCTGACATCGCAAGCCACAATGTGACCATTAGGAGGCAGCGCTAAAGCTACGCACAACGAGCTATACCCCGTAAAAACACCAACTTCTAAGGTTTTGGTCGCTCCCATAAGCTGCACCAGCATCTCCATAAACTGACCTTGTTCGGGAGCTATTTGCATCATACCCATAGGATGCTTAGCCGTTTCTTCCCGCAGTGCAGCGAGAATATCTGGCTCTCGCAAGGAAATAGATAAGAGATAATCGTAAAGTTGATTTTCTAGGCCAAGAGTTGAGTTCGCCATCGGTTTGTCCTTGCTGCTGACTGGTGATTTTAGATTGTAGACGCGCAGTTATGGGAAATTGAAGACAAGAGAGTTGATTGACACCTATTTTGCTGCGATCGCTCGCAGCTTCCAGTGTCACCATCTCGGTTGCAACCTGGTAACTTACAAAACGCCCGATCGACCTCTCAATCAGTTTATCTCAACCGCAGGCGATCGAGCAGCTCCCCGTTCGTCCGTATTTCAACCAATATTTCTCTCTTTTTAATCCCTGATAATTATAAATTTACCCTTTTTTCTGCTTTCAGTAAAGTTAAAAGTTAAAATTTAATTTTTAAGTTATTCAACCTAGCGATGTCATAACTACAAAATTAGTTAAGTAGGAAGCTTCGCCAAGTGTCACACCATCGGGAATTCCACTTCCCAAATACATTCACAATCAAAATAATATTTCGCTCATACGATCGCCATGTATTACGGTTTTGCAGGTTTCGGTGCCGTCACAGGCATATTTTTACTGTTAATTTATACTATTCTGCAATGGTTGCACGTTCCCGTCGGCAGTTTTATTGATTGGGTAATTGCCATTGCTATTTTTGAATGGCTGTTGCTGATAGTTACAGTTCCCTGGAATATCCATTTTGAAGCTAAAGAAGTTTTAGCGCAAGCCGCAGAATCAACAGAAAAAGGTATTGTCGTTGACGAGAAACAAGTCAAATATGTTAATTTACTAGCTAGCCGATCGCTCCTGGTGGCGATCGCCCTTCACATAGGTAGCGCGATCGGACTTTACGCCCTATCCGCCGCCGGAGTTAGTGCTGTTGGCTATCTCAGTTCCGGTGCTGCACTGCTGTTAACTATACTGCGTCCAGCTATCCGAGGTTATCAGTATTTAGCCGTGCGACTGACAACGATCCGCAGCCAATTTCTCTACCCCCGCGAAGATATTGTCGAACTCCGCAACCGCTTTGCAGACTTAGAATCTACAGTCAGAAATTTGGCTGCTCAATTAAATTCAGACGATGGGAGTTCTTGGGCTGCTGTCCAAGAGCGGCAGCAACGGGCTACTAGAATAGAATTAACTAATTTAGCTGCATCACTAGAAGATTTGCGATCGACAAATCAGGCAGAACACACCAAACTGGCGAGAGATGCCGAAAGTGCGATCGCCCAACTCACCTCGGACGGGCAATTTCTCAACCACGTTCGCGAAATTATCCGCTTCTATAAAGAATCATGAAGTCAATTGACAGTTGACTGTTGACTGTTGACAGTTGACTGTTGACAGTTGACTGTTGACTGTTGACTGTTGACTGTTGACTGTTATTTTTCAAATAACCAATAACCAATAACCAATAACCAATAACCAATTCCCAATTCCCAATTCCCAATTCCCAATTCCCTATCTTTAGATAGATATCCAATACTTGCAGACTGTGAAATTTCAAATAAAAACAGAAGTTTATCATTCTTGAGGAAGAGTCAATAAATTTGTTTTACGTAACAGCAATTTCTGGCAAACTCTAACCAAAGATAGTTTGTGAATGAGTTAGCTTCGGCTTAATATTTAAACATAAGCCAAAGACCTTTTGAAAAAATTGAAGAAGGAATAAATCATGACTAATCGCCAACCAACACCGACTAACGAAGAAATTAGCAAATCAACACCGACCGACGAAAAAATCGAAGCTAATATGAAAGCCCCCCACTACGACAGGGGAATTACTCCCGCTGAGACAGCAGCGCGACAAGAACGTGAAGGCGCTAACTTCATGCACACAACCACAGAAGAGAAACAGCAAGATGCCAAGACTGACGACCAAACCGATAACGAAAGTATTCGTACCACAGATGGTTATACCGTAGACCAAGAAGGTCTGGTTAACAATTATGCGATCGAGCCTGAAATGTACATCAACGAACCGGGCGATTTGAGAGAAAAAGCAGAAGCCGAAGCCCTAGAACGTGTTCGCATTCTCGCAGAAATCAAAGATAAAAAAGGCGAAGAAGGACAACTGACAATGGATGCAGACACCCGCGGCAAAGGCCCGGGAATTATCTAGCTTGTCTCGTTTGTAGTTGCGCTCTGCCGCTAGGGCGCACTAGGTGGCAATTAATTACAAAGCAAAGGGGCTGGTTTTTCTAGTTCCCGCAGTTGTCGCTCTTTCCGGTAAAACCCGCCCCTATTCTGCTGTATGATTGTCTGAAAATTTAATATGTTACATACATTCGGATTTAATTAAACCCTCACATTTTCCCTCAGCCAATTAA
Organism: Oscillatoriales cyanobacterium PMM_0080; assembly: GCA_949127775.1. GTDB lineage: Bacteria > Cyanobacteriota > Cyanobacteriia > Cyanobacteriales > Microcoleaceae > Microcoleus. The sequence continues at coordinate 4,114 of CASBQF010000121.1, forward strand.
ACTTCGCCTGAGCAAGCGCCAAATTTTCCAAGACGTTCGGATTAATATCCTCCCGATCCATTTCCGGCTGATCCAATTCTATATTGCGACCATATTCTATATGTCTGATCGTACCGCGCATCCGGTCTGCTAGACAAAGCGAAATTCCATAATAAAAGCGGGAAGCAAAGCCCATATCGTGTTGAAGTTTGAGGACTAACTGCCGCCTCGGAATTGCCAGCAAGTGAGTTTCTTCGATCGCCTTTACCGTTGCCAAAGGAGGGCGAGCATCAATAAAAGAAACTTCTCCAACAAGTTCTCCAGTGGCTATTTTAGCAAGTTCTTTACTCTCCTCATGGTCGAGCAAAACGCTCAAACTCCCGTTTAAAACAATGTATAGTGCATCAATCTGTTTCCCTTCCTTGATCAAAATCGCGCCTGGAGCGAGAACTTCCTTTTTGCCTTTTTGGACGATCCAGTCGATATCATCGTTATTTAACTGGCTCAAAATGAAAAGTGCTTTTTTTCTGCTGTCGGGCATAATTTTAGCTCCCTATCTCTTTTTTATATAAGTTTTATAAGGCGCTGCCGCAACTTTTTCCGAAGCAGTTTCTCATTCAAAACAGTTTTTCTATTCTGTTTAAGTTCTTCGCAAAACGTTTATGGGGCAGCCTTGATCAATAGCAGATGAATCACACTGAATCATAATCTCTCAATAATAGCATTGGTTGAACAATCTTTTTTAAGTCGATCGGCATTCCCCACAATCCTGCTTCATGTCCGTCTCAAAAGCAATCCCGTTCGACCGCACAGCTTGGCTATGGCATGGAGCGCAGGAGACAATCCTGCGCGTCTTACCCACTAAATCGATCGCAAATCAGGATAGCCAGCCAACATATCATCAGCCGTCAGAGTATCGCCATTAGCTTGAGGAGTCCACAGCACCTCAACCGCAAGCAACTGCTCGCTCGACACTCCCCCAATCAGGCGCAAAGCTTGGCGCAAATCTTCAGAATTTTTGACTGCTGGTAATTGCAATTTGCCTTGAGTGCCGACAATCACCGTCACCACAATAAACTCACCGGGTTCTGAATTCAAATCAGAACCAACTAGCGCGCCGTTTTCCTGCAAAACTGGCAGGTTTTTGTTGCTCCCTGCTTGGCGGAGCTGGTTGTTATAATTCGACAGCGTTTCTTCAGTAAACTTGCTGCGTTCTGCCAGAGAAAACTGGTTAAATTTAGCTTCGGCTGCTTCCAAGCGAGTTTGCACAGAGTCAGCGCCTGCGTAAACCCAGTATTCAGGATGTCGCAGCATCGCCAGAGTCGATTCTTGCAGAACTTGAGCGCGACCGGCCGCTGTATCGGTATTTGCTTTGCGCGCTAGGGAGTCTAGTTCGCCTTGCAAACCGCGGGCCTCTGCTAGCAAACCAACTTGCAAGCGAGCCACAGATACGGCGCTAGTAGTCGTGCTGTTGCCGAGTTCGTCAGTGCCACCCCCGGCGCTACGGAAGCTTCGCACCAGGAAATTCGCGATCGAAATAAAGATCAAAATCGAAAATAGACCGCCAAACCCGCCTCCAAAGCCAAAAAACGGCAGCAAGAACGGGAAACCGAAGCCACCACCAAATCCGCCACCATAGCCGCCGCCCGGATAATAACCGCCTCCCGAGGGCGCGTAGGTGCGACTAGGAGCCGAGTAACTGCGCGCCGGAGCTCTAAAAGAGCCGCCTCCCATCCGTCCTCCGCTGCGGGCCGCCAAGGCTCCGTCAGCGTTACCGAAGGCTAGCGTCAGTACCAGACCGATCGCAAATAGTGATTTCAAAACTGGTTTGATCTTTGAAATTAGTTGCTTGTACATAAGACCGTTACTATTCGATACATTTATAATTTACAGTCTATCTTCGCGGATGGGCAGCCCGGTTGCAGGTGTGCAGCGTGCGAGATATCCGTACCAACCAATCCCAACAGCTAAAAAAGCTGAGTCTGGGAACCAAAAAGGCTCAGAGAGTAGAGAGGAAGAGAGGACTAAAGTCCGAACCATCGAACTTTTGAGGACTAAAGTCCGAACCATCGAACCAGGACTGAAGTCCTTAGTGCGAACCAGGAATCTCGCGGGTTTTACAGAACTTTACTTAAGTTCAGGGCGATCGACCAACAATAAGCTTTAGACTTTTAGGTAAACGTCACCAGTCCTAGAAAGCAGGACTCGATGATCTACCGTAAAAAAAAAATTATGTTTCCAACTCACCGCCCCCGCCGCCTCCGCAACCATCCCCAACTCCGCCGGATGGTACGCGAAAATATCTTGACAACCAGTGATTTAATTTACCCTCTATTTGCCGTACCGGGGGAAGCTTTTGCCAAAGAAGTTACATCGATGCCTGGAGTTTACCAGTTATCGGTAGATAAAATAGTAGAAGAAGCCAAAGAAGTCTACGATCTCGGCATTCCTGCGATTATTTTATTCGGCATTCCCGCAGACAAAGACACAGACGCGACAGGTGCTTGGCACGATTGTGGCATCGTCCAAAAAGCCACAGCAGCAGTCAAAGCAGCCGTACCAGATTTAATCGTCATGGTTGATACTTGTCTGTGCGAATATACGAGTCATGGTCACTGTGGCTACTTGGAAGTCGGAGATTTAAGCGGCCGAGTCTTGAACGATCCGACACTAGAACTACTCAAAAAAACCGCCGTTGCTCAAGCTAGAGCTGGTGCAGATATTATCGCACCTTCGGGGATGATGGACGGTTTTGTCGGAGCAGTTCGCGAAGGATTGGACAGTGCTGGATTTGAAGATATTCCGATCATGTCCTACGCGGCAAAATACGCCTCAGCTTATTATGGCCCGTTCCGCGATGCCGCAGATTCGGCTCCGCAATTTGGCGATCGGCGCACCTATCAAATGGACCCAGGAAATGGTCGGGAAGCTCTCAAAGAAATTGCTCTAGACATTGCTGAAGGTGCTGATATGCTGATGGTTAAACCCGCTTTAGCGTACATGGACATTATCTGGCGTGTCAAAGAAGCAACTAATTTGCCCGTTGCTGCTTACAACGTTTCTGGAGAATACGCGATGGTGAAAGCCGCCGCCCTCAACGGTTGGATTGACGAAGAAAGAGTGGTGATGGAAACCTTGACAGGATTCAAGCGTGCTGGCGCCGATTTGATTTTGACTTATCACGCCAAAGATGCCGCCCGTTGGCTGCAAAACTGATTCACTCGATTTGAGATTTGAGCTTTGACTATACAGCAGCATCTTCGCGTGTTCAAGTGAAGTCAAAAAAATCAAAAAATCCCGACAAACCCCGAAAAAATAGGAGAGCATCTCGTTTTTGTAAACAGCATTTTTTTTAGTGCCAACTCGCAAAAGCAAAACCGAGATGCTCCCTTGAACCCCACATTCGGAGGACTAAAGTTTTCACTACAAACACATTTTAATTTTAACTTTTTGGGAAATCGGCAGTTCGATCGCAAATTCAGTTCCCCGCCCAACTTCAGAATGACACAACAACTTACCGCCGTGGGTGTCTTTAACAATTTGGTAACTAATCGACAATCCCAAACCAGTGCCACTGCCGATCGGCTTTGTAGTAAAAAACGGGTCAAACATCCTGGACTGAACCTCGGGACAAATACCGGGCCCGCTGTCAAAAATCCGCACGCACACTTGATTTTCGCTGCTGACTTCCGTAACAATCCGAATCTGGTTAACTTTGTCAGTAAAGTTTGCTGAGGACTCTTCCACAGCGTCGATCGCATTCAACAGCAAATTCATAAATACTTGATTTAATTGCGCCGGATAACACTCGACTTTTGGCAATTCGCCATAATTTTTAATAACTTGAATTTCCCGACCTTTTTCCTGGGAATGCAATCGGTGCTGCAAAATCACCAAACTGCTCTCTATCCCTTCGTGAATGTCGATTACTTTACATTCTTTTTCGTCGAGTCTCGAAAAGTTTCGCAAAGACAGCACGATCTGCTTAATTCGGTTAGCACCTTGCTGCATTGAAGCCATAATTTTCGGGAAATCCTCAGCGATAAATGCTACGTCAACTTCTGCCAATTCTTCCGTAATTTCGGCAACGGGTTCGGGATAATTTTCCTGGTAAAGATCGACCAACTTTACCAAATCGCCAGCGTACTGTGCGGCCGGAATAATATTGCCGTAAATAAAGCTGATCGGATTATTAATTTCGTGGGCAACTCCCGCTACCATTTGCCCGATACTTGACATTTTGGCGACTTGAATGAGCTGCGATTGAGTGTTTTTTAAATGTTCCAGAGTCAGTTCTAACTGTTGGGATTTTTCTCGTTCTCGCAGTTCGCTAAATTCTAAAGCTGCTTGTGCTTGTTTGCGATCGCTAATATCATTGTGCGTCCCCGTCATCCGCAAAGGATTGCCCGCAGCATCGCGTTCCATCACCTTCGCTTGAGCCAAAATCCACTTCCACTCGCCAGATTTTGTCAGCATCCGAAATTCTTGTTCGTAAATCGGACTTTTTCCAGACAAGTGAGCATTTAGCGCTGTTGTAGTTAGTGCCAAATCCTCTGGATGTATCAGTTTATCCCAGGATTCGCGACAGTTTTCTACCTCCTCTACTTCATATCCCAGCATTGTTTTCCACCGCGAATTAAAATAGACTACTCCCGTGGCAAGATTCCAATCCCACAATCCCATCGCACTGCCTTCAAATGCCAAATAAAAACGTTCTTCACTAATTTGCAAAGCTGCTTCTACTTGTTTGCGATCGGTGATATCCATGACTGTTCCCAACAGTTTGATTACTTCTCCTGTTTCGTTAATAATAGGTGTTCCCATTGTTTCCGTGTATCGGATTTGACCGCACGAATCTAAAATTCGGAACTCTTTTTTGTAGGAAGTTCCTAGCGAGATAGCGAGGCTAACTGTTTGTTGGAAAAACTCTCTGTCGTCGGGATGATACATCTCTAAAAGTTCGAGATATGTCGGTTCTGGTGAAGTTGAGTCAAGAGCAAAAATGCAGAATAATTCTTCTGAGCAAGTAATTTTATTTGTGAGGAGATCGAATTCCCAATTGCCGATATGGGCAATTTTCTGCGCTGCTGCTAGACTAGCTTCGCTCTGTTGCAGTTTAAGTTGCTGCTGTTGAGTTTGTTCCAGAAAATTGGCTTGGGCGATCGCAATTCCCATTTGTGCCGCCACAGCTTTCAACAATCTGATCTCATCTTCCGTCCAGTTGCGCAGACTATCGTACTGGTGCAAGCAGATCATGCCGTTGGCTTTTCCCTGGTAGGAAGTGCGGACGGATATCATCGACTTCAAACCTATTTGAGTGCACCAATCTCTAACATTTTCTAGGATTGGTTCAGCAAAAACATTGTCATAAACTACAACTTTGTCTTGGGACAATACAAATTGAATGTGAGGATTGCCCTGCACCGGAATTTCTGTACTTAAAAGCGATCTTGATTCATACTTTATATAGCTAGCTACACAAACAGTGCTAGTAATTTGCTTTTCTTTGTATGTTTTAATAAAACAACCATCTGCATTAAAAATTCGACCGATTTGGGGCGCGGCTGTTTTGAAAACTTGATCTTGTTTTAAGCTGTAGCGAATTTCCAGACTAATTGTTTCTAACAGAAATCTTTGCTTGATTTGCCGTTCCAAAGCAGCTAAAGCTGTTTTAAATTCGAGTTCTATGTGTTTGCGATCGCTAATTTCAGTAGCCGTCCCCAGAATCTTCCAAGGTTTACCCTCCGCTGTTCTGGAAAACACGGTATCTCGGGTCGAAAACCATCGATATTCACCGTTTTTTTGCTGAATTCGGTACTCAACTTCCCAGATTGCACCATCTTTTGCTGTCTCAATCCTGCTCATGTGTTCTGAGAATGCCGGCAAATCATCAGGATGGATTAAGTTAAAAAGAAATGCTGAGGGCATTTGCTGTATTTCTGCCAGCGAGTAGCCAAGATCGGTATACAGTTCGCGATTTAGATATAAAATCCGCTCTTCGATCGCATCGTAAACGTACAAAACATTAGGATTCATTTTAATTACAGCCGACAGCCAATGCTGACTTTCTCGCAGTTGTGCTTCGGTCTGCTGGCGTGCTTCTATTTCTGCTTCCAGCCGCCTATTTTGTGCTACAATTTGCTGAGAAAGCCGACTGAGAAGTAGTTGATTTTCGACGCGAGTTACCACTTCTTCCATTTGCAACGGTTTAGTAATGTAGTCTACCGCCCGCAGCGAAAAAACTTTAACTTTGTCAAATAATTCATTTAAATAGCTGAGAAAAATTACAGGAATATCTTGGGTTTTTTCACAAGATTTTAGCTGTTCGCAGACTTGATATCCATCCATACCGGGCATCATGATGTCCAGCAAAATTAAATCGGGTGGAGTCGAGCGAGCCAAGTCGAGAGCCAATTTGCTATCCTGTGTTTGCTGCACTTTGTATCCGCGTTGCGACAAAAAACTCGATAAGATGCACAAATTTTCTGAGTCGTCGTCAACTATTAAAATGTTTTGTTTTGAAGCCTCGCTTGTAGGTGCTATTGTTTGTATTTTGGCGTATTCGCGGTCGGATTTATTCACAGCAGACTCCTCAATTTATGATTCAATCAAGCTAAAAATTTCTTAAAGCGCACCACAACTGTTTGTACATTGAACGATGAGCTTGCAGCATTAAGAGTATGGGTTAGATGTTAATTTATGACGAGGATGTGACAAATACAAGTTTCCCATAGGCTGCGCACCCTGTTTTTGGGAGCGCTGACGGTCAATCGGCGACTGTATGCGATTTTTCGCTGGGCTAGGACACGATCGATTAAATCCTCAGCCTCCTTTTCCTGCTCTGGCAGTATAACCGTGCGATCGATCGCCAAAATAGCGCACTTCTGAGATGTCTACTAATTGTATCAAAAATTTATACTATACCTATGTTTTTAAATTAAATTACTTTCGGCGAGCCATAAAACAGCAGAGATGCTTAAAATTATCGGCTCGATCGGCAACTTTCATTAAACGTCAAACTTTTATAGTCCTTAGAACCCGGCTTTGTCTAGACATATTGCATTCACTCGCTCGCTCTTTTGAAAAAGCATCTGCCTTTTATCGGGTTTTTATCTGCGGTCGCTCTAAGTAAATCCACTTAATCAAACAGTGATTGCCTGTATCCCTAGGGGGGTTGCGTAAGTCCGATAGTTATGATTAATGAGTTGGGAATGTTGAGTCGCAAAGTTTTTCCCAAAAATTACACAAAAAAGTATTAATAATTACCGAAATTAGTTGCAAAATATGTGTGAATAACAATAGTTTTGTAAATCAGGAATTAAATCATTAATTGTTCCCAAGCAAAATCAACTTTCACTCCTGTAAAACGGCAAAAGTAACACAGTTTAGATACAACTTAAAGGCACATTGAGCATGACATCAACGACTAGAGATTCCAGTCACATTCAATTTTGCACAAGTCGCGATCGCGCCGACATCGCACAAATCCAAGAACTATTTAAAGCCGCCGCCTTTTGGGCGAGGGAACGCAAGATAGAAGATTGGGAAATTGCGATCGCCAATAGCGAACCAGTTGTGACAGTTTGGGATGGCTCACGGGCGATCGGCTTTGCCAGAGCCACCTCAGACGGAATCTATCGAGCTACAATCTGGGATGTGGCTATTCACCCGGATTACCAAGGTGCAGGACTAGGCCGCAAATTAGTGCAAACCGTCTTGAGTCACCCTCGGATGTGTCGAGTAGAGCGAGTTTACCTGATGACAACTTACAAACAAAGCTTCTACGAGCGCATCGGTTTTCAGCACAACGCCAGCACCACAATGGTACTTGAAAATCAGCTTCTAGAAGAAAATATCGAATTAGAAATTAGCAACGGCGAATTGCTAACTGCTATTTGTTAAACAAGCACAAAACTTGCACCAAAATCTATCACACGTAGGGTGCGCATTGCGCACCTTACTACTTATCAATCATTAAATCTGTTCAATCCGTTGCCCTTTCCTCTACCTCCGTTAAATTCCCTAAATCCGTTAAATTAAATCCCCTAAATCCGTTACAGAATCCGTTGCCGAACTTCCTTCTTCACAAAGTTGCCAAAGGAATACAACATTGAGTCCGGTTAAAATTGGACTCTTCAGACTCAGAAGGCACGGCTAGAACCTCCAACTTTCCATTCATCAAAGTTAAGAGAGTCTGATTCATCAATAACTTCATTCCAGAAGATACCTTAGAATTATCGCTGCTCTTAGTAGCATCACACTCCAAATCGTGCTTCAGCAAATCCCAAGACTCGCTCCAAGCACTAACTGAACGCTGATCGTCCACCCAAATGTGAACGTATCCAGATTCCGGCGAAGAATGCGCAGAAACAGAAATACTCCCCTCTTCCATCTGAGCAACAGCAGTATCTACCAAATTGACTAAAACTTGCCGAAACCTCGGCGCATCTACCAGTACATAAATCCCCGGATCGGGCGGCAATATCTCCAAACGAATACTGCGATTAGCAGCTTGCAAGTAAGTTAAATCGTCAACTTCATCAAAAATCTTAGCTAACTGAATCGGCTCAATATCCATCGTGTCAGTGCCGTGTTCAGTTTTAGCAACAGAGATAATTTCATCTATCAATTTGACCAGCTTGAGTGCTGCAACGTGAGCTTGTTCGACAAACTCTCGCTCCTCAGCAGGATCGTCGCACAAATCCGACAGAATTAATTGGAGCGTACCAATCATAGTGCTCAGGGGCGATCGCAACTCGTGAGAAGTTCGAGCCAAAAAACCACCCTTAAATTGACTCATTTCCGATGCCATCTGATAAGCCAACTGAGTTTGCTTAAGTTGCTCGGAAAGGGCATCAAACTCCTCTAATCGAATTTCTTGAGGAGTTGGAGGCACATAGGGCGCAGGTTCTGGCTGTTGCGAGCTTTTTTGCTGCCTACGCCAAATCAAACTGCTTCCCAAACCCAGTCCCAATCCCATACCTAAATATACAAATTCGCTCCAGCCGATCGGCGCCATATTGATTTGCCTAGGAGTTTAGCTCTTAGCATTCTAGCTCGATCGCGCCTTGTCGCAATATTTCCCAATTACTACCAGTCCATTTAGCCACAGTCGAAGGTAGACTCGAAGCTATCGCCCCTGTTGCAACTGTTGCTAATTCAGAAGGCATTAATGTCAAAACTTCGGGAAACTGAGCCTCAATTTCTGCCACCGACGACCGAGGCGCTTGGCCGGATAAATTAGCACTGGTAGTCGCCAAAGGGCCGGTCTGCTCTAAAATTTTGAGGGCAAGGGGAAAGTTAGGCACTCGTATTCCGATCGTAGTTCGATCGATCGAATTCATGGCGACAGGCACTTTTTCCGAAGCCGGCAACACCAAAGTTAGCGCCCCAGGCCAATAGCACCCAGCCACTTGCTGCCACAAATTCAACTCTGCGGGACTCCCTTGCACGTAAGGCCACAAAGCCTCTGCCGATGCTGCCATCAAAATCAGCGGTTTTTCTTGACTGCGCCGTTTCGCCACAAAAATCAGTTCAGATCGATCGGGCCGCGCAGCCAAGGCTGGTACAGTATCGGTGGGAAAGCTGATAATACGATTGCCAGAAATTGCCCCTTCAACTAGGGTATTTATCGAAACTTGTGTCATCCGATTTTAGATTTTAGATTTTAGATTTTAGATTTTGCATAAATCTTTGATTGATCGGGAAACCGCAGATGTCAGGCAGATCAACACAGATCAACGCAGATAATTTCAAGAGCCCAGAGCGCATGAATGCAATCTTGTCTATTTGAGAATTGCAGCATATTTTGGGAATCTAAAGACGATAGGCTAAGGCAAAGCGATCGATTCCTGCTAAATCCGAAAATATCTGAACTCGATCGTAACTACCGTGACTTTGTAGCATATCAGCTACCGCCGTTTCTTGTCCCGCCATCATCTCCACCAACCAAACTCCCCCAGATTCCAAATAATCGGGAGCCGTTTCTACCAAATGCCGGATGCAATCTAAGCCGTCAAAACCGCCATCTAAGGCCAGATGAGGTTCATGCTTCAAAACTTCCGGTTGCAGAGTCAGCACCGTGCTGCTGGGAATATAAGGAGGGTTAGAGACCATCCCGCTAACGCGACCTTTCAGAAATTTTAACGGTTCCCACCACAAACCTTGATAAAAATTAGTTCGCGATCCAAAGCCCAAATTGTCAGCATTGATTTGAGCAACTGCCAAAGCAGCCGCACTGCAATCTACAGCATGAATCGTCGCATTTGTCAATGCTTCTGCCAAGCCGAGCGCGATCGCCCCACTGCCCGTTCCCAAATCCACCCAATCCGATTTTGGATTGACACCATAGCTTTTAACAGCATCCACAGCCAAATCGATCAGCAATTCAGTTTCAGGACGAGGGATGAGCACAGCCGGCGTCACTTTCAGCGAAAAATTCCGCCAATGTGCAACTCCAGTTAAATATTGCACCGGCACTCGTTCCTGCAAGCGTCGCTCCCACAATTGAGCAAGTTCTGATAAAGGCAACTTTAGTTCAATTTTTGGCAAATCTTTAAACGACTCCAAGCGCAGAGCCAACTTATCCAAACCTGCTAGCTCTTGCAGCAGCCAGTCGAGTTCTGAATTGGGAATGTCAGAGGCGATCGCCATAGCCTTCGCTTGATTAACCCACTGCCAAAGCTCTAAACCAGAAACAAACATAGGACTTTTTGGGAATTGGGAATTGGGCATTGGGCCGAAGAGCATTGGGCATCGGGCATTGGCATTGGTAACTAACGACAACAGTTAACAGTTGACTGTCAACTGTTAACTGTCAACTGTCAACTGTTAACGAGCTGGAGCTGGCCGAGCTGGAGCTGGAGCTGGCCGAGCTGGAGCTGGAGCTGGAGCAGTCCGAGCTGGAGCAATCTGTGGATTTTGGTTACCAGCACCCGCAGGTTGGAGCGATCGGACAAATTCCAGCGACTCCCGCGACGGAACCAAAATCATTTGGGTCAAAAACGGGTCGTTTTCAGTGCGCAAAGCTTCCAAAACACTCTCCAAGTTCACCACCTCAATCTTAATTGTGGCAGTCACGTTCGGCTGCTGCTGCTTAAAACGCTCGACCATTCCCAGCAATTCCTCCTTGTTAAAAAACAGGGGAATCACCTCTTGCTGGCCGCGCTGAATCGTCAAATAACCATTTTCTGGGCCGCCTCTGGCCAAGAACAAAGGTACACCGTTGAATTCGTTAACTTGTTGCCCAGTTTGCTGAAGTACAGTTTTAGCCGACTGCACCTGCTGCGGAGCCGGAACAAAAGCAAACTGCACCTGATCTGGCTTGCCTTTATTGGCTTGAGTGAGCTGATAAATTTCCCCCAGAGACACGGGCATCACGCGCACCGAGGCGGCTAACTGAGGATTTCTGGTTTTCAGTTGCTCCACAAAAGCTTGAGCATCTTTTTGGCTGATGAAAATTCCCGCCACGGAAGCATTACCGGTTTGACCCTGACCTTGCTTAGGAACAGTAGCGATTAGGGGCGCACCAGTCGCGTCTGTAATCGTAAATACTGGTACCGATCGCAATTTTTCCAAAATTTGCGGCTCCGGCAGTGCCAGTGCAGACATCTTGCCAATTAGCGAGGGGCCGAGCAGAGTGCTGCCGACAATCCCCAATATTGCGCCTAAACGAACTAATGATTTCATATTTTTCCACCAGGAGCGATCCTGAAACACATTAGCGCAAAGATTGGCGTCTTCACACGATCGACAAAAACTGACTCAATCGATTTTCACTTTAAACAAGTGTAAACATCAGAGCCAGTTTCTGTTTCAGTCTATTATTTCAAATTGTGCGATCGGGATGACAGGATTTGAACCTGCGACATCCTGCTCCCAAAGCAGGCGCGCTACCAAGCTGCGCTACATCCCGTTGTGATAGTTTCCTATCCTTTAATCATTAACACACAGAACCCCAGACTTGTCAAGCTTTTTTTGATTTTATCTTTGAGTGCTACGCGGAGTTTGTGTTCAGGTTGTGCAGTTTGACAATACTTGGACAGATTCATCACAGTCCTGCGGGGAAATATCAAGAGCATAAATGACCGCAGCACAAAAGCTTCTGAGGTTTTGGCAGCGTCAATATTGCATTTCCTGAACAAATCAACGCCGATCTCCACCTCATTTCGCTAATCTGGATACCAAAACATACCTTTAATCCCCTCCGGATCGGACATAAACCCCAGATTTCGGTAAAAATCCACCACCTGGGGGTCAGCAAATAAAGTAATGTTGCTGATGTCTTCACTGCGGAGTTTTTTGATGATGTATTTCATCAGTGCCTTGCCCATGCCTTTACCCTGATAGTCAGGATGAACTACCACATCCCAAAGCGTGGCATTAAAAGCATGGTCTGAAGTCGCTCTAGCGAAACCAACCAGCCGTCGCTGACTGCCCCGCATCTCCCACATAGAGACGACTAGGAAGCTGTGCTGAATAGCTTTTTTGACTTTACGCAGGGGGCGGCGAGACCAACCCACTGCATTACAGAGTTCTTCGAGTTCGTAGAGGTCAATATCCCGATCGCAACTGAAAAAGATGCGAGCGTTGCCGCTGGCGGGTTTGCGAAACGTTGGGGAAAGCGGATCGCCTAACCCAACGGTCACATCTTCCTCAAGTTCCGCTGTTTGGGGTACAGAGGCAGACTCAGAACTACTAAATAAGTTTTTCCAAAAACCCATGCAGGCGCGGTTGAGGTAGTAGAAGTTGGACGACTTGAAAGAGAACCCGATAGATCAACCCACTCCGATCGGGGTGGGATGAATTGCCGATAGCCTCTTGAGCAACAGTTTACCGAAAAATTGGGGTAGGAGCCGCGTCTTTAGAGGACGGCTTTCTTGACATCCACCCCGACCGTCGCGGACGGGGATTCCCAAACCTCACGATTTGAATTTCTGCTTCTTCGCAACTGCCTCCACTCTCAAAGAGATTTGGTCTTATGTTCGCTCCACAGACTAGCCCCGCAAGAGAAGAGCGGTTTTTACGTGTCGAATACCAAAAGGAATTCTTTGTAGTTTTGATTCTAGGGATGTTTACCATTGCCCTATCCTCTTTTCCCGGTCTACCGATTTTGCCGTCGGTCGCCAGCACAAGGCTGAATTTCGCACGCACAAGGCTGTTTGATCCATCGTCTCGGGTTGGGTCGTTAACCAGTTATATCGTAATATAAAGCCGTCCTAAAAGGACGGGGTTTTTACCCAATTTTCTGATGATTAAGTTGTATATTGTTGATTCGCGAGATGTAAAAATCCGGTCTCAACTCTATAATCCCAAAAATCTCAAATAGGTTGGGGCATCAATCTACGATGCTCGGCAATATCAGACAAGCTACACTTGCTTTTGCCGTTTGAATCCAGAATCTCCATGCCTTTAGGCTGCGGAGTATGTCAATGTACACTTATCTTAGGCCGAAAGCAGCGATTTGTGGTCTAGTATTGAGTCTGATATTTTGTGATTTTCGTCAAGTTTAGCTCGCGCAGACGGGAATCCCCACGCTATATCGCTTCGATTAGCGTGGGATCAGAGGCGCGGTGAGTCGAGAGTTCCACCTATTCACAACCTGATAAGCGCAAGCTTTAAGCAGTGGGCGGGTGGATGACTTTAGAAAAGCACTCCGCAGTCATAATTCTGGTAGAGTATTCATATCTTGGATCAAAGAATAACAATCTGGGTCTAGGTAAAAAACTTTTCATGGGACAACAAGTGGGGCAGGACGTGTTCCTCACTATAAAACGCATTAGAGGGAAACAATTGGTGTACCTTGAATGAAGTTCTAGATATCCTTAACCGGACTCGGAAGCCCACACCATACCCGAAGGGTATGGTGTGGGAGCGTCACTAGAAATATTCTGCTAGCCAGTATCCAGACAATCCGCTGGCAAGGTAAAATCTGTTCCTGAACCAGGATAGAGGCATTTTTGAAATTGCTTCTTTTGAGTGCCGTCGATCGCGCTGGAACTTATACGCTTGGTGGAAAATATCGCTGGAATGGTGCAATGGTGACATTTTCGTGATAAGTTCCCAGACAGATTTGACTTCTGCTTTTAATAAGGAGACGGGCACAATTGGAGTCAAATCGAAAATCCCATTGCCATAAGGCATGGGAGAGTCAATACCTAGTATCTCCCGCACCTTCCCCTCAATTATGGCTTCGGGTTTAAAACCATCTACACTAGAACTTCTCAAGCGCTTTAATCGAGCGTTTCCACAGTTTTATGAGCAATTTGTCAGCAGCGAAATCCAACTGCAAAACCTCAAATTAGCTTATCAACTTTACAAAACTCGGCAAGCAGTCATCGAAATCAGAGCTGAAGGTAATAAAAGTGCCCTGCATTTTGCTTACCGGAACCAATCTTTTTTGCTGAGCGATATTTTTGGAGTGCTCGCGGCTTACGGGCTGACGATTCACAGTCTGAGTCTGTACGGTCAAATTTACCCGCCGATGCTGGTATTTATCAAATTGGTAGTATCTCGCGGTGGCAAGGTACTGGCAGATAAAACAGCCGAAAACGTCTGTAGGGCGGTTCGAGAGGCCTTGGCGGGGCATTTTGAGGTTGAAGAGATGTTGGCGGTGGAATTTAATTTAGACGCGGGTTTGGAGGATGTGGCTACTGAATTTTATGTCGATCCGGTTTTCCACTTGCCGGCTCTGCTGATTGAAGCAGATAATCAGCCTGGACTTTTTTACAAAGTTATGTATGCCATCTGGCAAGAGGATTTGCTGGTGGTAAATGCTAATTTGCTGGTTTGGCGGGGGCGAACTCGCCTGATTCTTTATTTGTTGGGCCCCAATGAAAGTTTAATTCCTGAGTATCTGGGGCAGAAAATTGCTGAGGGGGTTCGACAAAGATTGCTGGGCGAGCGATTTTAGCTGAAGTGCCAGACGGGAAGGAGGGCCGAAAAGATAATCGATCGTTTGATGCTAATCCCTCTTTGTTGATTTCGGGGTACGATAAAAATATGGCAACCATCGACATCCTAGGGTTTCGGCACGCTTACGATTTGACGGCTCCGACTGCAACAACTTCTCCGGTTCTGGTATTTGTCCACGGCTGGCTGTTGAGCCGCCGCTACTGGCAACCTGCGATCGATCGCTTGGCACCAAACTATCAATGCCTAACGTACGATTTGCGAGGGTTTGGTGATTCTCAATCCGACGGCGACGAGAGTCGCGAGCCAGGAGAATCGGTAAGTTCCTGCTACACTCCAGCAGCTTACGCTCGCGATTTGGAAATTTTACTCGAAAAACTTGATATTTCTAATGCTTGGCTGGTGGGACACTCTCTCGGCGGTACGATCGCCCTTTGGGGAGCAAGTCAATTGTCCGATCGTATTAAAGGTGTTGTCTGCATCAATGCAGGTGGCGGCATCTATCTAAAGGAAGAATTCGAGCGGTTTCGAGCCGTTGGCAAGCAGCTAGTCAAAATGCGTCCCCGCTGGCTACCTCACTTGCCCTTAGCAGATTTGGTGTTTGCGCGGGATTCTGTGGCAAGATCGATCGGGCGATCGTGGGGAAAGCAGCGCTTGAGAGATTTCGTAGCAGCCGATTCAGAGGCAGCTTTGGGGGCTTTGTTGGACTCCACCACAGAAGCCGAAATTCACCTGTTGCCGCAAATAGTGTCCCGACTCAAGCAGCCTGTTTATTTTATTGCCGGCACTAAAGACAAAATTATGGAACCAAAATACGTGCTGCATTTGGCTAGCTTTCACTGGATGTTCCAAGGTTGCGGGGAAAATGTCCTTCAGCTTGATTGCGGGCATTTGGCAATGGTGGAACAGCCAGATGCAGTGGTTAGTTACCTGCAAAATATTCTTAAGGAACACATCTAAAACGAATGGGGCATGGGGCATGGGGC
>CASBQF010000122.1 GCA_949127775.1 Oscillatoriales cyanobacterium PMM_0080
ACCTACCTCCGAACAGATTAACAGCAACAGTCCGATCGCCCAAACCGGTGCGATCGTCCGTCCCGCGATCAAATTGGGCAGCCGCGGCTCGTCCGTGAGCGAACTCCAAGCCGCACTTAAATTATTGGGATTTTACTCTGAGAATGTAGACGGCATTTTTTCACAAAGCACAGCCGCCGCCGTGTCTAAGTTCCAGGAAGCTGCGGGCATCGCCCCAGACGGCATAGTCGGTCAAGATACTTGGAACCGGCTGTTTCCTGTGGCTGTGGGCGCGATCGAAAACCCGATCGTCAACGCTCCTGAAACCGCCGAAAACCCACAGATCAATCCCCAACCCCAGCCCACCAATTTTCCGGTTTTGAGAAGACGAATGCGCGGGCCCGCAGTCAGAGAGTTGCAAGAGCGACTGCGCGCCAAGGGATTTTTGCGCGTCAGGGCGGATGGCGTGTTCGGCCCGGAAACTCAAGCTGCTGTCAAAGCCGCTCAGCGAAAATATCAATTACCCGCCGATGGCATTGTCGGCCGCGCCACTTGGGAAGCTCTGATGCGGTAAAAACAAGCTAATAAGCTGGTTATGTGTAGGGTGCGCAATGCGCACCTTACCTGGTTGTAGGGTGCGCATTGCGCACCTTACCCAGAAAAGAATATCCCCTGTTTGGCCCTGTTTGGCCAATTCCCAATAACTATTTAATCTCTTCAATTCGCACATTCAAACCATTTTGGGCGAGCATTTGTGCTAATTCCTCTGCTTTTTCGCGTTCTTGAAAAGCACCGGCTTGGATCACCGATCGCCCGTTGCTAAAAGTACGAAAAGCATCGGGAACTAGAGATTGCATCTTTTGTCTCGCGTCCTGACTCTCGGCGTCTACAACTACACGATACTTGAAACCCAAAGCTTTAGCTCGATCGAGCGATCGCGCATTCTCCCTCGGATCGGGCAAAGAATTTTCCGAATCAGCTACAGAAGTACCTCCTAAATCAGCAGGTACATAGCCGCCCCTTCCTACAGGAATATTACGCCCTGGAACCGGCAATTTACCCTCGGAAGAAGCTGAACTAGCACTATCAAAATTGGGAGGGAGAATTGGCTGGCGCACTGAAATTTCGGGAACCGATCGAGAATCAGGATCGGGGACGGGAATGCTGATCGCCCTTGTCGCAGGAGGCGTAGCATTGGCGTTCCTGGGAGGAAGAAGAGGCTGTAACTGAGTGTTCGGAGGTGTCGATCGATTTTCCACTCTTGGCGGTTGTGGCGCTCTTTGAGTCCTCGGACTTAGCGTCCCGGGGGTGTAAGCAGGGAGAGAAGTTTCTGGGCCGCCGGTTCTGGATGGTCGATCGACCCTTAACTGCAAACTATTTCCCGCAATGGGCACAGGCGGGCTAAAAGTTCCCGCTACATCGATCGATCCTGTCGTCCGATTGCTCAACAATTGATTCCCGTAAGCTGGGATTACTTGACCTTTCGCCGCATTATTCACATCATATTGACCATTATTACGAATCACATTTCCGCCTGGTTCCGCCGCAGTTCCCAAATCCGGCAGAGCTCTAGTAATCGCCACAATTCCATCCCGCTGATTACTCTCGATATAATTGTTACGCAGCACCGGTCTAGCATCAGCTTGCACCACCACGCCGTCCTTATTCCGAGTAATTTTGTTGCCGATCAACAAAGGCGAAGCATTCTGCGCTACATTTATCCCAAATCCAGTATTTTCAAAGGTATTATCTCGAACTTCCGGGCGGGAACTGCCAAAAATTGTAATCCCGTTAGCTCCATTTTTCGAGAAAAAATTCCCGCCAATCGTCGGCCTTCCAGTACCGACAACCGAAATCCCATCGTGAGTGCTCCCCGAAAAAGTATTGTTAACCACGATCGGAGAACTCGATTCGATCCACAAAGCGTAACCGCGATAATTAGTATTCGTCACCGTCACCCCGCTAAGTCCCGCCCCGTCTGCACCTAAAATCGCGATATTTTGACCCGCCGAAGTCGGACTGATAAAGTCTCCTCCGCCTTTGATCACAATATTCTGCCCGCGAGTGTTGGGATTTCCCTGAACAGTTACGCTAGGCCTGAGCATTAGTGGAAATTTTTCGCCGCTTTGGGCGCTGTAAGTACCGGGCGCTAGTAAAATCGCTGTCTTGGGTGGAGCGACGCTTAGGGCGTAGGTTAAGGTTTTGAACGGAGATCGATCGCTACCATTTCCTCCCGTGTCGCTACCCCCGGTAGAACTCACGTAGAGGATGTTAATGTCGCTCTGGGGCGCTTGGGAAAGTAGCTGAACGGAACTCCTCTCGGCAGCGATAACTGACGGTGTTAGATGCCAAAAGGCGGTGCTGGCAAAGACGAGCAGCAGGCAAGAACTCACGCCTTTGTTTGGCGATGGCGTTCCGCCCCGCAAGCTACGACTTTTTTGGCACTTGCTATGTTCTGATTTTAGGGTCATAAAAAAACACAATTTATCTTTGAGCCGAGTTTCGCATCCCGTGTTTCGTGTCGGGTTTGTGCGATCGAAGTTTAAATATCTCCGCCTGTTTGGGTTTTTCTCCCTTAATCTTTTGTATTCTTCTGCTAACCTCACGGCTCTCCTCCGAAGTGTGGTATGCAGCTTAACGATTCTACTCTCACCAAGTTTTGTCTATTATGCTTTGTTTTCCTTAATTTAAATAAAACTTAAAAATTCGTCAAATTTAGATCCGTTAATGCCAGACTTAGGTCGATCGCTTTTGCGACCATCTTTACGACGTGGGAGAATATAGCGGTTTGACTGGTGGAATTAACTATAACCAAGGTGCTTCTGATGACCGATAAACAAAACAGAACTTTACCGGCACAGCCAGCCCTCTGTCGGATTTTAGATGCAAATCTCGATCGCGCGCGCGAAGGGTTGAGAATTATTGAAGAATGGTGCAGATTTGGTATCAACAGCACCGATTTAGCTGCTGAGTGCAAGCAACTGCGTCAAGAATTGGCTGCTTGGCACGTCGCAGAATTGCGCAGTGCTAGGGATACCCCCGGCGATCCAGGTACAGAGCTGACTCACCCGCAGGAAGAGCAGCGTTCGAGCATCCAGCACCTACTGGAAGCGAATTTTTGTCGGGTAGAAGAAGCTCTGCGGGTACTCGAAGAGTACGGCAAAATTTACGATCCGAATATGGGCGCGGCTTTTAAACAGATGCGCTATCGGGTTTACACCCTTGAAAGCAATTTATTGGCTTATCGGCGCTACCAGCAGTTACTTCGATCGCAGTTATACCTCGTAACTTCGCCCAGAAAAAACTTGTTAGCAGTCGTGGAAGCGGCTTTGCAAGGTGGACTGACGTTAGTACAGTATCGCGACAAAACCTCAGACGATGCAGTCAAGTTGGATAATGTGCGGAAACTGTGCGAACTTTGTCACCGCTACGATGCTTTGCTGATTGTGAACGATCGCGTCGATTTGGCGATCGCTTCCGATGCCGACGGCGTACACTTAGGACAGCAAGATTTACCTGTGTCGGAAGCCCGCAAGTTGCTTGGCCCGGGACGCATTATCGGTCGTTCTACTACAAATGCCGAGGAAATGCAGCGAGCGATTGATGAGGGAGCCGACTACATTGGAGTTGGGCCAGTTTACTCTACTCCGACTAAACCTGATAAAAAAGCGGCAGGTTTGGATTATGTGCGGTATGCTGCTGCTAAGTCTTCGATTCCTTGGTTTGCGATCGGCGGAATAGACATCAACAACCTCGATCAATTATTAAATGCCGGAGCTCAAAGAGTTGC
>CASBQF010000123.1 GCA_949127775.1 Oscillatoriales cyanobacterium PMM_0080
CCGCAGCGACAAGATCGGGAATTTATGAAATTGTCGGGGCGCACTCAAGAAATCCAGCGGTTGATTGGCCGGAGTTTGCGATCGTGCTTGGATATGCAGCTTTTGGGCGATCGCACGATACTTGTCGATGCGGATGTTTTGCAAGCAGACGCGGGGACTCGTACAACTTCAATTAATGGCGGGTTTGTGGCTGTGGCTGATGCTTTGAACAAATTGGTACAAAAAGGTCAATTAGAGCGATCGCCCATTATTCGTCAAGTGGCGGCGGTGTCTGTGGGGCTTTTGGAAGGAGAGCCGTTTTTAGATTTGAATTATCTTGAAGATGTGGCGGCGGAAATTGATTGTAATGTAGTAATGAATGGAGATTTGAATATCATCGAAATTCAGGGAACTGCGGAAGCAGGAAGTTTCAGCCGGAGTCAGTTAAATCAAATTTTGGATCTGGCAGAAACCGGGATTCAGGAATTGTTGGAGGCTCAGCGGCAGGCTTTGGTTTAGATAATTCAGCGGTTGAAACCGCGTCTATACAAACGAAGTCCGCCTTCGCGGACTAAGAAGATATTTATATATCTAAAACTAAACTTCATCGCTGTTACCTATTGCCTTTTGCACTTTCTCAACTTGCTTTGGTGCTTCCATTTCAGTGAAGAGTCGAATCGCCTCTTGAAACGGAGTCTGACTCTTTTCGGCATCACCCATCTTTTGGTAAGTTAAGGCAAGCTGATAATGAGCCTCAGCTAGATCGCATTTAGCACCGATTTTGTCTAGAAGTGCGATCGATTCTGAATGATGGGAAAGGGCTGTTGTAAAGTCTTCCTGTATGCGATAAAGTTCTGCTAGGCCAGATAAAGCTTTAGCTCTAACCTGAGTGTAGTGAGTTTCTTCTGCAAACTGGATAGCTTCTCGATACATTTCAAAAGACTTGTAAACTTCTTTTAAGTTGTTATATGTTTGACCTAAAAATAATAATCGATAGCCTAAAGACCAGGCAGTAAAATATGCTGGCTCCGAACTTTTATGAGCAAATTCAAGTGATTCGTATTTCAAGTCTAAGCATGAATTCAAAAATGCTAGGCAATAATATGACTGTGCTGCAAATGTATGACAATCAGTATTTTCAGCCATTAATATAACTTTCTCAAAAAGTGCTATTCCCTTTTCAATTTCTAATAAGTCTATTTGACAAAGACCTATATTCATAAAAGAAACTATTTCCAAACTTAGTATTTGAAAGTCAGTTGCAATAATTCTCGATCGCTCGTGAGATTCAATACTATTTTTAATATCGCCTGTGAACCAGTAAATATCGCCTAATATGTTGTGAAGGCTGCTCAAGACATAGCCAGGATTAATTTTATTGATTATTTTATTTATTGCTAACTTCATTTGTTGCAACAAGCCTAATCTATAAAATGCAATTCCCAGGGGCTCAGATATATCAAATTTATTTTGTCTGCCTTGGTCAATAACATCAGCAGCCCCATCGAAGTTATCAAACTTTAGATAATGGTAGTAAGCTTCAAAAGCTGTCAAAGCATCTTTTATAGTTTCAACAGTCTTCACACTATCTTTCCAAAACTCTGCTGCTTTACGATTAGCCTCTTCCCAACACTCACTTGCCCTCAACCTACTAATTGCCTCTTCCCGAATCACCGGATGCAGCCAATATTCTCGATTCTGAAACTCAACTAACGACAGATTTCGTAACGATTTAATTACCCGCCGCTTCTGTCTTTCTGGCACATCCCACAACAAACAAAATAACCCCTCAGTCGGGATAGTCGGCACATCCTGATAGCGATAACATCCCAAACGACAGAGTAGTTTATAGGCTTCAGGATAAATTTCTTCTAGACGCTTAAACTGCTCTTTGACAAGGTTTTCTACAGCTAACTCTACCAATAACCCAGCTTCCACTTGATATTCTCGCCAATAGGCTACCATACCTCCATCTCTCTGTATGGGAGCACATAGGATATTCATAGCTAGGGCATTGCCGCCATAAGCCTTGTGCATTTCCTTTAAAGTTGTTGCATCTATATCAATATCGCAGCGACTAAAAAAATCTTCCCACGCTTGTTCATTGAGGCTAGGTAACGAGTAGTTAGTGACACCCCCACATTCAGCCAAAGGCTCGCGACTGGTAATCAGCGTGACGGATTGTACCGACGAATCAGCCAAGACTCGTAACAATTCAACGTAGAGGCGATGGGGTTCAATAAATCTACCTTGTCCGTCTAGCGCGGGTTCCAAATTATCAATCAACACCCCAACTCTGCGTGTCTGGAGTTGGCGCTTCAGTCTCGCAAGGGTAATTCCAAACTCCCGCCCAGGTTCTTCCTGAAAGTCCTGCTTCAGCCATTCTTCGATCGCACTTTCAACTGGGGTAATATTCTCTTTCTCCTTAGCCATCAGCAGTTCCACCACTAAGTCAAAACCCTGAGACTTGAGATATTCCTGCGCTAAAGTCGTTTTTCCCACACCGCCGGGAGCTTGGATGACGATGATTTTTGCGCCTTGGTTGATATGGGTGTTGAGGGAGTCGATCGCGCCTTCGCGTCCCACAAAATTTTGGTTTGGTATTGAGGGATGTGCGATCGCCCCTTCACCTTCTACAGAATCTAGATCTGCCTGCTGTCGCAAATAGTCCCGAATCTTCGGCTGCCAAGAGGACTTATTGATCGGTTCTAATTCTCCCATTGCCAGGGCGATCGCCTCACTGATGTCCGCGCTGACTCGTTTGGCATGACTTTGGCTGTAACCACTATCCTTCGCAGCCTGAGCGATCGTCTTGCCCTGCAAAAACTGATCGACCAGACTGCACTGAGCATCAGTTAAAGGACTATCTTGAAAAGATGACAAAGCTTTTTTGACCCAATTGACCATTGCTGTGCGATCGTCGGTCATATACCAAAAGATACTTTTTAACGTTGGTTTAGTATAGCGTCAAAACCCTTGCCATTACAAAGCTTTGTGGTCAAACAAGTTTGGTCTTTGTGCGATCGCTTCATGGCAACGAAACACCAAATGATACTTTTTAGTTCAAAAAAGACTCATGCGCTTTTTAGCTAGTCACCCGATCTCTACCAAGAGCCAAAACCCTTATCAATTGCGGATATTAGGTATCCCAACATATTTTTTTATTTCTTCAAAGTGTTAATAGGGCGATCGAAAAGTATTAATAGTCTTCTATAAAGTTGATACAAAAAAGACTAGCTCATTAAAAAATAAGTCGATATCGTAGAACTTAATTGAGCAAGAATTTTTGTGAAGAGCAATATTCTTACTTGCCACAATCCTTGTATCCCAAACTTCGGCTCAACCAATCCGAACTATACACTTCTTAAAGGAATTTGGTCATGCTGGCACAAACTACAGAAACAAAGACAGGTGAAGATGGCTTTTTAAATTTGGAAACATTGCTTCACTCGGAGGCGATTCTAGCTCTCATCAAAGGTCAATTGCTAGCCATTAGAGTTCGTCATTACTATCCTGAACTTTTCTGTCAACGAGTTCAAGAACGGTTGTCTAGCCAAGAACGGATGGGAGTCTATTCAACTTTTGGTGCAGAAGAGATTGGTCGCGACTGTCTTTCCTATTACGAAACACACAACAACCCAGTACATTGGCAGCAATACTACGCGCAAGCTGGATACAACATTCGAGAAATTCGAGAAATTTTCGATCCTTACTATTCACCAATCGATCGACTGCGGCTCAACTTAGACGAAGTGTGGCCTGCAGGAGCACATCTTGAAAATATTGATGGTCTACCTATGTTCGTTGGCTTGACTCGTCTTCTTAAAGAAGGGTCTTACATTTTCCCTCACAATGATAATATTCAGGAGGATTCCAATTTCAATTCACGCGCGAGAGAAATTCGCATTCAGCTTGCGGCAAACGTTTACCTCAATATGCCAGATTCAGGAGGCAGCTTGTCATTATGGGATGCTTCTATGCTTCCTGAAAATTTATCAGATTGCCGTCGTCAAGGCGGCTACGGATTTGACCCTGAAAAAATTGGCCCTCCTAAGCTTGAAATACAACCAGAGATTGGCGATCTAATACTGTTTAACTCGCGGTATCTTCATTCTGTATCGCGTGTTGGTGTTGGCGGACGCTTGAGTAGCTCTTGCTTTATTGGTTTCCGTTCTTTCAATCGCCCGCTGTCTTACTGGAGCTAGTGACTGTTGTTTATTACACTTTAATTTAGAGGTTTTCATTGTGACCACTCTTAAGCTTTACCTAGAAGACTCAGATTTTTCGGAAGCAACCGCAAAAATCGTTGAATTGATTAATGGCGAGCAACCAATTATTCGCCTCGATCGAACGATTTTTCATGCTCAAGGGGGCGGACAAAAATCTGACATTGGCTTGATTGACAATATTCTTGTCACTCATGCCTCTCATTCTGATAACTATGTCGATCATTACGTTGCAGATTTCGGAAATCTCGAAGTTGGGCAGGAGGTCAATATTTCAATCGATATCAACAATCGTTTGATTCATGCTAAGCACCATGTTGCAGGTCATTTGATTGCAGCATTAATTGAGAAAAGTTTTCCCGATTTGCAAGCAACTGGAGGGCATCATTGGCCAGGACAAGCACGAGTTGAATTTTCAGGAACTCTACCATCCATTGAAAAGGTTCAGGAAAGCTTAAAATCCGATTTGGCAGAGGCAATCTTTGAAGATATACCTGTACAAGTCAAGGGCGATCCTTACGGCAGTCGCAAGATTGCCATCGGAGATTTTCCTGCTGTCTCATGTGGCGGGACACATCCTAAGTCTCTTGGCACGTTGACAGAAGTAGAAGTGACTAAAATTAAATCCCAGAAAGGAGTCCTCAGAGTTAGCTACTCTGTAGCAAATTAGAGAAAACGAAGGGTTGGCATTGCCAGCCCTATCCAAGTGCGATCCTCTTCGAGGGCTGCGCTAACGACATATTTGAGTCATTCTAGCTGTTGGCGATTAGCACGCTTACCATGTTTATTGCTGATTGCTTCTCAAAAGCTCGAATATTTGAAAATCGCCCTTTCATCTATCCGCCTCCATCGTGGCACGGGCATCCCGCCTGTGCGATAGTATCGGTTCAAAAAAGATCGTGAAGCGAAGTTATCTCGTAGGTAATCGCCCTTTCATTCCCCTGAATGAATTTGACTCCTCACCCACTGCCTAAACCCTCGAATCATCGACGTTTCACCCATTCCAGGGACGCGATCGCCAGTAAAGTTCCCCCCTTGGAATTGTTCAATCATTGGCTGAGTATCTAACCTGACATTGCGATATTTTTTTGATAATTCACGCAAATTCCGTTTGTACTCAGGCGTTAAATCAATCTGTACGAAAGGCATTTCATTCGACATCTATTCCCTCCCACATTTCCGAAAGGGGGATGCGTTGTCCGGCTTTTGCTTCCTGTAATGCTCTCCTGAGACTTGCTTTCACTTCGGCAATAGGAGTATCATCAGGATCGACTTCGACTTCCTCTGCTACTTCAGCAAAAAGTATGATAACTCGCACGCGGCTAGGCGGGAATTCTTCGATCGCGCGATCGAGCAATAATTGACCTTTTTCATCAATAGTTCCCCATACTTCAACAGTTGTCATCTGTTTCTCCTGAAGGTATTTTTAATCAATCATGTCATATTTTATGAGAGTGAAACAAACTTGATATGGGAGAGCGATCGCCCTTCATCCATCCGCGTCCAGGAAAGCCAATCTTCCTGTTATCCTAAAAACATACTTCATTCCCGATCGCACTATGGTTGCTTTACCCGATCGCCTATTGATGAGCGCAGCAGAATACCTGAATTGGGAACCCACCCAAGAAGAACGTTATGAGTATTGGGATGGTAAAGTCGTCGCTACCACAGGCGGAACCCGCAATCACAATCGAATTACCTTCAACTTCTTCAAGCTATTAGACGATCGCCTTAATCTGCCCTACGAAATTTACATCCTATCCGTCAAAGTCCAAGTCGAACCAGGGCAAAAGTATTTTTATCCTGATGTTGTCGTAACTTGCGACGATCGCGATAACGATCCGCAATTGGTACAATTTCCTTGCTTAATTGTCGAAGTTTTATCACCTTCAACAGAATCCCTGGATCGCGGAACCAAGTTTGCTAAATACCGCCAATTTTTAACACTGCAAGAGTATGTCTTGGTGCAAGTTGAACAGCCAGGAGTAGAAATGTTTCGGCGCAATCAACAGGGACAATGGGTGCTGTCGGAGTATGGTTTGGGCGATACTTTGCTACTTGAATCGGTTGGTGTCGAAATTGCGATCGGCGATTTATACCGCCAAATACAATTTTCTTAGTCTCGCGTTGCGCGGACATTGTTTGTGTAGTAGCGAATTCCATTCGCCCTTTCTTTTATTTCTATCTTAGTCCGCGGAGGCGGACATTGTTTGTGTAGCCGCGAATTCCATTCGCCGGACATTCGCCGAATATTCACCCGAAATTCGCCGGATATTCAACGGAAATTCACGCAATATTTACCCGAAATTCGCCCTTTCTTCCTTACAAAACCTGCCTGGGGGCGATCGGAATTTCAATAATAAACTCCGTACCCTCTCCAGGTTCAGAGACACAAGTCAAACTCCCACCATGAGAACTAACAACAATCGAGTGCGAAATAGATAGTCCCAAACCAGTTCCAGAACCCACTGGTTTAGTTGTGAAAAACGGGTCAAATATCTTGTGCAGCACCTCAGTGCTCATCCCAGAGCCGTTGTCAGCCATTCTAACGATCGCAGTATTTCGATCTGTGATCTCCGTGGCGATCGTAATAGTAGGATTATTTTGAGGCTGAGACGGACAATCTCTCGCCAACAGCAGCGCATCGATCGCATTTGTCAAAACATTCATAAATACCTGATTCAACTGCGACGCATAACAAGTAATTAGCGGCAACTTCGCATAATTTTTAATCAACTCAACTCCCAAACGGCCACCCTCTTTTCTCAGACGCGGCTGCAACAGCATCACCGTACTATCAATACCTTGATGGATATCCACCGACTTCATTTGCGCTTCGTCGAGTCGCGAAAAATTCCGCAAACTCAACACAATATCCCGGATTCTTTCGGCTCCCACTTTCATAGAATCCAGCAGCTTTTGCAAATCTCCAATCAAAAATTCCAGTTCAATCGTTTCTATTTCCTCTAGAATTTCATCAGCAGGTTCTGGATAGTGCTGCTGATAAAGCTCAATCAACTTTAGCAAATCTTTCACATATTCACTAGCCGGATTTAGATTGCCGTAGATGAAACTTACAGGATTATTAATTTCGTGAGCTACACCAGCCACCATTTGACCCAAACTAGACATCTTTTCCGTTTGAATTAGTTGAGCTTGAGTTAGTTTCAGCTCGCGCAAAGTTTTTTCTAAACGCTCATTCTTTTCATTTAACTCCTGCGTCCGTTCTTGCACTTTCTGCTCCACCGAATTGTAAAGCAGAGCATTTTCTAAAGAAATAGCAACTTGAGACGAAAGCAGCCTTAAAACTTCCAATCTATGAGCATTGAACGCACCGACAGTTAAGTTATTTTCTAAATAAAGAATGCCAATTAGTTTGCGTTGATTGATGATCGGAGTACACAAAAGAGATTTTAGCTGATGTTTTGCCACGTAAGGATCTGCCGTAAATCGCCCCTCCGCCGCATTGCTCAAAACCAAATCCTCGCGAGTTCTTTCCACATAATTAATCACCGTCACAGGTAAATCTTGACATTCTTCTACAGGTGTAAATTGCATCACCGCTACATCTTCAGCAATTACTGATGCTCTCGCTGAAATTAACAGTTTGTCATCTCTAACCAAGATTAAAAAACCGGATTGTGCACCCGCGTTTTCTATCGAAATTCTCATCAAAGAAGCCAGTAACTTATCGAGAACAATTTCACTAGAAATAGCCAGCGATGCTTTCATTACAGTTGCTAAATCCAGCACTCTCGCATCGCTACCAGTAGAAGTATGAATAGTTGTTGTAGTTGGACTGTTGTTAAAACTGCCGTTGAGCGGTATCATTTCCCGCAACTGCTGCGGATAATTCTGTTCCAAATCTTCAACTTTGCGGACTGCACCCCAGCGCAAGTAGCATGAATGAGCTTCGCGCAAGTGGATTTTGGCATATTGATATTTGCCTTTACTCAACCAAAACTTAGCTGCTAGTTCATTGGCGAGCGCTTCATTTTGGGTGAACTCATTGTCTTGAGCAAAAGTTATGGAAAGGTCATACAATTCTACAGCTTCTGAGTCTTTCTTAGAAATTCTAGCTATTTCTGCTTGTACTAAAAGGTACTTGTGCAGAAAATTTTCTGCACAATTGTCTGACCAGATTTTCATCTGTTTTTGATTTGCCTCTAACTTCTTCAAGTATTGCTTTTGTTTTTCTTTTGAAACAGTTGGAAAAACGGCAGCTAAAGTTAGAGAAAAGAAAAAATTCCACTCGGTAGCGGGTATTGCTCCGGTAATGAAAGATAGCTGCTTTTCTACTTCCAAAGCTAGTGTTAGTGCTTCGTCAAAGTTGCCGTACCAGTACATTACCTGGCATTTGCGAATTTGATAAAGGCACAACGAGTACAAATTTTGATGAGCTTGACAGTTTTGTACGTATTCAGCTTCGCTCATATCATCGCTTTCAAATACAAACTTTTCAGAAGTGAGTTGGCTCAAATTGCGGAGGATTAAGTCTACCCCTAATAATGTATCGGTAACAAGCTGATTTTTGGTTTTTTGGCTGAATTGCAAATACCTGCTCGTGTCGGCCAAAATTTGCGAGATTTCTTTGCCCTGAAAAAAGTAATTGGCTATGCGGTTGGACAGAAGATAACCGGCATATTCTAAATCTCCCGATTCTAAAGCTGCTTGATATCCTTCATTGCTGATCGCGTGTGCTTCTTTGATGTGATTGAACCAGTAATGAAAAATACTAACCAGCGACGAACAAGCTCTGCACTTCAAGCCGATATTTCCCGATTTTTCGCTCAAGTTTAGCGACAGTAGGGCAAATTGATACGCGGCTTTGTAATCTCCCGAAACAGCGTTTAAGAACATACCATAGCCTGCATAGCAGAGAGATGCTTCGGGAACCAAACCGTAGGTGAGAGAAAGATTGACTCCTTTTAAGACGCTGACTTTCCACAAGTCGGGATTGCTGAGGTAAGCTGATGTTAAGAAGTTTGTGATCAATTTAACTGCAACTTTTTTATCAGGGACTGTCATTTCGGGAGCGTCAATTAGGGAAGCTATTTCTCTCCCTGCTAAGATATTTTTGGCTGCTGCAAATTCTTCGGATATGACTTTTTGCAGCCCGTCTAATGGTAAGTCAATTCCCAGCAAGTTCAAGGCTTTTATTCCGGCTTTAACGGCTTCCTCGTACTTCGCGCGGAGGGTGTACTGCACGATCAGCAGGTTGTAGATTTCTACTTTTTCTAATGCCGATCGCGCTTTTTCCAAAGTTATGTTGATAAATTCTTCAGAATGCTCGAAATAGCCGTTTAAATACTCAACATTTGCGCGCTCCATGTTGAGAGCAAAGGCTAAATCGTAGTGGAAATCCCAAATATCGGTCGTCAAACCGTCCATACCTGCGGTTAAATACTGCAAGGCCGCAACATACGCAGTGGCATCTTTGGCTCTGCGGGCTGCGTCTAAATTCAGCGTTGCTAGTTCAATTAATTCTCGCTCGTCTCCAATTAGCGATCGGGCGACATTCAAGTGATCGACTAATTCAAAGATTCTGTCAGCGCGATACTCAGCCGGAGTGTTTTCGAGGATTAGCCTGCCTATTTTCAGGTGAACAGCCTTTTTTTGCGAGTCATCGATTAGGGCGTAAGCCGCTTGTTGGACGCGATCGTGCAAAAATTTATAATTCAGAATTAACAGCGGAAACATCACGTAATCTAGTGACTTGCTTTCCAATTCCGAAGTCGGGAGAATCAGTCCCGACTTAATCGCCGGCAGTAACTGCGAAAAAGTTTCTGACGCTTCCTTTTCATTGATTAAAGACAGAGTGTTTAAATCGAATTCGTTACCCAAACAAGCAACTAGACGCAAAATTTGCTGAGTTAAACTTGGCAGTTTTCTCAATTTTTGCACCATCAAATCGACTACATTATCAGTAATAGCGCACTGCTCAATTTGAATCATATCCCAATGCCAGCCGCCCTTGCTCCCCGACTGCGGCGGGTGAAAAACTAGCAGGTTTTCCTGATACAATGTTTGTAGGAATTGATTTACAAAAAAGGGATTACCGTCTGTTTTGCTGACAACCAGTTCAGCTAAGGATTTGACAGATTCGCGATCGCTGTGCAAAGTCTCGGCAATCAAATGAGTGATATTTTCCACACCCAGCGGCGACAAAGCAATCTGATTAATGATGGCTTCCTGATTCCGCAGCGTCTCCACAGTCATCATTAAAGGATGAGTGGGACTGACTTCGTTATCCCGATAAGCGCCAATTAAAAATAGATATTGAGTCGCTTCATCTGTCATCATCAATTCGATCAATTTGAGAGTTGCAGAATCAGCCCACTGCAAATCGTCGAGAAAAATCACCAGGGGATGTTCTGGCTGACAAAATACGCGAATGAAATTTTGAAATACTAAATTAAAGCGGTTCAGAGATTCCGTCGGCCCCAATTCAGCTACAGGAGACTGAGCTCCGACAATTAGTTCAACTTCGGGAATTACATCAATAATAATTTGCCCGTTTTGACCGAAGGAAGTGCGGAGTTTTTCGCGCCAAATTGCTAATTGAGCTTCGCTTTCAGTTAACAATTGCCGCACCAATTCCGAAAAGGCGCTAACTACGGCTGAGTAGGGAATAGTCCGCTTGTACTGGTCAAATTTCCCCCAAATAAAATAGCCGTGCCTGCGGGTAATCGGCTTGTCTAGAATCTTCACCATTGCCGATTTACCAATGCCGGAATAACCAGCAATTAGCATCATCTCGCTGCGAGATTTATGTTGTCCTCTAGCGATTGCCGACACGGGAATTTCTTGTTTCGATTTGATCTCTTTCTTGAGAACAGAAATTTGGGACTGGTTGATGTTGTAAGCTCGATTATTTGTGGCTGCTACCCGTTCAAATGCTGCTAAAAGAGTGTCAACTTCTCGCTGTCTGCCGTAAAGTTTTTGAGGGATTTGAAATTTGTCGGAAATATCTTGGCTACCGAGGGCAAACTCAGAAATAACCCCAGATGTTTGTAATTGAAACAAACAGGATTCCAAATCGGCTTTCAGTCCCCAAGCACTTTGATATCGATCCTCAGCGGTTTTTGATAACAATTTCATCACAATATCTGAAATTGTTTGAGGAATTTCTGGTGTGATTTCCGCCAGAGGTACTGACTGTTTGGCGATGTGACAATGAACTAACTCCATTGGATCGGTAGTGGGAAAAGGGAGCTGTCCTGACAGGATTTCATAGAAGGTGACGCCGAGGGAATAAAAGTCGGTGCGGTAATCGATAATCTGGTTCATTCTGCCCGTTTGTTCGGGCGACATATAGGCTAAAGTGCCTTCTAAAAAATTGGGATTTTTATTCGGGAGGTTTTCCAGACTTGATGAAGTTGAGATGCTAAAATCTATGAGCTTAACTTGACCTGTAGCCGGATTAAAAACTATATTAGAGGGGTTGATATCTTTATGAATTACATTTTTGGCATGAATTTCTCCCAAAGTTTCAGCAACTTTGATGGCAGTAGTCAAAAATCCTAAAGTGGTAAATTTTTGGGAAGCCATAAAGATTTTCAAAGATTCGCCGCCAAAATCTTCTAAAATCATTGCCAGACTATTTCTAACCTGCTGCAATTTGTAAACTTTAACAACTCCATCAAGGAGGTTTAAGTTGACAGTAATATCATATTCGCGCTTGTATCTATTGAGTTCTTCAGGCGTGGGATAGTCTTCTTTGATCAGTTTGATAATAACAGGTTGGTTGTCTTGCTCGTTGCGGCCGCGGTAAACCAGGGAAGTGCTGCTTTCATAAATGAGAGCGAGAACTGCAACGCCGGGAATTGCCATCATAGTTGGGTTCTCTCAAATTAGGTGTGCTTGGTCAATATTACAGGACTTACGCGCGGCGGGCTAGAAACCCGGTTTCTTGGTTGATAGTCGTTGACAAACCCAATATTTTTTTGTGTTAACCGGGTTTTTTTTCGTAAATCCTATGTTATCCTTCATTATTACTCAATAGCTATCTTTTGGGATGTGTGGGAAGACACGCCTTGACAGCAAAAAGCAAAAAGCTGCTATGGACAAAAACGCCCTGGGGCTTTCGTCACTTCAGCATTTACGTAAAGAAAAGCACAAATACAAGATTTGTGCAAGGATTTACTGTGATGCTCGATCGCACGGCTGATCACAAAACAATCTCAGTTTTCAGGAAATTGCTTGAATCTCGGTCGATCGCCACCATATTCTGTGAAAATATGCAAGCCCTGAAATATTGATTTTCTGCACAGATTGCGAGCAAATAACCGACGGGTGCAAGTCTTAATTAGAGTTGATCATCTACCCGCTGGCTGGAATAACAACCTTTGATTTCGGAGTTAAAAAAACTGCCTGTAGAGTCAGAATCTTGCAAAGATTCCCAAGTTCCAGGTTCTACGTCACTGTATTGGTAAACCGCTCCGCTGCTAAATTCTATTCGCAAAGTTTCCGTTTCCTCAGAGTATCCAATTGATTTAGCCATCGCTGAAGTGACTGGGAGCATGGTAATTGATTCATCGCTTGATGCAATTTCTGTTGATTCAATACAGGGACTGAGTTCCGCCGAGTCTGCATTCGCGATAAAATCAACCATTTGCAAGCCGTGCAGGGCTGCTTCGGGAGCGGTAATTTCAATAAACTCTACCTCGGAACCTCGATCGAGCAACAGTCCTAACTGACCGTTACTGTGACCAACTGCTAAGACATTACTCAAGTCAATCTTGGATAGCTTCATAGTATTTATCAAGTGATTGAACTGATATCAAAATCTCCGACATTTGACACTTTTTGCATCATGAAAATCTTGCTTCAATTAATAGTTTATTCTAAATTGTTTAAAAAGTCAACATAATTGTGAATCTCCATGTAGGGTTCACAAGCACCTTACTCAGAATCAGGTGCGCATTGCGCACCCTACATTGACAATAAATTAAGAATTATTGCTATAAAACAACCGCCCAGTTGTTTTAGTGGCGAGTCAAATCGGAAGCAGTAAAGGGTTTGAACATCGCAGCCATCTGTAAATCTTCAGGAAGTCATTATTTTTAAAGGGTCGATCGGGTGAGAGAATCAGAAATAACTCTAAAATCTAGCAGTAAGAGCTCTTCGCGGGCAATTCTCAACCAGCATCAGGAAAAAAACTTATGAAATTGGCTTATTGGATGTACGCAGGCCCAGCCCACATCGGCACTCTGCGCGTTGCGACTTCCTTCAAAAACGTCCACGCAATCATGCACGCACCGATTGGAGACGACTATTTTAACGTCATGCGTTCCATGCTGTCGCGGGAACGGGACTTCACCCCAGTTACTACCAGCGTCGTTGACAGACACGTGCTCGCACGGGGCTCGCAGGAACGGGTGGTGGATAATATCACGCGCAAAGACAGAGAAGAGCACCCAGATTTGATCGTGTTGACTCCGACTTGCACCTCCAGCATTTTGCAAGAAGACTTGGAAAACTTTGTGGAGCGAGCTCAATTGGATGCCAAAGGCGACGTGTTGCTAGCCGATGTCAACCATTATCGGGTTAACGAACTCGAAGCTGCCGATCGCACTTTAGATCAAATCGTCCAATTTTATATCAACAAAGCCCGCAAAAAAGGTGATTTGGAAGGTAAAAGCGAAAAACCATCTGTCAATATTATCGGGATGTCTACGCTGGGTTTCCACAACCAGCACGACTGTACTGAGTTGAAGCGTTTGATGGCAGATTTGGGAATCGAAGTCAACGAAGTTATTCCCGAAGGTGCTTCGGTTCATAACTTAAAAAGATTGCCGCGGGCTTGGTTTAACCTGGTTCCTTATCGGGAGTTGGGGATGATGACTGGGAAGTATTTGGAAACAGAATTTGGTACGCCGATGGTGGATATTACGCCGATGGGTGTGGTGGAAACTGCGCGCTGTATTCGGAAGATTCAGGAAGTTCTAAATGCTCAAGGTGCGGATGTTGATTATGAAGCTTTTATCGACGAACAAACGCGGTTTGTGTCGCAGGCTGCTTGGTTCACAAGGTCGATCGACTGCCAAAACTTAACTGGCAAAAAAGCGGTCGTATTTGGCGATAATACGCACGCGGCCGCGATGACGAAGATTTTGTCTCGCGAGATGGGAATCCACGTTGTGTGGGCTGGTACGTACTGCAAACACGATGCTGATTGGTTCCGGGAAGAGGTAAAAGGGTATTGTGATGAAGTGCTGGTGACGGAGGATCATGGGGCGATCGGAGATGCGATCGCGAAAGCGGAACCTTCGGCAATTTTCGGCACGCAAATGGAACGCCACGTTGGTAAAAGGCTTGATATTCCCTGCGGAGTCATTGCTGCACCGATTCACGTTCAAAATTTCCCGATGGGCTACAAGCCATTTTTGGGTTATGAAGGCACGAATCAATGCGTAGATTTGGTCTATAATTCCTTTACTTTGGGCATGGAAGATCACTTGCTAGAAATCTTCGGCGGCCACGATACTAAGGAAGTGATTACCAAGGGAATCTCGGCTGATTCTGACATGGGTTGGACGAAAGATGGACAGGCTGAGTTGAATAAAATCCCTGGTTTTGTGCGGGGTAAGGTGAAGCGGAATACTGAGAAGTTTGCGCGCGAACGAGGGATTGAAAAGATTACCGTTGAGGTGCTGTACGCGGCCAAGGAATCTGTCGGCGCATAGTTAGTTGTAAGGTGGGCATTTGCCCACCTTACTGTCAGCCCTATTAAGGTTCGATCGAGGGCTTTGCGACATCCTAGACGTTCGCTATCGGCAATAAACCTGGTTTAGTAGACAAGATTGCAAAAATAACTAGGACGGGCTCTCCGGCCCATCCCACAAAAAGTTTTTTTCTTGTGGAACAGGCCGGAGAGCCTGTTACAATTAAAATGAATTTTGCAATCTTGTCTAGTAGATGTTGTAGGGGCGGGTTCGCCAACCATAATCGCCACCAACAAACAGTCTCGAAAACCCGCCCCCACCCAATGATAAATCTCATCTGGTATGGTGCGTCACTGTGAGATTTGCGATTTAGTTTCGAGATTGTCGATCGCAACGCACCAATTGTTTTTTTGTATTTATCATGGGGATGGGGCGGGTTTTTGAGATTGTTAGTTTTTGTCAGAGATGGTTGGTGAACCCGCCCCTACAAGTCAACGGATGTATCAAATAAAACGTTCATTTTAGATAAAATTCCCGATTCTTTCTTCGCGCATATCGGAAATAATTGTATCCCAATTAATGACTTCTTCAGTTTTTATTGATGATGCTTTGACGACTAAGACTCCACCAACATAATGAACTTCGCACTCTTCATCCATATGTGCTGGTTTGCTGTTGCCGGTTTCGTCGGGCGGCGAAGCTGATTCTTGCTGTCTCCTCTGCCATAACAGAAAATCAGCAAAGTTGAGGATTTCTTGCAGTTCGATTTCAGAAAAATTTTTCAGTTTGTCAAAAATTTGTTCTTGGATAGGCATCACGGCTATTTTTTCCTTGCTTAACACGACCGCTAGATTCAGTTTAACACGAACCAGGAGCGATCGCCCTTTTCACGCCAAGAACGAGCGCCTACCGAAAAAATTGCTATAATAATTCCCGAAAATAGGAAATTTGTGGTAGTGGTGTATCTAGAAATAAATAACTATGATGGATTTATCACAACAGCTTACCTCAGAAGACAGCCATCATCAAATAAGCGAATAATATGGACACAACAGTAAAAATTCTCGAAAACTCCACAAATATTACAGGTTTTTACGATCAGGAAGCGGATGTTCTGTATATCTCGCTGGGAGAACCGCGAGAGGCTGTAGCTGTGGATATTAGCGATGGAGTTATCGCCCGCTATAATGAGGATAGTGAAACAATTGTCGGCATTACTTTAATTGGGTTGCGGCAGCGGGTATTGAAGGAATTAAATCGGAAACTGCACGTATTACCTCATGCAAATGGGTGGGCGGTGACTGAGGAAAATATAGAGTCAAGTGAGAAGGTGTTTGCTACTCAGGAAGCAGCGTTTAAGTATGCCGTGGGTTTAGCAAAAGCTCAATGGCTTGAGGTGGTAATTTATGATGAAAATGGGGAAGTTGAGGAAGTGATTAATCCCGCAATAGATGCCCTGTTGCAGCGTAGAATTCGGGACGAGTCTGAGTCTGGTAAACGTGAATGTTTGGAAAGTGTTTAGATGCAGGGAGTTAAAAGTGCGATCGCGATTTTAATTTAATCATGTTTGAAAGCGATCGCCCTCACACCTCATTTTGATTATTGTCTTTCTCAACTTCCTCAAAATTCACTTTCTTATAAATAGCCGATAGAGGAACTTCTAGCTGAAACGAATTAAACACTAATGCGGTATCTTCCTCGTCATACTCAGAATACAACCATCTTTTGTTCTCGGTTTTAGAATACTGCTCGACATTAATTTTGGTTTGGTCAATCAAAATGTATTCTCGCAAAGTAGGAATACTCTTGTAAAATGTAAACTTGTCACCTCGATCGTAATTTTTAGTAGACTTTGATAAAACTTCCACAATCACTTGAGGGTTTCTAATCATGTCTGTGCGATTGTTGTGGTACTCAGGTTTTCCCAAAATTACCATTACATCAGGATAAGTATAAAGTCGCACTTTTGGTACCCACAGACGCACGTCACCGATGAAAACATCATACTCTTGTTCTGGAAGAGCCAAATTTAAAGCAATGTAAACGTTTCCTGCGAGCCGATTGTGATTAGTAGATCCGCCTGTCATAGGAATAATTTCCCCGTCAAGATATTCGCTTTTGTCTTCTGCTGTTTCTTCCAGTGCTAAATATTGCTCTTCTGTGAAGTAACGTTGCTCGGTTGTTGGCAAAGTGGTTGTCATGAAGATATTCTCCTACGAGGATGTTGAACAATACTTTGATTAGTACGCACGAGCGAAGCTATCCCGTAGGGAATCGCCCTTTTAGATAATAACCCACATTTCCAGCGATCGGTACACAGAGGCGATCGATTTGAAATTTTATAGACAAATAATTTAATTAATATTATTGTAGAGTTTCATGCCCGTAGGGGCGGGTTCACCAGTGACTCTAACTAATAGCGTAAATATTAATAAACCCGCCCCGCCCAACGCCAGATACCGACCATCTATATCCTAGCATTAATCATCGGGATGGGCGGGTTTATTTAACCTATTTGTGGGAGTCAAATATTGTTGGTGAACCCGCCCCTACAACGATATTGATCAACTTTCCCATACAATTTGGCAAATCCACCGCACAATC
>CASBQF010000124.1 GCA_949127775.1 Oscillatoriales cyanobacterium PMM_0080
ATTTCATAGATTCTGATTACTTAAGAGGGCGGGTTTTGCCTTGATACAGTCGATTATTTCATAGATTCTGATTACTTAAGAGGGCGGGTTTTGCCTTGATACAGTCGATTATTTCATAGATTTTTAGCTAAACCCGCCCCTACCGCAATATGGTTGACTTAAGAAATTCGTCAAAATGCCCTATGCCCTATGCCCATTACCAGAGATATCTCATCTTTTTGAGAAAGGCTATATCAAAATGCTGCTTCCATTTGTCGTACGACTGTTAAAGCAGAATAAGAAACGCCGGCGGTTCCTTCTCCCGGATGGGTGGAGTCGCCCACTAACCAGAGATTTTGAATGGGTGTCCGATTGGCAAAGCCGAAGGGCCCGAAGGTTGGTACTCGTTGCCCGATGCCGCCCACAGCGCCTCTGTCGCGGGCTGTATAACGCGCAAAGGTGCGGGGTGTAGCGGACTCTTGATGTACGATCGCCCCTGGTGTAAAGTCGAAATATTCGCTCAAACGGGCGATCGCCCCTGCCGTATATTTTTGCTTCAAACCTTCATAATCATCGGAATTCCACCACATTCGAGTATCAGTAAACGAAGAAGCAATCACCGTCGCCATTCCGGTTGGCGCTCTACCATCACCAGCGTGACTGACAGAAACAAACAACGAATTATTCTCACCAATCTCGCCGTCGTAGTCGTACAGAAACTGAAGGTGTGGCGGACAATTTGCGGGAATTGCGCTTTCTTTTACTCCCAAATATATGACAAAAGCGCCGGATGAAGGTGGCAATTTATCGACTCGATATTTGTAGCCATTCATTTGATTTGGCAATTTAGAAACAGTAGATTTCTGAACTGAGTCATCTGACAAATCTGCGGATTTTTCTGATGCTATTGCATCTGGTTCTAATAATTTGACTAGATTTTGTGCCGTCACATTGGCGACAATATGATCTGCGGTTTCTGTCCAAACTTCGCCTGTTTTTTGATTGCGAATTGTTGTACCCGTGGCTTTGCCATTTGTGGTGATAATACTTTCGACTGTGTGTCGCAATAAGACTTTGCCGCCGTAGAGTTCGATCGCACTTACCAGTCGATCGCTCAACACCTGCATACTTCCTTGCAAATGATACAATCCTTGTGGCGCTTGGGAAACTCCCAAAGCTGTCGCTGCATAGAGTAGCGCCGTTTCTTCGGTATCTACTTGAGAATACAATTTTAATTGCAAATCCAGAAAAGTTCTCAGACGCAAATTGTCACCCAATCCACACAGCCGCAAAGCATCTCCCACTGTCATGAAAGTGAAAGGTAAAGTAATTAAAGTATCGGGGCGAACCGCTTGAATTAATTGCCAGAAATCCCAAAAGTTTCTGGGCGGTAAAACTGGATCGCGTCCTTGAAAGTTCCAACTAGCTTGGAATAATGTCGATAATAATTGCCAAAAACGTTCACTTCCAGGAAACTGTCGCTGTCTTTCTTCCTGCCATTTTTGTGGATCTCGCCAGACGCTAATCGGTGTGGTTTCTCCCGGCAAAATTACGGCGCAGGCTGGATCGCAGGGTGTGGCGGCTGGAAGTTCGATCTCTAATTCTGAGAATATGCGGTGATGAATTCCTCCGGGCTCCAATCCTGCAACCTGCGTCGCGCCGACATCGAAGGTAAAGCCTTTGCGTTTGAAGGTGGAAGCGCATCCGCCCGGGACGATCGCCTGGTCTAACACTAACACTTGGTATCCTCTACGGGCTAGCAGGGCGGCTGCTGTAAGTCCGCCGATGCCGGCTCCAATTACAGTGACACGGCCTTTAGTGCCTGCTGGACTGGATTTGAGCTGAGGAGTGCGATCGATCGTCATAATTTATTCGTTGTAATATTTCTTAATATTATGCTCATATTTTGCAATAAAAAGCTCTTGTGGCGACAGGTTGAAGTCGATCGCTACAAGAGCTCTCGTCCAAGTTTGCAGGACGTTTCAGGGGTAAGGTGGGGGCTGCGCAACATACGCGACGGAAGTTTTTCCGTAGCCACCGCAATCAGAGAATTAGGGACGACGCCACTTGTTCAGATAAGCTTCACCAATCCCCGCAACGGCCTGCATTTGACCTAGCTGTTCTCGTAAAGCTTTAATGGTTCTTAGTTGTTCTTGAGACTGTTGCTGCAAAACGTCGTAATTTCGCTGTTTAGCTACACTCTGACTCAATTGATTTTCTAGATATTGCAACTTGGTTAGTTGATTTTGCAAAGATGCGATCGCATCTAACTTTTCTGCTAACTGATGCTGTAAAGCTTCGTAACTCGACTTTGATACAGTTTGCTGCTGCAATTGCTGTGCCAAATTTTGCTTTTCGGTGGCTAATTGCTGCTGCAATTGGACGATCGCACTTTCGCCTTCACTCAACTGTTGCTGTAAACTTTCGTAACTCGACTTACTTACAGTTTCGGCTAATTGATTTTCGAGATTTTGCTTTTCGGTAGCCAATTCCTGCTGCAATTGGACGATCCTCTGCGAGGGCTTCGCCAACGAACTTTCGCCTTCACTCAACTGTTGCTGTAAACTTTCGTAACTCGACTTACTTACAGTTTGCTGCGATTGATTTTCGAGATTTTGCTTTTCGGTGGCTAATTGCTGCTGCAATTGGGCGATCCTCTGCGAGGGCTTCGCCAACGAACTTTCGCCTTCACTCAACTGCTGCTGCAAAGCTTCGTAACTTGCTTGCAGCGGATTTGGCGCGATCGCATTGGACGATGGAGTTTCTGGCGTTACAGCCTCATTAATGTCGCTTGGGGCGGCGGTTTCCCCTTGCACGTCGGCGGGATCGATCGCAGTTTCTTCACCTTTTTTCCAAGTAACACTAACTTCGGCCTTGTCCTGAGAAATCTCCAGAGCGCCTTGTGCCAAGCGTTCTAGGAGTTCCGATCTCGAAATTCCGAGCTTTTGTGCGATCGAGTTCAATCGATCGGCACTAGAAGGAGTCAGCGAAAGTCCGACTTTGACTTTGCTTTCTAAATTTGAACTAACTGGATTGCGACTTTTTTTTACCATTGGAATTTTCCTCCTGCCAACCTACACTTGTTAGCGTAGTGGCTAAAGCTTCTATTAAAATCAATTTTTGTTACTTACCAATTGTGGCAGCTTGTGGCAACTTCCGTTCCAAATCGAACAAAAAGCCGTAAGGGCGATCGCGATCGGGCTAATCTAGGGTTTAAGGGCGACAAGCTTGTGGATTTCAAAACCCGCCGATTCCCATTAGACAAGATTGCATAAATCATCTATCCATACAGAAACCGCAGATGTAAGGCAGATAAACACAGATGAACGCAGATGCACTTTAAGATAATTTGGGAATGAGTGCAAGAAGTCTAATGTTTTAAAGCGAAGCTTCCAAAGTCACACTTGCAACTCGATGATCTCGATCCTTTGCCAAATAGCTTACAGCAGCCCGAGCTTGAGGATTGTCAAATTTTCTCAGCGCCCGCGCCACTCGCATTCGAGTTCCCCAGTAATCGGAACTGACTAGAGGTAACAATTGCTGCAATGCTTCTTCTTGCTTCTGGGTATTTGCTAGCAGACCAAATCCGTCGATCGCAACTTCTTGAACTGGCACATCTTCGCCGACTAGACCGATCGCACAAATTTCAAATATTGCTTCAGGACACTGCATTTCGTACAGCGGAGCCATGATACTGCGGCGGACGAGCCAATTGTCATCGCGACGAAAAGCTTCCACCAAGTGCGAAATCGCCTCGGTTCCGAACATTGACACAGAGTTAGCGGCTTCTGCTCGCACGTTCGGATCGCGATCGAACTGCATCATTTTTAACAGCGCTGCGAAAGATTCCGCAGTTTGACTTTTCCGCAATCCCATCGCCACGAACGATCGTACCATAAACTCAGGATCGTCCACTTTCGTCAGCAACATCGGCAGCGACACCGCAGCATCGCACTTTCTCAAAGCAATTATCCCCCGCAGCCTGTCTTGAGAATTCGAGCTTTGCAGCGCTGCTTCAATTTCGCTAATTTCCATAAGCCAATTAAAATATATTTTTGTTACTTTTCTTGACAATTCTACCAATTATTGCGGGATTTTGGGGAAATTATCAAAAATTCAGTTATTAGATTAGACAAGATTGTAAAAATAACTAGGATGGGCTCTCCGGCCCGTCCTAGTTATTTTGCAATCTTGTCTAATAAAGATCGGGCGTTGCTGAGAAAGGAGTATGAATTGCCCCTACTATAAATTTCAGGGATAGCTATAGCGAGTGAATCATACCTGAATTCAGCAACGCCGCTAATCATTCATTTTTGGCAAATAT
Organism: Oscillatoriales cyanobacterium PMM_0080; assembly: GCA_949127775.1. Classification (GTDB taxonomy): domain Bacteria; phylum Cyanobacteriota; class Cyanobacteriia; order Cyanobacteriales; family Microcoleaceae; genus Microcoleus. The sequence goes on from CASBQF010000124.1 coordinate 4,304, forward strand.
GTAGCAATATGTATACACGACGATAATACTAAGCCAGCAAGATATCTGCTATAAAACATGAATATTAAAAAGTCTGCCAAGAAATCTCAACGCAAAGCTGATCTCGAAGCAGTTGACGGAAACCAACAGCACGATCGCAGCAGCGAATTATTTCCAGTCGTGGGAATTGGAGCTTCTGCGGGTGGAGTGGAAGCTTTTGGGGAATTACTTAGGCATTTGCCGATCGATACGGGAATGGCATTTGTGATGATTCTGCATATGTTGCCGGCTCAGGAAAGTTGGTTGAGCTTGATTCTGGGTCGATCGACCCAGATGCCCGTAAATGATGTCACAGATGGGATGCCTGTGGCACCGAATCAAGTCTACGTCATCCCTCCGAATGTCAGCATGACAATTGCTTCGGGGGCGCTCAACCTAACGCCTCGCGGCACAGGGCGCGGGATGTTTATGTCCGTTGATACTTTTCTGCTTTCCCTCGCCGAAGAACGGGGAAACAAAGCCATCGGCGTCATTTTGTCCGGGGGCGACGGCGATGGCTCGCGAGGATTAAAAGCGATTAAGGCCGCCGGCGGTATTACTTTTGCCCAATGCGAAGACTCGGCAAAAGTCAGCAGTATGCCGAATACTGCGGTGGCTACCGGTCAGGTAGACTTTATCTTGACTCCAGAAAAAATTGCCGAGAAGATAGCTGAAATCAGCCCTCATCCCTACATTGCCGATCGGCTTGCGACAAAATCGATCGCCGACGAGAGTCCTATCGCCAGTAAAGGTGCGATCGTCACAATCTACAGTTTGCTCAAAATGGCTACGGGAGTTGACTTTACTGACTACAAGCAAACCACCTTGCTGCGGCGGATACAGCGGCGGATGTTGCTGTACAAGCTGGAACGGATCGAGGATTATGCCAAATATCTCCAAAAGACTCCGATCGAAGTAACGGCGCTATATCACGATGTCTTCATTCATGTCACCAGCTTTTTTCGCGATCCCAAAAGCTTTGAGGCCTTAAGCAGCAAAGTTTTTCCCGAAATTGTCAAAGGTAAATCGCCGAAAACACCGATCCGAATTTGGATTGCGGGCTGTTCGACGGGTTTCGGACTGTTGCCAAAATACCTAGATTTACCTATGATTTAGAGAACAGATTCTCGGCATGGCATGGACAGAGTGGCTCAACATTGGAGAATTAGCGGAATTAAAAACAGTCACAGATATAAGCACATTGAGAGGTCGAATCAATGCCATCCCTAACCTAAATCAAAGGACTACCAACTCCCGAATCAGAACTGAATGCTTTGGGCTTCAGTCAGATGGAGATGTTTTTAACCGCCTTTGCCCCGATCTTTAGGCTGGCTGCAATTGAGACAGTTGCTCAACTATTGACTGGTACCAAATTCCATAAATCAAAATGGAACACCCATCTTCAAGCAACCTACTTGATCAACAAGCGTCACGCCATTCGCGTGATTGCCTACGCTAAAGGTAAAGTTGACAGTGCCAAAGAACATCGTTCATTGCATATAAAAACATTGACGGGTAAGGTAAAGTCGATTCAAGTTTGGCTAGGAAAGGCAGAGAAAAAACTCAAAGCAGCCAACAAGTTTTACTCCAAAAAGAATTGGCGCAATAGCAAAACAGGCGCCAGCTTTCCTTTGTCTTGTTCACTCAAGTACAGAGAAACTAACTGGCAAAATCTACATTTTCAAATTCACCACAAAAAACGCCAACTCTTCCTTATTCAAAACAAGCTGACCACCCTAAAGGTAGCACCGATCAAGGTATTCGTACCTCACGATCAAGTCTTTTTAGTGGGATCTAAAGACGAAACACTGGGAAATGGCATCGCTCAATGGAATGGTTCTACCTTAAAAATTAGAGTTCCAGCGTGCCTTGAAGCAAGTTTTGGCAAAAGCGTTTGGGCCGAGATTGGTAATTTTGACCGCAATATTAACCGATTGCCGAGCTATGGTGCAAAGACTTGGCATCTATTCAAAAAAGATAGTAGCTGGAAAGTAGCAGTATCTTTTACACCAATTCCCGTTAAGCCTCAATCTATTGATCGAGCTTATGGCTGTATTGGTATCGATCTGAATCCCGGCTCAATTGGTTGGGCTTATGTTGATGCTGATGGCAATCTCAAAGCCAAAAATCAAATACCTTTACAGGTAGGTTTGCCACAGGGCTCACAACAGGCTCAAATTGTTGATACCTGCTTGCAGTTGGCAGTATTGGCTACAAAATTTCAGTGTCCTATTGTTTGTGAAGAATTAGACTTTTCAGACAAGAAACAGCGGTTAGGCGAAACAAGTCGCAAGTATGCCCGAATGCTCTCAAGTTGGGCCTACAATGAATTCTACAAACAATTGAACTCAATCCTTAGTAATCGTGGCATTGAATTGAGCGTAGTCAATCCCGCCTTTACGAGTATTATTGGCTTATTCAAATACCTCAAGATGTACGGACTTGCTAGTGATGAAGCTGCTGCTTTGGTAATCGCCCGTAGAGGTATGAGATTAAGTGAAAAACTCCCAGACTCCATAACCGCCTATGTTGAGGTGAACTCAAACAAGCACGTGTGGACTCAATGGGCACAACTGAATAGAAAGACCAAGCAATCCGGTAAAGTAAGTCGTAGACACGATTATTACACCGTTTCTAACGGTCGTTTTCTGGTCAACCCCAAAGAGGTCTGCTCTTAAGCGTTCGCGCACTAGAAGAAGATTTGCTTAAACTTACACCGTAGGAGTTTAAACCTAGGTAAACCTAGGTTTTTAGAAGCGGCTAGGACTTTCCATTGTCAGTCATTTAGTAGAACTTCACGGCGGTACTGTGGATGCAGAAAGTCCAGGTGAGGGACAAGGGGCAACGTTTACCGTGAGGTTGCCGCTAACAGATATCGCACAAAGTGCGATTCCCAGTCTTTGGGAAGCAGTAGATTTGGCAAACGAGCCCGCAGTGCCGACGGATATTCCATCATTGAAAGGTGTGCGAGTTCTGATTGTGGATGATGAATCAGATATGCGTTACTTATTCAAAACAATGCTAGAGCAGTATGGAGTTGAAGCTTCCACCGCCGCATCGGCAAGTGAGGCGCTGTCAATGTTGACGGCAAATCCTGAGAAATATGATGTACTTTTATCGGATATTGGAATGCCAGATCAAAACGGTTATGCGCTAATTCGGCAGATTCGGGCACTGAGTGCCGAGGCTGGGGGACAAATTCCGGCTGTCGCACTAACGGCCTATGCTAGAGATATTGATAATCGAAAGGCGATCGCTATGGGTTTTCAGATTCATGCCCCTAAACCGATCGAGTCAGTTAAATTAGCTGCGATCGTGGCTTCTTTGGCTGGGCTACTGTAGGGGTCGTGCCCCCGTGCCGACCCTCTTAATCGACTTGTCGTGCCCCCGTGCCGACCCTCTTAATCGACTTGTCGTGCCCCCGTGCCGACCCTCTTAATCGACGATTTTGCCGATGTTTCAGAGGGCGGGCACGGGGGCACCGCCCCTACAAGAGAGACGATTTTGCCGATGTTTCAGAGGGCGGGCACGGGGGCACCGCCCCTACAAGAGAGACGATTTTGCCGATGTTTCAGAGAGGGCGGGCACGGGGGCACCGCCCCTACAAGAGGCAAGATGCCCATCCCACAAAAAACATTTTTTCTTGTGGAACAGGCATCTTGCCTGTTACCAAATTTGATTAAAATGAATTTTGCAATCTTGTCTAATATTATTCGATCGGCAGGGCGATCGCAAATTCCGTCCCCTCACCCAATACAGAAGAGCAAGTCAAACTCCCACCGTGTATTTCCTCAACGATCTGGCGACTAATCGACAAACCCAAACCCGTCCCTTGACCAACTAATTTCGTAGTAAACAAGTGGTCAAAAATGTGCGCTTTTACATCCTCACAAATCCCCTTACCATTATCTTTAAATTTGACCACAACACTTTGTTTATCGGTCGTCAATTCGGTCATAATAGTAATCATATTAGGAGCAGCTTCAATTTCATCATAACTGCGTTTGTAATTGCACTCATTCACAGCATCGATCGCATTTGAAAGCACATTCATAAATACCTGATTTAGTTGTCCCAGATAGCATTTTACCGGGGGAATCTCTCCATATTCCTTGATAACTTGAATTTCGGGACGAGTATCTTTAGCTTTCAGGCGGTGCTGCAAAATCATCAGCGTGCTGTCAATGCCGTCGCAGATATTAGCCGAAACTTTCACCGCCGTATCGGCGCGGGAGAAGGTGCGGAGGGAAGTGCTGATGTTGCGCAGGCGATCGCATCCTATCTCCATTGATGATAACATCTTTGCTGTATCTTGCAACACATATTCTAAATCAATATCTGCTGCGTGGAGTTCAATATCTTTCCCCGGATTTGGGCATTCTTTTTGATAAAGCCGCAAGTGGTCAATGATATCTTTTAGAGCTAAATTTAACTCCTTGGTATTGCCATAAATAAAACCGACTGGATTGTTAATTTCGTGAGCAACACCAGCGACTAAATTGCCCAAAGCCGACATTTTTTCGTTCTGGATTAACTGAAGCTGCGATTGCTTGACTTGCGCCAAAGCCGCAGTTAGTTCCGCTGTGCGATCGGCTACTCGCTGCTCTAATTCTTTATTTAGATTTCGCAGTTTAATGTGAGTGTTGACACGCGCCAAAACCTCCGTTTCTTCAAAAGGTTTAGTGATATAATCAACAGCACCTAGCTGAAATCCTTTAATCTTATCTGCGGTATCCGACAAAGCCGTCATAAAAATTACAGGAATATCCCTTGTAGCTGGCGAAGCTTTGAGGCGGCGGCAGGTTTCAAACCCGTTAATTCCCGGCATCATCACATCCAGTAAAATTAAACTCGGTAGCGTATACTGAACTTGCTTGAGAGCTCGATCGCCGTCAATGGCGATCGCCACCTCATAACCCGCATCCGTCAACGCCTCGGAGATCACATCCAGATTAGCCGGCGTATCATCTACCACTAAAATTAACTCAGCTTCTGGCATAAATTTTTACCCCGGTTAGTTTATATACTGCTTGAGCAAATCCTCGATTTTGTCAGCTTGAAAGCTCTTTGCCAATTGCAGAATTTGCTGCACAAATTGAGTATAACTCTTGTCGAGTTGTTCAATTCGCTTAACTTCTTCAGTAAGTTTTTTCAAGCGCCCCTGCTGCGCTAATCCGAGCAACAAAGCTAAATCTTCAGGTGCTGGAATCGCCATTTCCGAAGTCAGGATGACAGAATTAGATACAGTCTTCGGCGCTAGCTGCACAGAAATTTTAGTCGGTGATGCCTGCTCGTATTTCCATTGAATTTGCAAATATTTTGCCAATATTAAAAATAACTCATCAAGCTGCACCGGCTTAGGCAAAAAATCATCGCCACCAGCATCCAAACTTTTTTGCCTGTCCATTTCATAAACAGAAGCTGACGAAACAATTGACGGCACATTTTTTAATGATTCTGAACTCTGCAACTGCCGCAGCATTTCAAAACCGTCCATCACAGGCATCAACAAATCAGCGATGATTAAATCGGGCTTGATTTGAGCAGCTTTACCTAAACCATCCTCGCCATTTTCAGCTTCGACTACTGCAAAACCAAGCGGTTCCAGGAGGCTAACAATCACTGAACGATTCTGCCAGTTATCATCGACAATGAGAATAGTTTTCTGAGTTCCATCATAGCCCACAATCTGCTTTCCGGCTGCGACAGTCGCTGCATTTACCCAGTCAGCAGCTAACGGAAAATCGACGTTAAAAGCGAAGGTACTGCCGACGCCAAAATGACTTCGCACTTCAATTTCACTGCTCATCAAATTAACAATTTTGGTGCTAATTGCCAGTCCGAGTCCAGTTCCTTCATTTTTGCGGTTGGTATCTCCTACTTGTTCAAAAGGTGTAAATATTTTCGACAGCGAATCTGGACTCATCCCAACGCCTGTATCTTCAATTTGGAAGCGAATTTTGACACTGGATTTAACGGATTGGGGGAGGACTGAAGTCCCGACTACAAACCTGTCAGACATTTCTATTCTGAAAGTGACGCTGCCTTTATCGGTAAACTTGACGGCATTTCCCAGCAAATTAATTAATACTTGACGCAAGCGTTTTTCATCGGCTTCTATGCCTTCGGGAAGTTCAGCATCGGGCAGATAAATCAAGTCAATTTGTTTTTCTTCGGTGCGGATGCGAACAATTTCAACAATACTTTGCAAGAAAGACGGGAAATGAAAAGCTTTTGAGTGTAAATCTAATTTGCCTGCTTCGATTTTAGAGAGGTCGAGAATGTCATTAATTAGTGTCAAAAGATGGGAACCGCACTGGTGAATAATCCTAACGCCGTTGCGCTCTTTTTCTCCCCAAGATTGGGAACGGTTCATGATTTGAGCGTAACCTAAAATGCCGTTGAGGGGAGTGCGTAGTTCGTGGCTCATATTGGCGAGAAAGTCGCTTTTCGATTGGTTAGCATTATCAGCCACTTCTTTAGCTTGTTGCAGTTGCGCCGTACGTTCTTCTACTCGTTGTTCTAACTCGTTATTCAGTTTTTTGAGCTTGGCTGCTGCTTGTTTATTTTCGTTAATTACCGCAGATAAAACGAAGGTGGTAACGGCTACAACACCGATAAAAGATTGCAGCAGAAACAGCGATTCGGTGAGGGAAGGCCTGACAAAGGAACCCAAACCGCGGGATGTTCCAAAAATTGCGATCGCCGAAACAATCACCACCAGCAAAGTCGATTGCCGCGATCCGAACCGAAATGCCGACCAAATCAGCAGCGGAATCATCATATACTCGATCGGGTATTTTTGCCAAAAGGCGATATTGCCGATCGCCACCAGAAACAGCAGCAAAAGTCCAAATTCTGCTATTTGCGGCGATCGAAGTCTTTCCGACGGCTTGGATTTCTGAGCCCACGCCAGGATTGCTGGCGTCACAATCAGCGTACCAGCAACGATTGAAGTAAACCAACTGCGCCAAACTTCAGGGTAAGCTGTCCAAGGAGTAATTCCTCGTACGCAGAGTAAGGTAGTGGCGAGAGTAGTACCGATAATAGGGCTGGGTATTGACAGCGCGAAAAATCTTAAAACATCCTGCGATCGATTTAGTAAATTTCGGTATTTTACGAAGCGATCGATGAGAAAACTTGCTACTAGCAGATCGATGATATTCCCAAAAGCAGTTAAACTACTTGTCATTAAGTCTTGTGGGAAAAACACGCTAAATTTTATCAGAAAATCGCTAATAAATAGAGCAGGTAAAATCCGCCATCCCAGCAAGAGGAAAGCCGCCAAAAAAAGACCGGCTGACGGCCAAATTGCTACTGTTCCATTCTCCGATGATATTAATAAGTATATTCTGGAAAGACAGAAGTGAATCACAGGAATTATTAATGATGCTATCAGTATTTTTTTGTCCGGCAGACATGGAAACTTTCCCTTTGCCGTCTTTTTTGGTTCTAGCTGTCCTAGTAATTTTTGCATTAAAGTAAAATTTTAAACAATATGTAATTAGGTTACTCTAGATTTAGGTTGGTTGGCGGTGATGCCGATCGCACTTCTGGTAAACTTCAAATATACAATCTCCGTGCAATTACCAGAAAAAATCGGTTTAAAGCCGGAACCCTGATCGGGAGAAATTAAAATCAGACAATTCATTACTCCAATCCTCTTCATTTTAGGTAGAGATCGCCTTCATCTGTCAACTGTCAACTGTCAACTATCAACTGTCAACTGAATGACTAGCCATTTGTCTATGACTTTCCAATTAAGCGAAAAAGCCAAATAATTAATCCCAAAAGCCCGAATTGTGAGCTTAGCTGCCTGGGAAAACTCGCACTCTCCCGCCGAAATTCTACTGTTTCAGGCTGCTGACGACGCAGCCCGCCATCTCACCGATGAAGATTTGCAACAACTTCACTCATAGGAACCAACATCGGTTCATGTTGCCAAGTTCCTCATTTCGATTATTTAATTGCGAAAATGAGTTAGTAGGGTGCGCATTGCGCACCCTACAATTTCTCGGAGAGAAACCGCAATTTGCAACTCTAATTTTCCCGCGCAGAAAACCCTAAATGATTAGAAATTGGACGTTCCTGCATTGGTATTTTATTCTGAATTGGAGCATTCAACAGTTTTGCTCCTGATGGCGATGCTACTGCCAAAGTTACCGAGCCACCACCGTCCAAACTCAGCACTGTATCGGCTCCCAACTGCATCGAAATCTCTGCGATCTCGCTCAACTTCAGCCCTTCGCTGTAAAGCCTCTGCTTGCCGTCTACAACAATCAACCACAATTTTTTGCCTGTTTTGTCGATCGCCGCAACTGTTCGCGGATAAGGTTTATCATCCTTGCTTTTTTCCTGGCTTTGTGCTACTGCTTTGCCATTTTTCACCAGCACAGTATCTCCCGCAACTCCATAGGCTGTTCCCTGGGGACAAGTGCCGTTTTCGATTATTTGAGCGCGGTTTTTGGCATCAAAACAAAGGGCGGGAAATTTTGGATCTGGTTGGGAATAAGCTTGGCTTTTGGTAATGACGTGTCCGACATTATTGACTCGATCGCCACTGCGGGGATAATAATCCCAAGGTGCTTCTTCGATGCAGGTATAAAAGAAATTGGCGTTGACTGCTAGTTGCAATTTGAATTCTTTGAGAAATTCAGTAGCGGTGCGGGCGTTGGTTTCTGTTAAATCGGCTGTTGGAGCTCCGGGAGTGACAAAAATTCCGATTCCTGGGGCATTGAGATCGATGCTAACAATGTGAAGTATGATGGGACGCGGATTTGAGCGGAATTCCTTGCGGTAGGCTATTCCTTGAAAGAGCGATCGCGCTTCGTTGGTTTGTGCTGGACGCGAAAAGTAGGGAATGTTATAAATTAGTATTGGTGCGAGCAAGATTCCGAAACCGAGAATGTGTGAAATGTGTTTGATTTTGAGCGGATTGGTTAGTTTCATTTTGTGATGGAGATTTTTTAATGAACCGCGAAGACGCAAAGGAAGAGATGAGAGGGAAAGATGAATCATTCGGATGTCAATAATTTTAGCAATCAAGTTTTGCGAAATCGATCGTTCCAAGGACAAGTTTTGAATGGTGCGGATTTTGGTGGTGCGGATGTTCGCGGCTGCAATTTTAGAAATGCTCAGTTGGCGGGTGCGAATTTTATTGGTGCGAAAATCGGGCTTTCTGGGCGACAGATTGCTGTTTTGAGTGCTGGGGCGATCGCGATTTGTCTGGTTGTCGGTGATGTTGTGACTCGGCTGATTTTGAGTACGCAAGGACAAATACCGGAGTCTCGGAGTTGGTCTTTTGTGCTGTTGTTGTACGGGGTTTTGAGCGCTGCTGGCTTGGCTGGGGCGATCGCCCGCACACAGCCACCAACCTCAAAAATCGGTAGATTTGCGGGGACAATTTCTGCTATTCTATCAGGGGCTTTGTTGGGATTTTTCTATACTGGGACTGCAACTAACAATAATTCTCAGGCTGCTTTGGCTGGAATGGCGATCGGCGGGGTGTTAATGTTTTTTGTGAGTTCCCGGATGCGACATCAATTTGCTAAAGTGGCGATCGTAGCGGCTGGAAGTGTTGCGACTTATGGAGCGGCTTTTTTGTTCTCTGCAACGGCTAGCGCTTTTCTGAGCACTCACAAACTGTTTTGGGGTATATGTTTCGGTTTGCTGTCGCTGCTATATCTTTGGTTTTCGTTTGTGTCTTTTTCTGCTATTGTTCGAGAGATTAGAAATGCTCAGGACACTTCGTTCAGAGGTGCAAATCTCGCTGATGCTAAGTTCGATATGAATTACATCAATCTCAAATCTAAAATTTAAAAGATTAAATCCCATAACTAACATTCAAACAGCCGTTGATCCAGCCGAAAGTGCTTTGTCTCGGTTGAAACAGGTGAGTGATTGGAATTCCGGCGGTTAGATAAGTCGGAGACGGCAATGCCGTGTCCCTACCCCAAATAATACTGTAGGGAAACGGCACTGCCGTCTCCTAATTTCTCCCTTTCTTCAATCCCTGAAATTTAGAGTAGGGGCAATTCATGAATTGCCCCTACTCATTTCGGAGGCAAATCATACTCCTTTCTCAGCAACGCCTCGTTTCCCTACCCCAATACTGTAGGGAAACGGCACTGCCGTGTCCTAATTTCAGGTAATATTAATTCTGATGCAACCGGATTTGATATCATCCATGTTCTTTGTGAATTTTCGCGATCGCACTTGTCACCCGCCCCAAATCCTCATCAGTCAAATTAGAGCCAGAAGGCAAACAAAGCCCATTTTCAAATAACTCCTCAGCCACCTGAGCACCTATACATTCACAGTCAGCAAAAACAGGTTGTAAATTAAAGGTTTCCAGACTGGACGAGCTTCTATTTTCTCTTCGGCCAGCGCTAGACGAACCTCTTCTCTGTTTGCCCCAAAAGCAGCCGGATCGATCGTCAAACAACTCAGCCAGTGAGTAGATTTGCCAAAAGCAGCTTCCGGCATAAACTCGATTCCCGGCAAATTTCCTAAAGCCTGTTTATAAAAATCAAAATTGTGCCGTCTAGCTTCAACTCGTTCCTCCAAAACCCGCAATTGACCGCGACCAATTCCCACCAAAACATTGCTAAGACGATAATTATAACCAATTTCCGAATGTTGGTAATGAGGAGCCGGATCGCGAGCTTGTGTTGCCAAGAAACGAGCTTTTTCTACCAGTGTTTGGTCATCATAAACCAACATTCCGCCGCCGGAAGTGGTGATAATTTTGTTACCATTGAATGAGAAAATGCCGATTTTGCCAAAGCTTCCAGGCGATCGACCTTTATAGCTAGCACCCAGAGATTCCGCCGCATCTTCTATGAGTGGAATCTCATAAATATTGCAAGCTTCTAAAATTGGGTCAATATCACAACTTTGACCGTAGAGGTGTACAATAACTACAGCCTTGGGTAAATTTCCTAATTTTGCTCGTTTGTCAAGTGCTTCACGGAACAAATCGGGGTTAAGATTCCAATAGTAACTTGTCAGGAGACTGTTTTAAAAATTTATTTTTAGTACCTCTCAAACAAGATTGAACAATTCCAGAACATTCAGTAAATAAACAAGCACACATCACCTCATCCTCAAACTCAACAATTCCCAAATGTGTATATTCATTTAGATTCTTTAACCAAGACGAAAAAAAATCACGGTCAAAATAATACAACTTTTGAGCGTGGACGCGATCCATCGTTTCATTGTAAGTATTAAAAAGATCATCAAAATATTGTTCAAATGGAACCATCCTTGCGATTAATCCACACCGTTTAAGTCGATTACTATCTTGACGATGGTTAGAACAGGTTTGCGACCATATTTCTTCAATCGAAAGAGTTAGATCGACACCAATAGTATGTCCGGAAACTTCACAGATATCATTAGATGTGCTCCCTTGTGGGGTGATTCCGCCTAATCCAATGGCTCTGTTATATCAATTCCGGCTGCGCCGGAATGATAAACGAGGAGACGGCAGTGCCGTGTCCCTACAATTGATCAATTGTAGGGACACGGCACGTGCAGTCTCCTGATTTTGGGTAATATTAATTCGCCCTGCAACCGGAATTGATATCATTCCGATGCAACCGGAAACGATATTAGACTCGCAGCGACTCACTTTCATTACTATTTTACCAATGAGTCTTATGCTCAAGAGCAGAGCCCTAGTGTGAATCAAAAGATATTGTGATTGGTATAGCCTTTCGAGCTCTCATATTCGCGGACGACTGGGCATAGGGCATAGGCCTCCGTGGGCATAGGGCATACCTCACCACGCTTGAGAACCGCTATACAATGAGATGAACAAAATTGGATATTGACAAAATATCTGTTTTGGTAAATAACCAATAATCAAGGGCGATTTCGGATTGTGGATCTTGTTGCGGACGATCGCCCATAACTCAAAACTAATCTGTAGCTGTATCAAAGTCTACTAAACTTGGGGTACAAATCGGTTAGTGTGATTATGATTTTTTAATCACAAATACTAATCACGATCGCCCCAAATGTTCCCTAGACTAAAACATCCATGCGCTTAGAGCAGCTTCAAGCATTTCTTGCCGTAGCCCAAACTGGTAGCTTTCAGCAAGCAGCGCACAAGTGCGGCGTTACTCAATCGACAATTAGCCGGCAAGTGCAGGGACTAGAAGCGGAAGTGGGTTTGTCACTGTTTCACCGCACACCGCACGCGAAGCTGACTGTGGGAGGAGAACGCCTGTTACCTCATGCTCGTAAAATATGTCAGAGTTGGCAAAATGCTGCGGTCGAATTGGGAGACTTGCTGGCGGGAAAGCAGCCGGAATTGTGCGTGGCGGCGATTCACTCGGTTTGTGCTGCTTATTTGCCGCCTGTGTTGCAAAAATTTTGCCACGACTATCCTAACGTGCAGTTGCGGGTGACTGCTCTAGGAAGCGATCGAGCTCTGAAAGTTCTCAAAGATGGTTTGGTGGACATCGCGATAGTGATGAACAACCGCTATTTTACTCAAGCCCCGGAAATGTTGGTTCAGGTGCTCTACAATGAGCCGATCGAAGTATTGATGGCGGCGAATCATCCCCTGGCGCAGTACGATCGAGTACCTTGGCCGGAATTAATTTGTTACCCGCAAGTGGTATTTAAGGATGGGTATGGAATGCAGCGGATGGTGCAAGAACAATTTGGACGCATCGGTGCTAGACTTCATGCTGTTTTGGAACTCAACACTCTCGATGCTTTTCGGGGTGTGGTGCGACAGGGAGAATTGATTGCTTTGCTACCGCATTCAGCTTTACTTGAGGCTGTGCCCGATCGTACTTTAGCAATTCGGTCGATCGCCCAAGAGAGCGGAAATTCCAAGGTTTCGGCGATTAGTCAATCGGCGATCGATCCGACTTGGACTCGCGAAGTCGTGTTAGTCACAACTCACGATCGAATGCAAATTCCGCCGATCGCGCATTTCTGGAATCTGGTACGCGAATTTGTACCACCACAATTTGATGCATTGAAGGTAGGGAAATCAGGGAATTAATTACCTCATGTTTGTCAGTTGACTGTTAACTGTTGAGTGTTGTCTGTTAACTGTTGACTGTTGTCTGTTGACTGTTGACTGTTAACTGTTGTCTGTTCTCTTTCTAATAACCAATAACCAATAACAAGTAACCAATAACCAATAACCAATAACCAATAACCAAAATTATGAGTAACGCATTTAGAGAATTGCTGCGAAAAATTGGCAGCGGAGTACACACAGGAGAAAATCTAACTCGATCCGAAGCAGCAGCAGCCACACGGATGATGCTACTGGGTGAAGCAACAGCAGCTCAAATCGGAGCTTTTATGATTTCCCATCGCATCAAACGGCCAACCGGCGAAGAATTAGCCGGAATGCTGGATGCTTATGAAGAATTGGGGCCGATGCTTGCCGCCCCAAACAGAGAAAAAGGGTTTTCAGTATCTAGCGTTGCGGTGTTTGGAGTTGCTTACGACGGGCGATCGCGCACCGCTCCAATTAGCCCAATAACCGCCCTAATTTTAGCCGCCTCTGGCATCCCAGCAGTCATGCACGGGGGCGATGTAATGCCAACCAAGGAAGGTATTCCCTTGATTAAAATTTGGCGCGGTTTGGGAGTTGACTGGAGAAAACTTAGTTTAGAAAAAGTCCAGCAAGTTTTTGACAGTACGGGTTTAGGCTTTGTTTACCTTCCCAAGCATTTTCCTCAAGCCGCCAGTTTAGTGCCATACCGCCGCGAAATCGGCAAACGGCCACCTTTCGCGACAATGGAGTTGATGTGGTGTCCCTGTGCCGGCGACGTTAACGTCATTTCCGGCTACGTCCACCCGCCGACAGAAGGTATGTTTCAAAAAGCCTTTAAGTTGCGGGGAGTCAAGAATTATACCACAGTCAAAGGATTGGAGGGAAGTTGCGACTTGCCGCGCGATCGTACTGCAATTATCGGCGTTGCTAAACCGGATGCTGAATTCGAGCGAGTGCTTTTAGCCCACGGAGATTACGGTTTTAGCAGCACAAATCCCGCCTTTGAATCAGCATCTGAGTTATTCAAACAAATGCAGGAAATTTTGCTAGGGAAACCCTCGGAATTGATGCAGTCCGCTATCTGGAACGGCGGATTTTATCTCTGGCGCAGTGGAATTTGTTCCGATATAAACTCGGCTTTGATTGAGGCTGAAACTTTATTAAGCAGCGGCCAAGTTGTCCAAAAACTTGAGGAGGTTAGCAAAGCCGTTAGTGCTTTGATTTGAGGATTATCGATCGGGTTCGCCAACTTTTAACTGTCAACTGTCAACTGACTAATGATTAATCATAAAATTGCAGTAATTGTGCTAGCAGGCGGTCAAAGTTCGCGGATGGGTAGGGATAAAGCTCTGCTGGAAATTGAGGGTAAAAGCCTGTTACAGCGGGCGTTAGAAGTTGCAGCAGTTGTAACACCACAAGTTTATGTTTTGACTGCTTGGCCCGATCGCTATCGATCGACCTTAACCGAACAATCCCGGTTTCTGGTAGAGTACAATCCGGGCTCCGGCCCCTTGGTAGCATTGACTCAGGGATTGACAGAAATTGCCGCCGACTGGATTTTACTGTTAGCTTGCGATTTGCCCTTGTTGGATGCCCAGATTATCCAAAATTGGGCGAGTCAGCTAACAGATTTTCCCCCATCTACCTTAGCAATTGTGCCCTATCAAAATTCGCGCTGGGAGCCTTTGTGCGGCTTCTACCGTCAACAATCTCTGTCCAGTTTGCAAAGTTTTATAGACAAAGGAGGACGTTCCTTTCAAGAGTGGTTAAATCAAATTCCGGCAATCGCTCTACCCGTGGGGGAACCAGAAGCACTAATGTTATCGAATTGTAATACATTAGAAGAGTTTGAGGAATTAAAAGCTAAAATGCGTAACGGTTGACAGTTGGCTGTTGACAGTTAACAGTTGACAGTTGACAGTTGACTGAATAATAGACATCTCCTAAAAAGCAGGTTTTGAACAGGCAGGATGCCTGTTCCACAAGAATTATGGCAAATGACAAAACAACTAACAACTAACAACTAACAACTAACAACTAACAACTAACTAATGATTAACGAACACTGGTTACTCGATCGCGATATCACCTTCCTCAATCACGGCTCCTTTGGGGCTTGTCCGATTCCCGTACTGGAAGCGCAAACCAGTTTTCGAGAACAACTCGAAAGAGAACCATTGCGCTTTTTAATGCGGGAATTTGAGCCGTTGTTGGATAATGCCAGAAATCAGTTAGCAGCATTTATCGGTGCAGATCAAGAGGAGTTGGCATTTGTGCCGAATGCGACGACGGGAGTCAATGCAGTTTTGCGATCGCTCTCTTTTGCTCCCGGCGACGAATTGCTAACCACAAATCAGGAATACAACGCCTGTCGCAACACCCTTGACTTTATAGCAGAGCGCACAGGCGCTAAAGTCATAGTCGCAGAAGTACCATTTCCAATTGAGTCGCCCGAACAAATTATTGAAGCAATAATTAAGTGCGTTTCGCCGCAAACAAAGTTAGCCTTACTAGACCATGTTGTCAGCCAAACAGGTTTAATTTTTCCCATCAAACAGTTAGTCGGCGAGTTAGCGAATCGCGGCGTCGATGTATTGGTAGATGGAGCTCACGCGCCGGGAATGGTAGCACTCAATTTAGATGAAATTGGCGCCGCTTACTATACCGGAAATTGCCACAAATGGCTGTGCGCGCCAAAAGGTGCCGGCTTTTTGTACGTGAGGCGCGACAAGCAAGATGCTATTCGGCCAACTACGATCAGTCACGGTGCTAATTCGCCGCGCGCTGACAAATCACGCTTTCAATTAGAATTTGACTGGATGGGAACAGTCGATCCGAGTCCTTATTTGTGCGTCCCTGTGGCGATCGATTTTATGGGTTCTTTGTTGAGCGGCGGCTGGCCAGAATTGATGGCAAAAAATCATGCTTTAGCATTAGCTGGGAGACAAATCTTGGCGGATAAATTAGATTTACCACTACCTTGTCCCGATGAAATGGTAGGTTCGATGGCGGTTGTACCGCTGGGCGATCAAAAGTCTGATGCGGTTGGAAACGGAGGAATTCCACTTCTGCAAGAGGCGCTGTGGGAGATTTTCAAGATTGAAGTTCCGGTGATTCCTTGGCCCGATGCTAGCAAGCGGTTGGTGAGAATTTCAGCTCAGTTTTACAATACTTTGCCGCAATATGAATATTTGGCTAAGGCGCTCGTTGAGTTGACAAGTTCGTAGTGAGGACTAAAGTCCTGATGATTTTAGTGAATTTAGTAAGTTTGTAGTGGGGACTAAAGTCCTGATAATTTTAGTGAATTTAGTAAGTTTGTAGTAAGGACTTTAGTCCTGATTATTTGGGTAAATAAAGAGCCTTCGTACTGACTACAAACAACTTTTATTAGACAAGATTGCAAAATTCATTTTAATCAAATTTTGTAACAGGCTCTCCGGCCTGTTCCACAAGAAAAAAACTTTTTGTGGGATGGGCCGGAGAGCCTGTCCTAGTTATTTTTGCAATCTTGTCTATTATGGTAGTTCGATCGCTCAAACCACCAAACCACCACTTCCCCCGGACAAGCAAGCCGCATTCCAGCATTTTTGCTAATTTTTGCATTTTTCAAGGTATTTTTGTAGGGTTGCTGGTTTAACTCGATCGCCCGCTGCCCAATTGCATCAACACAGGTGTGAATCGATGGACATTTACTGCACCCGCCCAAGCTGTCCAAATCCGCTTAACTCTTTCCCCGATTTCAATGACAGCGCCAGTCTTGACGAAATCGCTCAAAAGTATTGCGCTGCTTGCGGGATGCCGTTAATTTTGGACAGCCGCTTTTTACCACAGAGGCCGCTTTCGCGGGGAGCTTTTGGCACGACTTTTCAAGCCCTGGCTCTCGGCTCTCCCCTGAAGTTGCAGTGCGTTGTCAAGCGATTGCAGCCGCCACTCCATCTCAACTCAAATCAGCTTATAGCGGCGACGCGGGCTTTTCGGCGAGAAGCTGATGTTTTGAACAGTTTGGGCGACAGACACCCGCAAATTCCGGCTTTGTACGCCTACTGCGTGCTGCACGTAGCTGATGTCGATCACAATTTAGGACAGATTCCATCCTCCGAAAATGAGGGTGTTTTCAGTGAAATTGCTGCGAAACCACAGGTACAAGAGTTTTTTTATTTGGTTCAGGAATTCGTAGACGGTGCAGATTTGCGCGAGGAAATTGCCACTCGCGGTAAGTTTTCCGAAGCTGAGATTGTGGACGTTTTGCAGCAGATTTTGCCTGTGTTGCAATTTATTCACGATAACGGTGCGATTCACCGCGATATTAAGCCGGATAATATTGTGCGCGAAACTGCTGTGGGTGAAGGTGCGGGAAAGCTGTTTTTGATTGATTTTGGGGCGGTGAAGCAGGTGGCGGCTGGTATTTCGGCTCAAAGTTCGATCGTCTTTGGTACGAGTGGCTATGCGCCGCCAGAACAGGTTTCGGGGGAACCGGTTTATCCATCAACGGATTTGTACGCTTTGGGAGTGACTTGCCTGTATTTACTGACGGGGAAAAGGCCACAGGAGTTGATGGAGTCTCCTACTCGTCGCTGGAATTGGCGCGTTTGGGCTGATGCGAGCGATCGACTCGCTGCTATTTTGGATCGCATGGTAATGCCGACTCCGGGCGATCGATTTGAGTCGGCTGCTCAGGTGCTGGGGGCTCTGGCCGGAGAAATGGCGACGGGGGCGATCGCACCTGCTGGCAATGGCTTGGTCGCTCAAAAAATGCAAGCTGCGGTGCAAATTGAGGCAGGTGTGGATGCAATTAATTTGACGAGGAATTTATCGGAGGAGTCAGAGTTTGGGGAAATTAATATCAAGGAATTGTTGAGGCGATCGGCGATCGCGGGTTCTAGTAGTTGGCTGTTGGCGATCGTCCTTGTCAGCCTTTTGGGAACTGTTTGGATTAGCACACTGATCTGGCTGCTGCTGCTTGCTGGTGTCATCTTTTCTCAATACCGCCCCCTAAAACAAAAGTTTTATTTTTTTATTACTTTAGTCATTACTAATACGATAATTTTTGTATTATTCCCAGCTTGGTCTATTTTAAATCCCGTACAATTAGGCATTCAGGGATTGGCAATCGTGGGACTCCTGACAGTTTTAGCTATTTTATTGTCGTATACTTTAATGGGAGTATCCCGGCTTTCCTACAGGTTTGTGTTGCCATTCTTCAAAAAAATTATTCGCGAACTGATTTAATTAAGAAACCTATGCGCCAGAAAAATGAAACTATTTTGCTTTTAATTTCTCTAGCGATGGCAGGTTTTCTAATTGCAGTAGTTTTGTGGCTGTTGGAAAAAGCTGGTTTCCCGCCTCATACAGATTTTAGCAGTTACAGCAGTCCACGAGAAACCGCGATTCAATACCAGAGAAGTTTGAGTTTCGATCTGAAGGAGCGGATGAGTTACGGTCAAAAACAACTGGTGGAAAGAGAAGATGTAAACCTGGAAAGACCAGAATTTAGAGCAGCCAAAAATAAGGGCATTGAGGCAATGGCTGCTGGCAAATATCAACAAGCCGCCAGTCATTTTGAACAAGCTCTGCGCAGTTGCTACAATGCACCGGAAACTAGGATTTATCTGAACAATGCTCGGATTGCCGATCGCAAATGCTACACGATCGCCGTGGCCGCACCTACGACGAGTCACCCGAATGCAGCTTTAGATATATTGCGCGGAGTCGCTCAAGCTCAATTTCAAATCAATCAAGCTGGTGGCATCAACGGCAGGCCTGTGAAAGTGATTATTGCTAACGATGACGATCATCCAGCAGTCGCGAAACAAATTGCTTCCGCTTTGGTGAAAAATCGCGAGGTTTTAAGTGTAGTCGGCCACCACACCAGCACGGCTACTTTGGCCGCTTTACCGATCTACGATTTGGGAAAATTGCCTGTTATTTCGGGAACTAGCACTGCTGTTAAACCTGCTAATTTGAGTCGTTATTTTTTTCGGACTGTTCCCACCGCTTATGTGGGTGGTAGGGCTTTGGCAGATTATCTGCTAACTAAGTTGAAAAAGCGCAATATCGCGGTTTTTTTCAATCACAAAAGTGCTTACAGCGAGTCGCTAAAGTCAGAGTTTGTGGCGGCTGTTTCTCTGGGCGGCGGGCAAGTAGTCGCTGAGTTTGACTTGTCAAATCCCGGTTTTAGTCCGGCTAAAAGTATCGATCAAGCTATTAGTCGGGGTGCTGAGGCTATTATGTTGAACCCGGACTATGATGCTTTGGATAAAGCTTTGCAGGTAGTGACTGTTAATAATAGGCGACTGTTTGTGTTGGGGGATATGGGAACAATGTACAGCAAGACGACTTTGGAAGTGGGAGGTGCTTCGGCGGTTGGGATGGTGATGGCGGTGGCGTGGCACATTGAGGGCGATCGCAAATCGGAGTTTTCCCGTCGCTCTAGACAGTTGTGGAAAGCAGATGTTGGTTGGGTGACTGCGATGACTTACGATGCGACGATAGCTGCAATTTCGGCGATCGATCGCAGTCCCACCCGCCAAGGAATTCAAGAAGTGCTTTCAGCTTCCGATTTTGTAGCAAAGGGAGCAACTGGCCCAATTCGGTTTTTACCTTCGGGAGTTCGGAATATGCCGGTACAGCTTGTGAAAGTGAATCGGGCTAACCCTTCGCGATCGGGCACCGGTTATGATTTTGTACCCATGAAATAACGCTTAATTCCGATCATAAATCCGTAACAGGCAAGATGCCTGTTCCACAAGAAAAAATGTTTTTTGTGGAACGGGCCGGAGAGCCCGTCCTAGTTATTTTTGCAATCTTGTCTAATAAATCAAGAAGGACTAAAGTCCGAACGATCGAACCTGTGAGGACTTCAGTCCTCTTTCGATTAATAAATAAAGCAGGACTAAAGTCCGAACGATCGAACCTAATTTATGGCACAACTTTGGCACCACAGAATATAATGTATCTAGACTTGTATTTCCAGCCCAAACAAGCGAAATCAAAATCGGACTTGTTCGAGAACCATTTGTTCAGTCCCCCAAATGATTGAAGCACTTGTCGCAGACATCCCGAATGCCGATCGAGGTTTCCGACTTTTATTTTCAGCCAATCCATTTCCCGGATATCAAGCAGAAATGCTGTGGTTTAAAACAGAATACGGCGGTAACTGGTATCGGTGGGAAGCGAAAAATCTTGAAGGCTGGCTTTGTCCGGCTTTATTCAAATACTTTCTAGAAGCACCGCCCAAGTTTTACTGCAAAGCTGAAAAAATACAATAACTAATAGCAAGTCAATGAAAAACTTGTCAATCTTTAAAAAAAACTTTCTTCAACCAGTCGATCGCGAATCCAGAAAAAAGCCTAAAATAACCCTGTATATATTTTGGCTACTTTTCGTAATATTCACAGCAGCCATCTCCGCAGCGATCGGGGCAATTACTGCCCTCTTAGCCCCCGTGGAACCGCAACTTATTAGCAAAGTTCTAGATGCTACTGGCTTTAATGATACATCATCCAACCGCCCAGGATACCGCCTATCGCGGCCTGTTAATATCTTGCTTTTGGGAATTGACCGTGTACCGGAAGCCTCCGCCAATTCTCCTAAGATTTTTAACGGTCGCAGCGATACAATAGCATTACTGCACCTAGATCCTAAAGATAAATCTATTAGTTTGCTTTCAATTCCACGAGATACTAAAGTCGAAATTCCCGGAATTCGCTTCAGCAAAATTAACGAAGCCAATGCTAAAGGAGGAGCAGCTTTGGCAACGCGATTGGTTAGCAATATGTTGAACAATGCGACTATTGAAAGATACGTGCGAGTCAGCAGCAGTGCGTTTCGGGAATTAGTCGATTTGTTAGGCGGAGTTGAGGTATTTGTACCTCGCGCCATGTCCTATAAAGATACCGCCCAAAAGTTAAAAATAAACTTAGCACAAGGATGGCAAACTCTCAACGGAGAACAAGCAGAACAATTTGCTAGATTTCGCAATGACGGTTTAGGAGACATCGGCCGCATTCAGCGACAACAATCTTTAATTCAATCTCTGCGGAACCGCCTCGCAAGTCCATCAGTAGTGGTGCGCTTACCACAAATTGTGCGATTGATGCAAAAATATGTGGATACAAACCTCAATTTTGAGGAAATATTGACGATCGCAAATTTCGGTTTGCAATTAGAGCGAGATAACTTTAAAATGGTAATGTTGCCCGGACGTTCTAGCTCAGAACAAGGCGATTTGAGGAGTTATTGGATTTTAGATGCTGCTGGGCGCGATCGAATTATGACACAATATTTCAAGCAAAGCGTGCCGGACTTTGCACAAAGCAAATTTCCGAATCCCAGCCAGTCCGTTTCGCCAAGCAACCTCAAAATCTCTGTCCAAAACGCTTCCAGCAACCCAAAAACCGCCAAAACCGTTGCTGCATTTCTCCAAAAAAAGGGATTTTCTAATATATCTGTAGTCAAAGATTGGCCAGACAAGCAACGTCAAAGTCAAATTATTGTGCAGCAAGGTGATTTAGAAGCAGCGAATCAACTGCAAAAAGCGTTAGGCGACGGTAAAATAGAAGCATCTTCTACTGGTGAAATCGATTCTGACTTGACACTTCGCGTCGGCGAAGATTGGGTAAAGCGATTTTAATTAGTCAGATATAAACGGAGGAGACGGCAGTGCCGTGTCCCTACAAATTGATTGGAGTAGGGACACGGCACTGCCGTCTCCTCTATCTTATTCCGGCCCGGCAGGAATTGATAATGTCTCTACAATTGATTGCAGTAGGGACACGGCACTGCCGTCTCCTCTATATTATTCCGGCCCAGCCGGAATTGATAATGTCCCTACAATTGATCGCGGTAGGGACACGGCACTGCCGTCTCCTCAACAGTCAACAATTGATCGCGGTAGGGACACGGCACTGCCGTCTCCTCAACAGTCAACAATTGATCGCAGTAGGGAGACGGCACTGCCGTCTCCTCAACAGTCAACAATGCCCAATGCCCCATGCCCAATGCCCAATGCCCAATGCCCAATTCCCCATTCCCCATTCCCATCATCATGAAAAGTGTATTCCGAATTTTCCTAAGCCTAGTTTTAAGTTTAGTATTGGCTTTTGGGTGGGTACTGCTGAGTGCTACTCCAGCATTTGCCCTGCCGAAAACAATTATTAACTATACAAATATTAATTTGTCCGATCGCGATTTTTCCAACTCAAATTTAGCAGGGGGAACATTTGTCGCCGCCGAGATGCGAGGAACCAACTTTCAAGGTGCTGATTTAACCAATGCGATTTTGACTAAGGGAGTCTTGCTAAATGCTAACTTATCAGGTGCGAATCTGTCCGGTGCTTTGGCAGATAGAATAACCTTTGACGGCGCTAATTTGACGAATGCTAATTTCACCGAAGCAATTATGACTCGAACTCGGTTTTTTGATGCGGCAATTTCCGGTGCAGATTTTACAGACGCGATTATCGACGCTTATCAAGTAACAATTATGTGCGAAAAAGCAGATGGTGTCAATCCCGTGACTGGAGTTTCTACCCGAGAAAGTTTGGGATGTCCGTAGACATTTAAAGTCGTAAGGTGCGCAGTGCGCACCTACAAATCTCGGCTCTATCTCGAACTACAAATGCCTGTGTTTGCAGTACCAACAACCAAGTCAGAATTCAACAGCAAATCTAAATCAGTATCAGGATTAACAGCGTACAAATCGACTTTATCTCGACCCAAAAACACTCCGATCAAAGTGCCGATTCCCGCGCCGCCGAGTACCTCTTCAGTTGCGATCGCCCGATCGCCCGTAACACCTGCAATCGCCGCCGCTGCTGCTGCACCCAACGCCGTATTTTTAACCAGATTACCAACATTAACACCCTTAGTCACAGTTTCTTTCCGAGTAATCAGTTGCGAAGTCGCATTCAGAGGCACTCTGCTACCGTTGATGATACTTAATTCCTGTGCCACAAACTGAACGCCCGCAGCAGTCGATCGCAATTCGCCGCTAATTTTCGAGCCTTCGGGTATCAGCAATTTACCATCACTCCCCGCAATATCCGCAGCCACAGTCAGCGTAATCGGAGACGTGTCATTGGGGCCAAGCAAAATCTTACCTTTTGCATACTCGACTAAGATAGAAGTACCGCTAGGGATTTTCACAGCAACAGAATCAGCAACATCAATCTTGGCAATATAAGGAGAATTAATTGCTCTTGCTTGATTGGTACTCACCAATGTTTGATAGATAAAAGCAGCTACTTCAGCCCGCGTTGCTGACTGATTTGGTTTCAGAGATTTAGGATTGGGATAACTGACAACCAACTGTTTTTCAGTAGCAGCAGCCACACTTTTGACAGCATAACTTTGAATATCACCCGCATCATTATAGTAGCTGAGAACATCTTGAAAACTGCACTTAGGCTCATAGCCAAGTCCGTTATTTAAAGCGACTACAACTTGCACGCGGGGAATCTGCTGCATCGGCCTAAAAACATTGCCAGGATAACCAGACATCCATCCCATCTCGTAAGCTTGGGCGATCGCCCCGCTTGCCCAAAAATTCGATGGAACATCAGCAAACCGTACAGCATCCCGAGTTTTTGCCTTTTTGACCGATCGCACCATTGCCGCGAATTCAGCCCGCGTTACCAGTGCATCCGGGCGGAAACTCCCATCAGGAAATCCCTTGATAATCCCTCTTTCTGACAAATCTTGAATAAAATCTTTTGCCCAGTAGTTATTATTAACATCCGAAAAAGCTGTCTGAGCAAAAGCAGGGGCGGGAGCAATCATCGGCGCTGCGGTTCCAGCAACGGTTCCTAATGTTAATAAAATAGATGTACCGGATTTAATGCGATGTAATACAGACATTTTTTGATTCTCCAATTTACACAAGTTTTTTATTGAAGAGAAGTAAGCTTTTGAGCGGCTGATTTATTCCTGCCGAACTTGCTCTTTCCCTCAGTTATGTAATCATTGTTGAATATTTTTATTTTCTGTGCGGGGAAGATACGGTCTTTTAAAATAAATATTTCTATGCTAATTTATTGGTTTTAAAATGCTTAAATTCCTTAAAATCCTGATGTTACTTATCTCCCTTATCTACCTGGAACTTATACACTCCTGGAGATAGAACCTGTATGTGTAGGGTGCGCAATGCGCACCTTACGGCTGTATAATATGTAGGTGCGAATGTTCACCTTACGGCTGATATCGTTATAGTAGGTCATTTACATCTGTAGGGACAGTGCAAAAGACATCTCCAATGATTCTTGTGGAACAGGCATCCTGCCTGTTCAAAACTGGCAATTATTGCGATGTCTAAAGAGCGATCGCCCTCGCTCAACTTGACTAATGACTAATACTGGCGATCGGTTCCCAACTTGTCGCATCTTCAAACAAAGCTTGATACCCGGCTACATTCGGATGCAGCCCATCTGCAATCAGGCGCGATCGCCACCAATCACTCCCCCGATCCATCCATTTATCAAAAATATCTAAATAGGGAATTCCCCGCAACTCACAAGCTAACTTTGTTGCTTCCTTATACCGATATTGGTCAGCGTGATTGTAGTACAAACAATCTTGAAAAGGCATTTTACTTTCATCCACCGGCACCATTCCCACAAATATCACCGGACAAAGTTGTTGGGATAGGTTTAATAAATGATCCAAAACAGTTTTAAAATGTTCAAAATCAGTGTAGCTACGCCCCGTCGCCGATTGCACTCTTGCCGTATCGTTGAGGCCTACCGAAAGTATCATCGCATCCGGGACGCGGTTTCTGAGCTCGCCACGGTGTTTAAACTCGTTTTCGAGCCGCTGGGAGACATGATACGTGCGATCGCCCCTAACGCCCAAATTGTATAAAACGTGTCCTGCACTCTCCGGTAACATCCACTGTCGGCGCAATCTTTCCACCCAACCGCCGCCCACATCGTCGCCGAAACCGTAGATTAAGCTGTCGCCGAAAGCCACTAATTTAAGCGGATGAGAATTTACCCGATGCAAGTTACCAAAGGAATAGGCTGTTGCTGCCTGCATAACTTATGATGCTCAATTAATGATTTATGAATTTTGACATACTAGACTAGAATGTAACATTACATAAAGTAGGTAGTCTCATGGCTAAGCGTCCAACCTTCGATTCAACTCAGCTAACCCGTCGGGCGGAAGAGTTGATCGGTGCTGCATCCAACCGCTATCGGATTACGGTACAGGTGGCGAATCGCGCCAAACGTCGCCGCTATGAAGATTTTGAAAATATGGACGACACTCAAATGATGAAACCTGTAATGCGGGCAATATTTGAGATGTCGGACGAATTGACTCAGCCGGAAATTATCGGAGATATTTAGACTTGGCGAGTTTTGAGTTTTGAGGAGTGAATTGCCAGCAATTTATGTGAACTCAAAACTCAAAACTTTTTCATTCCTAAAGTAGCGCAGGCAAAAAATCCGGTTGGTGCGATCGCCAGCTAGCTACAAATGTATATGCCAGCAAGGTCAAATTTTCGTGCTTCCTAAAATGATCAACTAGGACATCCAGTCGGTAAGTTTATCAAATGATTCTATATTTGAATTTGTTAAAACGGTGAAAAAATTAAAGCTGGGCTTGAGTTTTTTATTCATTACTTTGATTGTGGCAATTTTCACGATTTTGAATTGGGTATTGGAATCGGGTGAATTGAGTCTATTAGCTTTGGAACCTTTGCGACTGCGGACTTCTGAGTCTGCATCAGTACAGCGAGTTGCTCAGCAATCAGCACCGTCGCAGGTGAGGGCGCAAGATGCGTGGAAATTTGTGTATGAAAAATTGCCGGATTTGCCGATCGAGAATAACTACATTTCCAAGGAAACTGGGAAAGTCGATCCTAATAATAATTTAATCGGGCGTTTGATTCGGTATCATGTATTTGTCAAAGGAAGACCGCCGAATTACCGCTTTGATTGGAAGTTGAGTTTAGCTGACTATTTGGGGGCGACTCCCGATTATTTAGTGGAAAGCGTGTATCCGGGAAACGACGTTTTGCGATCGAATCCGATGGAACGCGATCGCACTGCTATTCAAAGTTTAAATAGAACACAGCGGGATGCTTTGGTTCAAGTTTTGGTTGATGTTTTTACTGGAAATTCCGAGCCATCGCCCACGACGCCGGGCGAAAAACCAGAGGGGCGATCGAATTCCCCAGAAACACCGCAGCCACAACCGGGAGATGCGAAGTTGCTGACACCTTAATGTTTTATTTTAGTTAGTTCGCGATCGCACGGGTGGTCAGAAACCGGGTTTTTTACGAAAATATGTGGTTACAGCCCGCAGAAACGGCAAAAAACCCGGTTTACTTGGTATTTACAACTTATTCCGACTAATCTAAAATCCCTCAATGGTAGAACGTGTAATTAAGACGGGTGTTGGCTGGCGTCTGGGATGGAGTCCCAACGCCGAGGAATTTCAGGGTTTGGTAGCTGGGGAGAATTGGGCGATCGAACTCACCGAAGCTGAGTTAAACGATTTTTGCCGATTGTTGGGACAATTGGCCGCCACAATGAGTCAAATGGCATCTGAGTTAATGGACGAGGAAAAAATCGCCATTGAAGCCGAAAGCGACTTGCTGTGGGTGCAGGTCGAAGGCTATCCCGAAGCTTACAGCGTACAGTTGATTTTGAATGCTGGTAGGAGATGTGAGGGTTCTTGGCCGGTGGCTGCGGTTCCGAGTTTGGTGCAGGCCGCCAAAGTTTTAAAAGTTTTTTGACTTATTTTGTAATTTCATGCTATGCTCTTAATTCTGTCGGGGCGTAGCGCAGCTTGGTAGCGCACTACTTTGGGGTAGTAGGGGTCGTGGGTTCAAATCCCGCCGCTCCGATAGATGGAATCCTTGATTTATCAAGGGTTCCATTGTTTTTGGTACACTTGACAGTTTTTAGTCATTCTCAATTAGGAGTGACAGAATATGACAGTCCCTGACAAAAACTGCGATATTGCGATCGGTCACAATGACATCAACCCATTTTTTGGCAAGAGTCAAAGCAGTATTTTTGCCAAGCCTTCTACTCGCTCCCGTCACCAACGCGATTTTTGTTTGATATTTCCTCATTTCCCGATCCTTTTTCAGACTACTAATCACAAATTCTCCAACTGATATTTCAGCGTAATAATTTCATCCTACTGCTTTATCAAATAGATCGGAATCACCATTCCCAAAACCGCATTGATAATTCTGATTTTGGTAATAATCTCGCAAGGCTTGCGGATCAAGTTCATCAAATAAAAACTCTATATCTTCTTATTTATTCGCAATCAGCTAGTCAATAAAAGTCTTTGTTTTCTAGCCGGGCTTCTGCTTGAGTCGGAATGCGCGACGAATCAGGCGATCGAGAAAACAAGAAACGCCACGAAGAGAAAGAGCAATCCCGGCGAGAATTGACTACAAAATATTATGGATTTCAATTGTTATTCAAAAAATATTATCCTATGTCACGCCTTCAAAAACCATCTTTAGATCGTATCGTGCAAGCGAGCACATCTAATTATTTCTCAGAACGCCATAATAGGTAAATTATATCCAGTTGAGCCGATCGCAGTTGCGGTAATATTAATTGTTAGCTAGAGTGGTTTGAAGACAAGTGCGGCTCATTCAAAAAAATTAATATTTTCTGGAGGAAAAACTGTGTCGATAAATCTTTTCTCTCTTCCATACCCTGTAACATTCGTGATCCGGTATCCTGAACGTTGGCCCGAGCTATTTCAGTCCTCTGAAACATTAATCCTCGATCCCAGCTCTTTACATGGTCGCATTCAAACTAACGAAGACTGTTGGATTCTCCTAACCTATTTGCATCTGAAGCGAAAGCACATCAATGTATCAATTTCCGACAGGTTCATTCCGGGAGAGATTTGTGTTGTTAGTTCCCTTGAGTTGGGAATTAAGGATCGAACTTTTAACTCCTTTGTTGTGGGTTGTCGCAGTGATGGTTTTCAACCTCCTCTTTGCGATTTAACTGTGGTGCAAAATAAAATATGTATCGATTCAAAAACAGATGTATTCATACCTCACTGGCCCCAACCCGGTATTATACCGAGGCTTAAGGAACGAGGCAATACGATTGAAAATATTGTTTTCAAAGGTGACGAAATTAATCTGTATGAATCGTTTCGTTCTCCTGAATTTAAGCAAGAACTAGAAAAACTTGGTGTCACACTCAGAATTAATGGTAAACTTGAAAATCAACCTGTTATGTGGCATGACTATAGCACGGATGATTTAGTTTTAGCTGTGCGCGATCTAACTGAAGAAGATGCCTTAGTCAAACCAGCGAGTAAACTGGTTAATGCTTGGATAGCAGGAGTACCAGCTTTGCTCGGCCCTGAGCCTGCCTTCGGGGAACAAAGAAAGTCAGAGCTAGATTATATCAAAGTGACAACACCTGAAGCAGTATTTGAGGCCGTTAAACTACTTAAATCACAGCCTGAACTGTATCAAAAAATGATAGCAAACGGGCAAAAGCGCGCTGAAGATTTCACCACAGAAAAAATGATTCAGCGATGGTATGAACTGCTTGCAGGCCCTGTAGCCGATGGGTACAAGCACTGGCTCAAAAGAAACCAGGTTAGCCGCATGGCAGAGTTTTCTATCAGGAGCATTCAGCATAAAATGGCTGGTAGAAAAGCTGTTCACAACCGCCTGCACGGGTATCGTCCGATCTCGGGTACACATACCTAATTCTGTTACAGCGTAGCAATTGCCGATCGACTTGTCTAGAAATGGCGATCGGCATCACGGATACCTCTTCTCCAGCATCAAGGCCAGATACACCCCACACACGGCCTCTAAAAGTTGCTTTAACTTGGGTGCGATAGCTTTCGGTTAAAGCTAAGATATTGTATCATTCTCAATACAAGAAATTCACTCTTTGTGGAACAGCTATGAAAGCCTATTAAGCGAGAATCGTGTAAGATATTAGTTAAAACTTAATGAGAATATAATGAAGCACTCAGCATTGTCAAAGTTTCAAAATCACTGAGAACCTTGCAGAATGACGCAAGCTAAAATTGTTCCCTAAAGCGCCCACTCATCATGTACACCAACGAGCTTAACTCTGAACAAAACCAGATTGCTAGCCATATAGAAGGCGGAATTTTGGTACTTGCTCCGGTTGGTACAGGCAAAACTCGTATTTTAGCAGAGCGAGTTCTGTGTGCAATCAATCAGGGCATCTCTCCTCAACGCATTCTCTGTCTGACATTTACCAATCGAGCCGCCAAAGAAATGAGTGAGCGGCTATCTCGGTATTGTCCAGATCAATTAAAACATTTGACAATCAAGACTTTTCATGGTTTATGTGCTTCCATACTACGAATTGAGGCTCGTCAGTTTGGACTGCCAGCAGATTTCGTAATTTATGACGATGCCGACTGTATTGAACTCGTCAAGGAAGTCTTCGATAAATCGAACGATCGCGATGCCCAGCAGTTGTTCTTTAAGTTAGCTAACTGCAAAGTGCAAGCTAAAGATCGCGATTTATCGCTGAATAATCTAGTCGAAAATCTGTATGCCCCATTAGGCAATAACTATGCCCAATGTGCTGCTCAGTATCAAAGTATCCTTCAAAAACGTCACGCCTTAGACTTTGCCGATCTCGTTTTTTATACTCGGGTGATGTTAGAGCATGAACTAGAGATTAGCCAACGTTGGGCAGATAAGTTTGATTTTGTGCAAGTTGACGAAGTTCAAGACACGCATTTATCGGAGTACGGCATCGTTAAGCATTTAGCAGCTAGTAGCGGCAATTTGGCAATGATTGGGGATTTGGATCAGACTATTTATGAGTGGAGAGGGTCAGAGCCCGATCGGGTAATTCAGCAATTCAATCATGATTTCAACCCTACAAAGTATTCTTTAGCTTGGAACTATCGAGCCACGAAAACCCTTCTAAATGCGGCTTCTGGGTTTGCAGATTCCTTTGAACATCGACACACAAAAATCACACCTGCGCATAAATCAGAAGTCGGCGAGTTGATTCAAGTCCATTTAGCAAATAATGAACGAGCAGAGGCAGAGTGGATTGGCAAACAAATCCAGCAGCTAGCAGACAATCAAACGGATTTTGTCTACAGCCGAGTGGCAGTGCTTGCCCGCAATCATCAACGCACAAAAGTTGTGAGTTGGGCATTGGAACGCATGGGCATTCCTTGCGTCACAGTTGAAAAATTCCAATTTTTCATACGCCAGGAAGTAAAAGACGCTCTGGCTTACCTGCGTCTGATTCTCAACCCTTTTGATGCAGGGGCAATGCGTCGGATGCTACTCCGGCCAAGTCGTGCGATCGGTGATGCGACAATAAAAAATGTAATTGAGTCAGGAAAGGATTGCGGTTTGAGCTTAACAGACATGGCATCAAGCCGGACTTTTACAGATGGAGATCCTTTCAGTGAACTGTTAAAAGCCTATTCATCTGAGGTAATCACGGTTTTTGATGTAGAGACAACAGGGTTTTCAGTCAGCCAAGATCAGGTTGTAGAAATAGCTGCAATTCGCCTAGTTGCAGGACAACCACAGGCTGAGTTTCACGCTTACATTGCAAATACGGTTAGTGTGGGTGACTCAGAACGAATACATGGACATAGCGATCGCTTCTTGGCAGAACATGGTAGATATGCAATAGATGTTTTCGGCGAATTCTTCAAGTTTGTTGGAGATTCTATGCTGATTGGGCATAATGTCGGCTTCGACATCAAGATGGTGACTGCCCAAGCTCAAAAAGTTGGTATCACTGCTCCGAAACTACAATGGGAAGACACATTAGAGCTAGCAAATCGCTTTATTGAGTCAGAGCGTTACAGTTTGGAAGTATTAGCAAATCAGTTGAATCTTGCACATTTGCCTAGTCATAAGGCAATGGATGATGTGAGAACCACAATTGATTTACTGGCATTGCTAATACCATTGGTTGAGCAGAGAGCTGATTATCGACAAGCCTTAGTATATCGCTATGGCGACGAGTTTGAAAAACTCGCTGAGCAGATGGAACGCTGGCGTGAAGCTAGCCAATCAATGCGACCTCCAGATTTGATGGATAAGTTACTGCTAGAATCTGGATTATACAGTTATTACCAAGCAGAAGAAAAACGCTTGGCAAACCTCCAATACCTTGTACAAATTTTTCAAGAACGGGACGATCGAGCTTTGCACCCTGACACGTCTTTACGGAGCATCCTTGAATTTACTGCGCTTGCTAAAAACTTAGATCAAGTTTCTCAAGATGCTAACCAAGTTCCTATCATTACAGTTCATCAATCCAAAGGTCTGGAATTTGATAGTGTTTTCATTGCAGGCGCTACTGAGAATGAGTTTCCTAGTTTTTTGAGTGTTCGTGACAACAAATTAGAAGAAGAAAGGCGGTTATTTTATGTCGCAATGACTAGAGCAAAGAAAAGACTATTTATATCGGCTTACTCAAGTGATTCTAGAAATTATCAGAAAAAAATTAGCAGATTTGTGAGGGATATTCTCAATAATTGTATCCACTATAACTAATGTATCTTATCAATAACTGCTGGTAAAGCGGAGATTGGGGGGTTGCCACTTAATTAAAGCTAATTGGGATAAATCACAAAAATATTACGTAAAATTTAATTATGCGCCATAACCCTAAAGCCCACTTTCAACGCACAAAAGAGCTTGCACAAGCACTTACTAAATCAGAAATCTACGATTGGCTGGTAACTAAAGGCTATTTTCCTGAAGCTTATGTGCTGCCGCCATGTTTTGAGGTGACTAAGCATCCAAATTTTGAAACTCGTTATTTTCCAGTTATAACCAAAAGTAACGGAAACACAGAGCTTAAGCCACACATTTCCGAGTTTCAGCAAGTGCATTTTCCGAAAACCGATTTAACAGATAGAACTTTCGGAATTATCAATCCGAAGATCCATTCAGATATTGCATTTACAATTGCTAAAAATTGGGGTGATATAATCAACTGTATTTTTCATGAAGAAAATCAAGTTTACTCTTATAGTTTTCCTATTCCTGTAGACACTAAAAAACCGGGACAAATTGGGGGATTGAGAAGTGGAAGAATGATTTATGAGTGGATCGAGATGGCAGAAAATGATGTCGCATCAATAGCCTTTCAGTATAAATATTTAATGAAAACTGACATTAAAAACTTTTATCCATCTATCTATACCCATAGTATTCCCTGGGCATTGCATGGCAAAGATTTTATAAAAAATGAGAAAGATGAAAATAACAGGCCCAATCGTAACAACTATAATTTAATAGGAAACTGCTTAGATAAACTTTTTCAAAATGCAAATGATGGTTGCACTAATGGAATACCTATAGGCCCTGCTGTATCAGATATCATTTCTGAGGTTGTTCTATCAGGGGTAGATAGAAAATTATCACAATCACTGAATGATGAAGATATTATAAATGATGTTGCCGTAGTCAGATTCAAAGATGACTATCGAATTCTTGCAAAAAAAGAATCTAGTGGACGCTCCACTATCAAGTTTTTACAGTCGGCATTGAAAGAATATAGACTTGAGCTTCATGATGGCAAAACGGAGATTTATAGCCTCCCAAATGGTTTATTTAGAAACTGGAGGTCGGAATATTACAATATCAATCCTGAAACTAAGAAAAACTATGATTTTGAGGGGTTTAAGGAGGTATATTTATCAGTTATCAGAATAGATAAAAATAATCCTGGTTGTGGTGTGATAGATCGGTTCTTGGCTGACCTTGTAAATCGAAAGGATTATAGTGTCTGCGTCAAATTAGACACTAGATCCTTACCTAAAGCAATAAGCCTATTACTAATGCTTGCGGATTTAAGGATAAAGGCATTTCCCAAAATCCTGGGAATTATAGAATCCATTTTGAGATCTGATTTTGGCTCAAAACATAGAGAGCCTATAGTTGAGCATCTTGAAGATTTTCTCCAGGAGCTAATCCAGCGAGAAATGGAAAATAGTTACTTGATTTCTTGGATTATTTACTTCATAAGATCCAATAATCTCGAAGGCCAAATGAAAAACCCCTATAACTTTAGCAATGAAATTGTGAAGGCAGTACATAAAGATGTACTCAGCCCTTTTAGCGATTGCAGTGACTTCAAAATATTCTCTGATATAGATACGGTTGCAAAACAAGTTACATTATTAGAGCATCTTGATGTTTTTAATCCGCAATGACGAGTCTAAATTAGATAAAACTTTCTCTTAGGTTGAGATAGATTGAATCTAATAAAGAATTTTATGATGTTTTCTGACCGTACAAAAAATCGATCGACTTTCCTTAAAAGCTCGATCGACTTTTGAACAAAACAAGAGTATGTTAAATTTCGGACTTCTGTGCTTCTGACTCCTGCGTTACAGGTTCTGACTCGGGCTGATTGAGTGTAACTTCCAAGGATTTTGAATCGTCGATAAATTCGGGATTGCGTTTAGAAAATCCCCAGACAAATATCACGGCGATACTGGCAACTACCAGCCATTGTGGTGGAACTAAACTGTCGTTAATTACTTTTACGAGTAATCGCATTCCCACGAAGCCGACTGTAATGTAGCCAGCATCTTCTAGGTGTACGAACTCGTCTAGCCAGCGGATGAACAAGCCGGCCATAAATCGCAGGGTGATAATTCCGATTGTGGCGCCTGTGAGCACCAGCCAAGTTTGGTCAGAAATTGCGATCGCCGTAGTAACGCTATCCAAAGAAAATGCTAAGTCTGTCAAGGCAATCACTGGAATTGCTTTCCACAGAGACGAAAATCTGGGGCCGTGATGTTCTCCATCAGAGTCAGCATCTGAGGAAAAGTGCTGGAAAACTAGCCACAGCAGGTACAGCGCTCCCAGCAGTTCAAACTGCCAGAACTTGATCACCCAAGTCGCTGTTAAAATTAGTGCGATTCGCAGTACAAAAGCAATTATCAAACCAAGGTTGAGAGCTTGTTGTTGTAGCTTTTCATTTTCCAAGCCTTTGGAAATAGATGCCAGGGCGATCGCATTGTCAGCCGAAAGCACAGCCTCCAAAGCTATCAAAACCAACAATAATAAAAAGGTGTCAAGTCCCAAATTGGGCGAAGCGTCGAGAAATTGATCTAGCATTAACTATTTTGTGCACCTAAGATTTGCAAGCTAAGAGCGCAGCGCAAATCACCGGCTCTGTCTAAAATGAGTGTCACATTCAATTATCTTAACCTAGTGCGGTAACTTTGTCTCGGGCGATCGCTCTCAAGGCAGTTAGGCAACGGATTCGCTCCGCCGATTTAACGGATGTAGCGGATTTACGCGATCGATCTTGATCCGAGAACTCAAGCGTAAAGATTTTCCTCATCTCCCCATCTTCCCATCTTCCCATCTCCGACTCCTCCCCAGACAGAGCAAATTTGTTATCGAATTGTTACAAATGATTCCCAAAAGCACCAATTTGTCTCAAATTAGTGAAAGCTCGTGCCCGCGAAAAGGAGTTTTCCGAATATGTCTTTAACAGATACTCAAGTCTATGTAGCGCTCGTAATTGCTTTGATTCCCGGAATCTTGGCTTTCCGGCTGTCAACTGAACTGTACAAATAGTTTCCAGACACCAGTTGCGAACCGCAAAATGCCTGCCTAACCAGTTAAATATCTCGAAATTACAGACAATTGCTGCGACAGTGGAGTAGATTGTTTGTGGTCAACAAGATGAGACTGCAAGGGCAGGCATTTTTATGGAAAGATTCCGTTTTAAGGCGTCACCTTTGTTTCAACAATTTTGGCTGTCAGCACCCTGACGAACAGGGCCGAGTGTACGTTCAGCTCAGAATTTTCACGTCGTTCAGCTCTCAAACGTCAGTCTTAGGTATTAGAAAAAAATTATGCAAGCGATTCAACCTACCGTTAGCCCACTGCGTCCTGTAAAAAACTCCCCTCGGGTTGCTCCTCGCAGCAGCAGAGGCAGCCGCCAGCGTTCTTACCCTCACCAGATGCTCGCTGCTGAAACAGGAGTCAAGTTAGCCGTCAACGTGGTACTTTCTGTCTGTGCAACTTCTGCTTTGATTCAG
The DNA here is from genome assembly GCA_949127775.1 of Oscillatoriales cyanobacterium PMM_0080. GTDB lineage: Bacteria > Cyanobacteriota > Cyanobacteriia > Cyanobacteriales > Microcoleaceae > Microcoleus. Next base: position 39,387 of record CASBQF010000124.1, read on the forward strand.
CTTTTGCCTCACTACCGGGCGGTGCAAGAAAAATTGCAGGAAATTCAAGCTGAAGTCAATCTTACTCAAGGGCGAGTCGATCGATCGCGATCGGACTTTAACCGCTACTTTGACCCCAGCCTTGCTAAAACTGTGATGCAAGAGCAAAGCAATCGAGTTAACCCCCAACAGCGTCCCGTGATTTTGCAGGAACCGGTATCACCCGAAGCTGAGGAATCAACCCCGCAACCTTAGTTTTCAGGGATTTGTAGGTACGCGCCCAGCACAATGCTAAGAGTGCTGTCGGCGGGTACAGAGAGACATCTGTACTCACCGAAATGCGATCGTCGGCTCAAAACTTTAAACTTAAGCTGACTTTGCCATCACGGTTTTTTCTTTCAGCAGTTGGAGTGCTGCTTGATATTGCAAGTCTGCGGAGGTACCAATTTGATCGCGCGTAATCGGCTCTAGTGCTACTACGCGATCGGGCGCAATCCCCAGTTTGTTAATATCTGTGTGATTCGGCGTCTCGTACTTAGCCACAGTCACGGCCAGCCCGGAACCGTCAGACAAATCAAACAGCGACTGAATCAGCCCTTTGCCGAAGGTTTTTTCGCCTACCAGTTGAGCTCTGCCGTTATCTTGCAGCGCACCAGCCAAAATTTCGCTAGCGCTGGCTGTTCCCTTGTTCACCAAAACGATCAGCGGATCGTCAGTCAGTGCTCCTCCAGAGGCTTCAAAACTGCCGGTAATGCCTTGTCGGTTGACGGTGTAGACGATCGTCCCAGAATCAATCCACAGGCGGGCAATTTCAATCCCTGCTTGCAACAGCCCGCCCGGGTTGTTTCGCAGGTCAAGAATGTAGGAGGTGGCTCCTTGTTTTTGCAAGCGGTCGATCGCGTGGGCGACTTCCTGAGTGGCGTTAGCGCTGAATTGGCTCAAGCGAATGTAGCCCAGCGGTAACTTGTCCGCCCCGGACTGCAATTCGGCATAGACCGGATTTAGAGCAATGCGATCGCGCACCAGCTCGATTTCCTCAGCAGCGTCCCTGCCCTCGCGCCCCAGGGTCAAGGTGACAGGAGTGCCGATGCGGCCGCGCATTCGAGTTGCAGCTTCGTCTAGGCTCAATTCTGAGCTGAGAATGCCGTCAATTTTCAAGATGCGATCGAGCGGTTGGATGCCGGCTTTATCCGCCGGTGAACCGGCCAAAGGAGCCACCACTGTCAGCGTGTTGGTTTCGGGGTCGATCGCAATTTGCAGCCCCACACCAGTCAATTCTCCCGAAGTATTGACCTGCAAACTGCGGTACTGTTCGGGTTTCAGGAGTCTAGTGAAGGGGTCGTCGAGATTCGCCAGCATCCCCTGAATTGCCGTGTAGGTTTGCTGTCTGTCCTTGAGCGGTTGCTTGACGGCTTTTTCGCGAATCGACCACCAGTTTTTCTTGTTGAAGCTGTCGTCCACGTAGGAACGGTTGACAATGCGCCAAGCTTCGCTCAATAGCTGCTGTTCTGGAGTTAGGGCCGCCGCAGGCTGCGCCCACGCGCCCAAAACTAGGGCGACTTGGAGCAACAGTACAATTGCAGTCTGGAAAACTCGTCTGTGCATGATTTTTCTGTAAAAGTTACGCAAGTATGGCATTTCCCGTATTTTCAGTTTGTAAGCTTTTACGCAGTTAACCCTCTCGAAGGCATTCGTCAAACGTCCGCCTCGAACAAAAAATTATTTAAATTTAACATTTAATCTGAGAATCAGTGAAGTTTTATCATCAATATTAATTTATGCTCCAGCGACCTGCGGGTCTGGTGGGACTTTGCTTTGTAGCTCGGTTATTGGCTGTATGCCAGCTTGGGGCGGATGTTGACCTTGCCGAAAATGGTATTTAAGACTTGGGAAAAGGATCGCGAGGGTGAAATTTGCACCGCAATTATGTTACATTTTTTATCATAGTCTGGAATTCGATCGAGCAACGCCAGCGAGCGAGGATCAGATATCTTCTGAGTTTCCCAGCGCTGACAGGCGATCGCCCGCATGGAATTCCTTTCGTCAGCTCCAAATTTAAAAATAGCCTCAGGCATTTGCGAGTTCAAGCCAACGGCTTGGCACGGGGCGACAAACAAAACCTTGTGGATGCCCTGAACCTCAAACACAGCAATATTCTTTTAGGAATTCTAGCTCTATGTTTTCTAAACAAATCACCGAATCAAAAACCTACCAGTGGTTTGATGAACGCCTAGAAATTCAGGCGCTCGCAGACGACATCACTACTAAGTATGTACCTCCCCACGTCAACATCTTCTATTGCTTGGGCGGGATTACTCTAGTTTGTTTTCTGATCCAGTTTGCCACCGGCTTCGCCATGACCTTCTATTACCGTCCCACGGTAGCAGAAGCATTTTCTTCAGTGCAATACCTGATGAATGAAGTCAATTTCGGTTGGCTGATTCGCTCCATCCACCGCTGGTCTGCCAGCATGATGGTACTGATGATGATTCTGCACACCTTCCGGGTTTACTTGACCGGCGGCTTCAAAAAGCCCCGCGAATTGACCTGGGTGACAGGAGTCATCTTGGCAGTCATCACTGTTTCTTTCGGTGTGACCGGCTACTCACTGCCTTGGGACCAAATCGGTTACTGGGCTGTTAAAATCGTGTCCGGCGTACCCGAAGCCATCCCGTTTGTTGGTTCTACACTTGTTGAACTGCTTCGCGGTGGTGTCAGCGTTGGTCAAGGCACCTTGACTCGCTACTACAGCTTGCACACTTTTGTGTTGCCTTGGCTGATTGTAGTCTTCATGCTGGCTCACTTCTTGATGATTCGCAAGCAAGGCATTTCTGGCCCGCTGTAAGTTTTGAGTTGTGGGGGCGGTATTTTTTGCCCCCCGCTTAATTCTGAGTTGAAAATTCAGAATCGATCGCTCATCATACTTATTAGGTCCAAAAATACTTGCTGCGATCGCCCCGCTGATTCGGACTGACGAATACAACGGGATACCAAAGTAAAACTAAAAAGAGAGCACTGTTACTATGTCTATTCTCAAAAAACCAGATTTGAGCGATCCAGTATTACGCGCTAAGCTCGCTCAGGGCATGGGTCACAACTATTACGGCGAACCCGCTTGGCCCAATGACTTGCTCTACGTTTTCCCGATAGTAATTATGGGAACGATTTCTCTGTGCGTCGGTTTAGCCGTACTAGATCCAGCTTTGATTGGAGAACCAGCCAATCCTTTTGCTACTCCGTTGGAAATTCTGCCGGAATGGTATTTGTGGCCTGTGTTCCAACTCCTGCGCGTTTTGCCTAACAAATTGTTGGGTATTGCTTGCATGGCTGGTGTTCCCATTGGCTTGATTTTGATTCCGTTCATCGAGAATGTTAACAAGTTCCAAAATCCGTTCCGCCGCCCTGTTGCTACCACAGTCTTCCTCTTGGGAACTGCGATCACTTTGTGGTTGGGTATTGGTGCTATTTTCCCGATCGACAAATCTTTCACGCTGGGTCTTTTCTAAGATTTAAGCTTGCTTGATTTTGACGCCCGCGAGTTTCCTGTAGAGTGCTTTTGTACTGAGAGGAAACTTTCGCGGGCGTCTTTTTATATCACATCCGGTAGCATCGGAATTATTGATATAGCAGTCGCCAAGAAAAATAGACTTTTTGCATAAGTCTTTGATTGATAGAACAACCGCAGATGTTAGGCAGATAAACACAGATAAACGCAGATAATTTCAAGATATTTTGTGACTTATGCAAGAAGTCTAATGCACTCGATGTCCTATGCTATTGTAGCGATCGGCGATCGGCACCCTACATGAATGTTTAGAAAAATTTTCCGGTTTGAGCTAAGGACAAATGGCAGAGATTAAACAGTTGTTAACGATCGAGCAATGTCGATCGCACAAACCAACCAAAGACAATTAATTTTAACTTGTTAGTAACTTTTAGGAAAAAAGTATCTGAATTATGACGAACCTAAATTTAGATAGTGTCTTCTCATCCTTTATGAATCCGGCCCTGCATGAATTTCAGGCTTGGACTTTACAAAACCCGGAAGAAAGTGTCAGCAAAACGTTCCTGCCGATAGTTAGTCTTATTGAGGGTTTAATTGCCAACGAACCCACCTATTTGCAAATCAAACGGCTGGCTTTTGGAGCCAATTTTTGCTGCGCGGGGCAAGTGGTGATGGGAGAATTTGCCACACTCGAAGCAGCACTCACATCGCCGCAGGCACGCGGCTGGCGACTCGGTACTTCTGTACTGGACGGCAATAATGCACCCAACCAAGATGTCGGTGGTAGGAACCTTTTTCTGCTGTCTTTGTCCGATCGCGAACCCGATGGTAGCAGCAATCATGCGACATTCCGAAGTTGTATGCAGAAATATCTCTTCAACAGTGCGACAACCGATCGCCAGGGAGACGAAATCAGCAGGCGGTTACTCGATCGGCTAGCCGCCGATTATACCGAGATGCCGCACGGTGCGGGGGGAGCATTTTTTACCGATGTCAAGCGCGGTTGGATGGGATTTTTAGTTTCATACCTGCACTACGTAATTTTTGGGATTAATCCAGATGACAATGCTGCGATCGAACTTCTCACCGATTTACATTACATCCGCCAAAGCCCGCTGCACTACTTCGACATCATCGGTAGCCTGTTGCAAAGCCTCAACCTGTTTGGACACGGGGATTTGTCAGCTTTAATCGAGCGCGCGGCGACTATCTACGAAAATTCTCCCGCTTTAGCCGACTTCGAGGAAAGTTCGGAAAATAACGGCATGACTAGGCGGGAATTGGCGAAGCTGATGACAGCGATTATGGGGATTGCGGGATTGCAAGGCCCGCTGCATCTGGGCTACACGGCAATGGGATATCGCCCTCTACCCGCCTATCAAGGACAGAAAACAGCCGAAATAAATCCGACTGATTTTTGGGACGAGCTCGATTTGGACGATCGACGGGCGATCGAGCTTTTCCTGCTGGAATGCGCCCGCCTTTGGGCCCCGGTGAGCGCCACCCACCGAGTCGCGACAGAGCCCTTTACCGCCACGGTAGCGGGCAAAGAGCGCACTTTCCCCGCCGGCACCAAGGTACTGATACCGCTCAGTCTGGGGCTGCTAGATGGGAGTTTCTGGGGCTCTACGGTGTACGAATTCAACGCTAAGCGGGAAAATCTGTGCCCTTATCATATGGGTTTTCATTCGGTGGGCGATCGGAGCGCCGGACGAATTTGCCCCGCTAAAGATATCGCACTAATAATGCTCGTGGATGTCATGAGTACCGTAGGCAAAGTGCGTCGCGCGTAATCAATCCAAAAACCCGGTTCGATCGTTCGGACTTTAGTCCTCATCCACAGCATAAATCAACTCACAAAATTAGGTTTTAGTAAAGATTTTAGTCCTATATCCCAATACGGTTCACTTAAGACCGAGTTCCCTGGCACACCTCTTAAAAAGGGGGCACAAGAAAGCTCTCAAAGTCCCCCTTCTTAAGGGGGATTTAGGGGGATCTCCGGGGCATAAATAGTGTTAAGTGAACTGTATTGTCCTCTATCCTTGTCGGAATCAGGACTAAAGTCCGAACGATCGAACCTAACTTTGGTTATTTAACCAACCACCAAATTACACACATTTTTGCGACTAGACAATACCATGTTAATCGAAAAAAAGCAACTAAAAGACATCGCAACTTGGATGAAAACAGAACATCCACCAGAGTTTCCCGAAGTCCTGCAAGGTATCTTCTTTATGGACGGGAATATTTTGCCAGATTATTGTCTGACGATGTACAATTCAGAATGGAATGCTGACCAACGAACGTTATTGCTGCGGATTTATGATCCAGTTGTCTGGAGTTTTCATTCATCAACTGCTGGGCGGATGTTACTTTATGCCGTCAAATTTTCTCGCTTCAGCTACTTGTTCCGCTTCTCGGATGCCACTTTGCAGCACGGACACATCATGCCGATCGCGTTTGGATTGTCTGTACCGCCGTGGATTATGGATTTTTTGATCGATCGAGATCCGAACACTCCCAATGGGGATATCTGGAATCGCACAAACTCCTTTTTCGGCAGAGCTCCTGAAAAAGGCTATACACTCCGCAGAGTAGTAGAAAAAAATGGGCACCACACATTAGCGTTTCCAGAGATGCTGTCTAAAGTTGACAGTGATTGTTTAATCATTGAATCATCATCGTGAAAATATTATCGTTCTGGCGATAGTTGCTGGAGTAAGTCGTTAAGCTGACGATGTAACTCTGTCGGCGATCTCAAATCTGCTGAAGAGCGATCGTTTGGGAATTATTCGTGCTTTTCCCCTCATTTTACCGCATAGTTTTTTGGTTTGTCAATCTCCACTTGCGATCGCCATTTAGCCAATGTTTACTCATCAATCTCAATATTCATAAAATTACCGTTTGCACACATAGTCTATCGTGCTTTAATTAATTTGACAATTAATGTAAAAAAAACTATATTATAATTATGAATCCATCCCTAAAGCCTGTTGAATGGATTGCCAGTTCCCTTGATGACTTAAAAGACTTTCCTGAAGAAGTTCAGCAGGTCATAGGGTATGCCCTGTATCAAGCGCAATGTGGTGAGAAGCACCCAGATGCGAAGCCACTCAAAGGGTTCAAAGGTTCTGGAGTTCTCGAAGTTGTTGAGAACTTTGACGGGGACACTTACCGATCGGTTTACACAGTCAGATTTGAGGGGGCTGTGTATGTCTTGCACATCTTTCAGAAGAAATCTAAGCATGGAATTGCCACTCCCAAACAAGATATTGAACTGATTGAAGCGCGACTAAAACGAGCCAAACAGCATTATGAACAATACTACAAACAATCTCTAAAGGATGACAAAAATGAATGATGAAATTAAGGTGCGATCGAGTAGTGGGAATGTTTTTGCGGATATAGGGCTGCCAAATTCTTCAGAATTATTGATTAAAGCGGAACTTGTTCGCCAAATTAGTGAACTAATTACAGTACGAAAATTGACCCAGATTGAAGCAGCAAAATGCCTGGGAATTGATCGCCCTAAAATCACTAATTTGCTGCGTGGAAAACTATATGAGTTTTCAATTGATCGCTTATTCCGGTTCTTGAACGCGCTAGGTAGTGATGTGGAGATTCGGGTAATTGCAAAACCTGAATCTGATGCTCAGGCTAAGACAAGGGTGGTTGCTATCTAAGCGCGATCTAACCCAGAGCGATCGATTATGGACATTGCCGTTTCGATTGGCCGTGGCTCTGTAAGCACTTTCAAAAACCGATTTTTCAGTTAGCTGTCCAGCGAAATAAAATCAATTTATTAGTTTACGAACCAAGTCAAGAGGTGATTCTCCAATGGATAACTCATTAAGCTATGCAGACATTCTCAAAAAAACCTTGCAAGAAGCAACTCTCGCCCAACCCAGTTTACAGGCGATCGAGCTTTACTCCGTCTGTGATGTGGATTCTGGTCACTTTCTAATTCTCGCGACAGGCTGGGATAAACAGCGCTGGATTGACACGATTCTGTTTCATGCTCGTTTAGTCGATAATCGAGTTGTAATTGAAGAGGATAATTTCGAGGAAGGTTTAAGCCAAGCGCTGATTGAGGCTGGTATAAAACCAGAGTATATCGTGACTAGCATTTCCCCTGAGAGTAGCCGGATATTGTGTAAGAACAAAGTTGGTATTTGAATTATAGTAAATTTACAAGAATTGTTATTTGAGGTTTCTAGGAAAATTGGAATCGATCTTGCTGCTGGGCTTATCAACTCCACCTCACAGTTCATAGGCCTCACTGCGATGGACTATCGCCACAACAAATACCTGCACTATTTCATCGTCGATCGAGTAAATGACTCTGTAGTCTCCAATTCGGTAGCGATAATACCCTGCATAATCTCCTTTGAGGGCTTTAATATTAGGGTGCAACTGGGGAGTTTGCTCTATCTGCGCCAAACATCGGGCAATTTTCTTCGCTAGGGCTTTGTCAGCATTGACATAAACCTTTTGAGCATCAGGATGGAGAAGAACTTCATACATCGGAACGCAGAGTTCTCCAGTTTGCGTAATCAGTTTTAGGAGTTGCTTGATTTTGCTTAACTCGCTCTAGCAATCCAGAAATTGCCAAAAGTTCTTGAGTTGCAGCTTCGCTTTCAGCATTGGCTAAGTAGGCCGCAAAATCAGTAAGTACCTGTAATCGTTCCGGTGATAGTTGCTTGAGTAAGTCGTTAAGCTGTCGGTGTAACTCTGTCACAGATATCAAGCCTGCTGAAGATTTATCATTCATTTGGGAATTATCCGTACTTTATTTCTAATTTTACCGCAGAGAATTTTTGTTTGTCAATCCCACGGGCGATCGCCTATTCCGGTTCTTAAACGCGCTTGGGAGTGCTGTGGAGATTCGGGTGATTCCAAAATCAGTGTTCTCAAATCCTTGCTGTGAAAAACTTTGAGATAGGGTTGTCACACCTCAGAAATTGCTGTAACATTGAAACTAGAGTTTATGCCGCTACATATGAGACAGCAGATCGAGTTTGTGCAAGGAGACACTTTTCCTCAAGAAGAAGGAGATTTTGTGGAGTTTAAGGAGATAACTTCAAAGAGACCAATCGATACCATTTTCAAGCATGCTGAAGAATATGTGGTTGGATTCCTGAATGCCCAAATAGAGGGAGATCTTTATTTGGGCATAGATGACTCCGGGATCATTCAGGGAGTCATTCTTAATAGAAATGAGAGAGACGAGATTGGTAGAAATATTCCTAATAAATTAAGAAGCACAGATCCGGCTATTCCTCTTTGCTCTTATAGAGTGGAGATTTATGATATTTTAAATTCTGAGCGGGAACTTATAGAAGACTTGTGTGTAGTAAAAATACACGTTATCAAGAGAGAAGATAAATATCTCTATAGAACTTCAGGAGGTAGTGTATACCTTAAGAAAGGGTCAAGTTGTTTAAAGCTGAACAGTCAAGACATTACCAAAGAAATAGAGAGTCGCACACAGGTGCATTTGCGAAAAGAAGCCGACGAACTTGATCTAAAACTAGAAAAAGAACCTAATAATCAAAAAAAATTAGAACGTAGAGCCGATGTTGCAAAGTTTATGGGTGATATTGATACTATGGATCGAACCTACAGGAAATTGCTTGAATTGTCTCCTCAAAGCTCAGCATTCAGGGTAACGTATGCAATTGCTCATAAGAGCATAGGTGATTTAGAAGGTGCATTATCTATCCTAAACGATGCACTCAAATCAGATATCAACGATTTTTCTATTTTAAAGAATAAAGGATTAATGCTTTTCGGTTTAAATAGATGGGAGGAAGCACTTCATGTTTATAAATCTCTGCTTGAATCACAGCCGAATAATTATACTATTCTTACTCAAATAGGCGTTGCATTCAGGCATCTAGGGAAATATAGTGAATCCATTAAATTTCTTAATTATGCACTCTTAAAATGCCCCAATTATAGATTGGCAAGCTATGAAAAGAAAAAAACATATTATGAAATTTTTAAACCAGGGCGAACGCATTAAGAATATGTACAAAATACAATGAGAGTTTTTATAAGGTTGACCGATTTAGAAAATCATGGTATTATAAATTTAGTACCTACTTAATGGGTATTTATTTCCGTTAGCGATACTGCGACGGAGGATTCTTAACTTAGCCTTACGCCTTTCAAAGGTGCAACTGCCCTGCTTGTGCTTGTGCAAAAAGCGTGAATGCTCAAAGAGTAGGTACTTCATCTCAATAGTCTGAGCGGATAGTTATGAAAAAAAAGACTTATCTTGCTCCATTTTTATACGATAGTTGCGAAGAACTTTCCCAAAAGTTCAAAGAGCTTAAATCACCTTATGATGTTGCTCAACTCTTGCAAGTTCCCTATCAATATCTTATATACTATATTTACCGAACTCCTCACGATTCTCGGTACACAAAATTTCAGGTTCCCAAGAAATCCAGAGGTTATAGAACTATTCATTCCCCTAATGGTTCGTTAGGAATAGTTCAAAGAAAGCTCAGCCAAGTTTTATATGCTGTCTATCGACCAAGACCTTCTGTTCACGGATTTGCGACTTCCCGTAGCATTATTACTAACGCTAAAGCTCACGTCCGAAAAAAGTTCATTCTCAACCTGGATATTAAGGATTTCTTTGGCTCTATTAACTTTGGTCGAGTTAGGGGATTGTTCATGGGAAAACCGTATGAACTAGACGAGAAAGTCGCGACTATCTTAGCTCAGATATGCTGTTTCGATAATCGACTACCACAAGGAGCACCAACTTCACCAATAGTCTCAAATCTTATTTGTGCAAAAATGGATAGCGAATTACAAAGATTTTCCAGAGAGCATGGGTTATTTTATACACGTTATGCTGATGACATTACTTTATCTAGCAATAGAACTCAGCTACCAGTTTCATTAGTTTCATCTTATGAAAAAGGTTCTTCTCGGGTTATTTTAGGAGATGAATTGCGAGCGATTATAGAGATTAATGGGTTTAGAATTAACGAGGCAAAAGTGAGGCTATCTTACAACCAAACACAAAGGCAGGAAGTTACAGGTCTAATAGTCAATCAAACTGTTAATGTAAGTCGTAAATACGTCCGTAATATTGAGGGTGCTCTTCATGCCTTGGAAAAGTATGGACTACAGGCAGCTACAGAAACTTATGAATCTAAATATGCTAAGAAAGTAACTTTACCCAAGAAGGAAGTAGCACGTTTCCTAGACTCTCTACGTGGGAAAATCGAGTTTGTAGGTAGTGTTAGAGGCAAAGAGGACTACCTCTATCAGAAGCTTCTCAGCAAGTTCAACGAGCTAAGAAAAAAAGAAGCTGACAATCAAAATCTTACAGAGACGCAAGATCCATAGATAACTTCTCAAATACCGCTTAACAATTGAAATTATGTTTCGTGTATCTGCACTTGGTGCTGGAGGACAAGTATCCTCATACCGATCGCCCTTGCGACACAAACAGATCGCCCAACTGCTCTCCTGTAAAATTACCTCAGTCTTTTGAAAATTCGATCGCCCATCACAACACCCCAATCGATCGACACGATTCACCCTCATCCCGTGCACCCGACAACAGCCCAAATTCTACTCGCCGCCCCAAACTCCCTCGCCCGCAGCAGTTTCGCCAGCAGCAATCAGCACAGAAATCATCGCCACGAGCATAAATAAGCTTAAATCACCATCAGCGCTACACTAAGTTAGGTAAATGACTTTCTATACTCATGACTATTTTTACTCTGCGATCGATCAAAAAAGACTTCGGCATCAAGGAACTCTTGACAGATGCCAGCTTCAGCCTCGATGAAGGCGATAAAGTCGGACTCATCGGCACCAACGGTTCCGGCAAATCAACGCTGCTGAAGATGATTGCGGGCTTGGAGTCGATCGACGCGGGCGATCGCTGGGTCAATCCAGGCGCTACAATTGTCTATCTCCCGCAACAGCCCGATTTGGACGAAAGTCACACTGTCTTAGAGCAAGTATTTGCCGACAGTGGCGAACAAATGGCTTTGGTGCGCGAATACGAGGAAATTTCTGACCATTTGTCCCACGGTAAAGGCGATACTGATAAGTTGCTGGCGCGTCTGTCTGCGGTGTCTGAACGCATTGATGAGGTGGATGCGTGGGATTTGGAAACTAAGGCAAAATTGATTTTGACTAAGTTGGGAATTGAGGATTTCGATGCCAAAATTGGCGATTTGTCCGGCGGCTATCGTAAGCGAATTGCCTTAGCAACGGCGCTGTTGTCCGAACCTGATGTGTTGTTGATGGATGAACCGACAAACCACTTGGATGCGCTGTCTGTCGAGTGGTTGCAGAATTATTTGAATGGCTATCGCGGTGCTTTGTTGCTGATTACGCACGATCGCTATTTTCTCGATCGCGTTACCAATCGCATCCTAGAGATCGATCGGGGCGACCTTTACAATTATAGTGGCAATTACGCCTACTACTTGGAGAAAAAAGCCCTAGCCGAAGAATCCGCCGCCAGCACTCAGCGCAAATTTTCGGGAGTATTGCGGCGCGAGTTGGAATGGCTCAAAAAAGGGCCTAAAGCACGCAGTACCAAGCAAAAAGCTCGAATCGATCGCATTAAAGATATGCGCGCAGAGGAGTTCAAAACCGCCAATGGCAAAGTCGAGATTGCTACAGCCGGCCGCCGAATTGGTAAGAAAGTTGTTGAGTTACTGAATATCCGTAAAGCTTATGACGATCGCACTTTAATCAAAGATTTTACCTACAATTTCACTCCCGAAGACCGGATTGGGATTATTGGCTGCAATGGTGCGGGAAAATCGACGCTGATGGATATCATCACCGGACGAATTCAGCCGGATTCGGGGACTGTAGAAATCGGGACAACGATTCATATCGGTTATTTTGACCAGCATTCGGAGGATTTGACACCAAACGAAGACCAACGAGTCATTGAATACCTCAAAAGTGTTGCGGAATTGGTCAAAACATCGGATGGGGAAATCATTACGGCTTCTCAAATGTTGGAGAAGTTTCTGTTTCCGCCGATTCAACAGTATGCACCGATTAGCAAGCTTTCGGGCGGGGAAAAGCGCCGATTGTTTCTGTTGAAAGTGTTGATGAGTGCGCCGAATTTGCTGATTCTGGATGAACCGACAAACGACTTGGATGTCCAGACTTTGGCGGTGTTGGAAGATTATCTGGAAGACTTCAACGGCTGCGTAATTGTCGTTTCGCACGATCGGTATTTTCTCGATCGTACAATTGATATGGTATTCTCCTTAGAACCGGGTGGAAATCTGCGCTTGTATCCCGGCAATTATTCCGTGTATTTAGATCACAAAAAAGCCGAAGAAGCGAAGGAACTTAAAGCACAAAAGAATAAAGGTAAGCTAACAGAAGCTACTCAACCTAACAATCCCAAACTCGAAGCTCAACCTCCAAAACCGAATAAGCTTTCGTTTAATGAAAAGCGCGAGTACGATCAATTAGAAGTTAAAATTCCGCAATTGGAAGCTGAAAAAGCAGAGATTGAGCAGATTTTGTCTGTCAATTCTCCGAGTGGGTTTGGTGAGGTGAAAAAGTTATCTGAACGTTTGGGTAAATTGAATCAAGAGATTGAGCGCGCGACTGAAAAATGGATGGAATTGGCGGAACGGATCGGTTGAGCAGGAGTTGAAATGCCATTTTTCAGTGAAATAAATAATTTATATCAGGACTTTTCAACCGCTTTGAGAAGCATCTGGACAACCCTATAAACGTGCGAACCGGCTGTCGGAGGCCAATTCTGTTGAGGATTCGGATGTAAATTTTTAGCACGTTTAACCGCTTCCTCAATACAATCCTTAAACAAATCTAGATCGAGATTGCTTTTATTGTAGCTGCCCAACTTAGTCCGCAATCTTGCTTCAAAATCTTTAGAGGTTTTATCGCTAGGCTCCAAATCATCAAAATGTAAATACAACCAAACCTCAAAACAAGGATTACTAATACTTAGTCGATAATTTTTCTGTTTTCCTTCACGACAGATTGTACTAATGTTTTTTTCACCCCACCTATCCACATCAAACATTAGCCATAGAGTATCATCTGCATTCATATCGTATTTCTGTATAAATTCATTTAATCGTTCCAACACATACTGAGGGGCAGATTTATTATCTTCCCCTGTTGCCAATATTTCTATCTTGATCCGAGAGTCATGAAACATAGCGAAATATTGCTTTTCTGTTTCCCTACCTTCAGTCGCAATCACAAAAAGCCTTGCATCTCGGTTGTTATACTGGCGATTGAGTAGTTTAGTTCGATTGCGTTTTTTCATTTTTGCTATTATGTCGATCGGATGACTCTGTTTCACAATCGAGCCATCCTAAATTGCGGATATCACCAAAAAATGGAATAGCTCCAAATCGACCATTTAAATAGCCTTTTTCTATTTGGACATCAGGTCTAATTTTAAATTCTGCTAGTGAAAAAAGATGGGATGCACCTTGCTGATTTTTTTCAACAAACCAAATTTCATCTCTCCGCATCATCTCTAAATCAAGAAGATTAGTATCGTGAGTTGTAAATATTAGTTGGCTCTGGCTGTTGAGTTTTCTGCAACTCAAAGCTACTTCTATAAATTTGCGCGATAAAAGAGGATGCAGGCGACGGTCTAGTTCATCTAGCAAAATGACTATTTCCGTATTTTCTTGTAAAATAAATAGTGCGGGAATTAGGTTGATCAAACGCTGGGTTCCCTCAGATTCTTCTTCCATTGAAAAATCTACAAGATGACCTTTAGAATGAAGGTGTTGAGTTCTGAGTTGGATCAAACTTAACTTACCTTGTATTCCCTTTGTGAGGAGATATCTTTGACCTGTATCACTCTCGATCGTACCGGCAGAATTATGAGGAGCTTCAGCAAATCTCTGAAGTATCTTCTCTTTTATCGTATCGGGCATATCTGGAAAGTGACGATCGAAATTCAAATCAACTTGTTCTTTTGCTAGAGAATCAATACCTGTACCTGCAAATTTCAAAAAATCACTTAAGAAATTAGTAAATTCTTCGTTTTGCAATATTATAAATTCTAGATTCGCAAAGTGAGATTCTGCTGGTATAATAACTAGAACATCTTTGAACCAATCAACTACAGGCTTTACATTCTCAACATTGCGCTCTACAGCTTCTGTCAAAAAAAGTTGGTTGGGACGAGTTCCCCGTGCAATAAAATCTAGAAACTGTTCTTGTATTTTGCTCCTACCTTTGAGGGTGGCTCCATATTCTACTTTCGTTTCTTTATTTTCAGAAGTGCTTCGCTCAAATAATGATACTTCCCGTTTTTTTCCAGCAGGTGTTATGTAAAGCCACTCTTCAATAATTTGAGTATTATTTAACTTAAATCCATAGGAATAAAGATTACCTTTATGGGTAAAAATAAATTCAAATTTGCTGGGTTTATCAGTGCTGTTATCTAATTTAAACGGAGCAACTAGAATAGCCTGACTGCTTCTAGTTCCTTCCACAATCAAATTTTTTGCAAAATCAATCGCTTTAATTAGATTAGATTTGCCTGCCGCGTTTGCACCATAGATAGCAGAGATGGGCAAGAGAGAGCGCCCCTTACCTGCCATATCTACAGCTAGGTGGTCTGCATGATGTCGATCGCTGCTAACACCTACCATACTCAATGTTGTTTCTTCCTTGAAGGATAGGAAGTTTTCTATGGTTACTTGGACTAACATAGTCTTCCACTAATTTATGGGTTCGATCGAGCCTACTATCGTAACTTACTCAATAGTGCCACAAAATAGAATTTTTAGAGATTTTTTCTCTTAAATAGCCGTTTATATTACAGATTTAGAGCCGATAAGTTTTTGGGTACCTGCTCAATCTCATAATATAGAGGAGTTTGCTTTGACCGATCAAGGGATTGGCTGTGTTATGCACTGCTTACTTGACTGCTGTTGCTGTCATCATTCCCCAAAACCAATCGATTTTGTATCGTTCGATCGCAATTTCTTGCAATCCCTCACTTTGCATCATCGCTTGACATTCAGCGACTCCATAAGTACGGAAATGAGCGCGGTTAAAACATCGCAGGAAAAAGTCACAAACCTTACAAGTTAGATAATCATAACACCAATCTGTAATCACTAGACGACCATTGGGTTTGAGAACCCGTTTTGCTTCTTGGAGTGCTTGGGATGGATCTCGAAAAAAATGAAATGCACTTGTTGAAACTACTATATCAAAATAGTTGCTGGAAAATGGCAGGTTGTCAGCACTACCTAGTTTTAACTCCACAGATTCAGGTAGCTTCTGTTTGGCAATTGCGAGCATTTCAGCACAGAAGTCTATGCCGATAACCTCTGATTTTGGGGCCACATCCAACAGACGCTGGATTAAAACCCCGGTTCCACAACCAAGGTCTAAAATACGTTCTCCTTGCTTAATTTCCAGACGGTTGAGTGTTTCCCCGATTGTAGCATTGACATAAAATGACCAACGACTATCATATCCCTTTGCGAGGCGAGAATATTCTGTTTTAACTGAGTCTGAGTACATGATTTTTAATTAGAAGGAAGAAGGAAGAAGGAAGGAAGACATGATAAGCTGTTCCGCATCTAAGGATCGCAAATTAAATAACTTACAATTTTCATTCTTATTGTGGAACAGGCATCCTGCCTGTTCAAGACGGGCGGGACGCCCATCCCACAAATTTGTGGAAGTTATTTAATTTTCATTC
>CASBQF010000125.1 GCA_949127775.1 Oscillatoriales cyanobacterium PMM_0080
GCGATCGCCCGTCGCATGGGATTCCGCAAAACCAAGCACCATAGAGAACTTGTAGCATACACCGGCGCCCAACTCGCCGAAATGGACAAAAACGAACTCGCCGAAGCCGTAGAAGCCGGCTCAGTTTTTGCCCGCGTCGCCCCAGAACAAAAACTCCGCCTCGTAGAAGCTTTGCAACTTAAAGGCGAAATTGTGGCGATGACGGGAGACGGCGTTAACGATGCGCCCGCCCTGAAACAAGCTGATATCGGGATTGCGATGGGTAGCGGTACGGAGGTTTCTAAGGAAGCCGCCGACATGATTTTGACCGATGATAACTTTGCGTCGATCGAAGCTGCGGTGGAAGAAGGTCGATCGGTCTACAAAAACCTGCTTAAATCCATCAGCTTCATTCTCCCAGTCAACGGCGGAGAATCGATGACAATTTTGCTCAGCACCCTGCTGGGTAGAGAATTGCCGATTTTGTCGCTGCAAATCCTCTGGCTGAATATGCTCAACTCAATCACCATGACTGTGCCGCTCGCTTTCGAGCCCAAGTCTCCCGGAGTGATGCAACAGCAGCCACGCCCGGTTAACGAACCTTTCCTGACTGAAAGTCGGATCAAACGGATCTTGGCTATTTCTCTGTATAACTGGACGATTATTTTCGGAATGTTTGAATGGGTGCGCCAATCTCCGTGGGGAACTTTGCCCCTAGCCCGGACAATGGCAATTCAAGCTTTGGTAATGGCGAGAATTTTTTACCTGTTAAGTCTCAGTCAGTTGCTACCTTCTTTGATGGCTAAATTTAGCGGTTCTAAGGAAGAAGTTAGCGGTGCTCCAGCCCTGGGTGTGGGAATTGCGATCGCGATGCTGTTGCAGGTTGTCTTTGCTAATTCTCCGTTTATCAATAGCATATTCGGGACGGCTCCGATGAACCTCGATCAGTGGCTGATTTGTTTCGGCGTCGCCCTACCGATGATCGGTGTTGCTTTATCTGTCAACCGTTTTGACCCGCCTAACTAATTCACTATTCACCTGTATGGTGCGTCAGGCTTGTGGTTAACACGACGACAAATTCGGATTTTCTTACTGACGCACCCTACTACCATTAACTTGTATTCTGGTAGGGTGCGTCAGGCTTGTGGTTAACACGACAAACTCGGATTTTCCCACTGACGCACCCTACCGCCTTTCACCTAATTAATAGTACCGGGTGTTCAGAAACCCGGTTTCTTCAAGAAGCCGGGTTTCTCTGTTTTAGAGCAACTGTAAAGTTTTAGCATTTAATTTCAGAGTTCCCAATTACAGATAGACTCTGGCTTGATCGGGCAAGTTTTGGGAGCGATCGGATTTCCGCTGAGGTAGAGCCGAGTCAGGTCAGTCAAAGATTCTAGCGGTTTGAGGTCGCTGATTTGATTGATTCTGAGGGAGAGATCAGTCAGTTCATTCAAGGATTCTAGCGGTTTGATGTCGTTAATTTTATTGAAGTCGAGCAAGAGATAAGTCAGTTTAGTCAAGGATGCTAGCGGTTTGAGGTCGCTGATTTGATTTTCGCGGAGGTCGAGATAAGTCAGTTTAGTCAAGGATGCTAGCGGTTTGAGGTCGCTGATTTGATTGTGTTCGAGCTTGAGTTCAGTCAGGTGAGTCAACGATTCTAGCAGTTTGAGGTCGCTGATTTGATTGTGGTTGAGGCTGAGCTTAGTCAGGTTAGTCAAAGATGCTAGCAGTTTGAGGTCGCTGATTTGATTTCCGCTGAGGTTGAGCTCAGTCAGGTTAGTCAAGGATTCTAGCGGTTTGAGGTTGCTGATTTGAATCTCGGTGAGGCTGAGCTTAGTCAGGTTAGTCAAGGATTCTAGCGGTTTGAGGTTGCTGAGGAGATTACCACTGAGGGAGAGATCGGTCAGGTTTGTCAAGGATGCTAGCGGTTTGATGTCGCTGAGGAGATTCTCAAAGAGGTTGAGCCGAGTCAGGTTGGTCAAAGATGCTAGCGGTTTGATGTCGGTGATTTCATTCCCAATGAGCCAGAGCCGAGTCAGGTTGGTCAAAGATTCTAGCGGTTTGATGTCGGTGATTTCATTCCCAAAGAGGTTGAGTTCCGTGAGACTGGAAAGTTTCCTATCGGCCGCATCGCACTCAGTAGTCTCAACTTTCTCCAACAGCACCTCAACAGTATGTTTAGCTTCAGGACTCAAAGCAGCTTTTTCGCGACACCAATCCGCAAATGTTCGTCTACTGTTTCCCGATCGCGTTTCGGCGCCATAAGCAGATAATCCACTTCCACATAATGCTAGGGCGATCGCACTACAAATAATGGCGATCGACTTTTGTAAATTATGATGTTTCTCTGTAACTATAAATGTCATAATTTTGTACCTCTAATTTTCTCAACCGTAAAGTCTTAGCATTTAATATCAAATACCTTAGCAGCGGAATTATTCATCTCTCTCTTTTCTGACTCTGTGTTCTCTGCGTCCTCTGCGGTTAAATCATTCCGATTAAATCAATTTAGTCTATAATATGATCAACATAGAACGCCGCTCAACTATGAACACAAATCTTCTCGAAAAACTCGATACTGAAACGGAACAACGCCTGATTCTACGAGGCATGAGTTGGCAGGAATATCTTACCCTTGATTCTGTTCTCGAAGAGGTACCCGGACTGCGCCTCACCTATTGCCAAGGACTGCTTGAAGTTATGACCCTATCTCCCAGACACGAACGCGAAAAAACAACCATCGGTCGCCTTTTGGAAACCTATGCTTTTGCTAAAGATTTGGATCTACATGGTTGCGGTTCTACCACCTATCGCAACGAAGCAGAAGCCAGGGGATTAGAACCCGATGAGTGCTATTGTGTGGGAGAATTAAAGGATATTCCAGATTTTGCGATCGAAGTTATTGTGACTAGCGGTGGCATCGATAAATTACAGGTTTATTTAGGTTTAAATGTGCCTGAAGTTTGGTTTTGGCAAAATGGGCAATTCTCGCTTTATCGATCGCAGAATGGCACGTATCAACAATGCGATCGGAGCGAATTTTTCCCCGAACTCGATTTTGCTTTACTGGCTAGCTTCGTTCAGCCAGATAATCAGCCCGCAGCGGTTCGAGAATTTTTTAATAGCTTGCATTGAATGCTAACGGTCAATTCAGTTGATCTTGGGTTTCATATCGTTTCCGGTTACACCGGAATGATATAGAGGAGACGGCAGTGCCGTGTCCCTACCGTGATTAATTGTAGGGACACGGCACTGCCGTCTCCTAATTTGGCTACTAATAATTCCGA
>CASBQF010000126.1 GCA_949127775.1 Oscillatoriales cyanobacterium PMM_0080
AGGGGCATGGCAACTCCATTGACTAGCTCGAATGACCTACCGGAGTCGTCATCCCAGTTGAGAAATTCCTCGAAGGAAAGGGTTTTTTGGGCGATCGCAACCATTGATATTAACCTTTTTCGTAGGTTGACTCTCTGTTGTCTGTTTTTAGCTTAACGTGAGGTAGAGAGATAGATCGCTGCTCTTGTAGGGTGCGTTAACGAAGTATATCGTAAACTTTGACACCTCTTCTCGGTTTTACTGCCAGCGTCCTGGTTTGCAATCTACGAAACCTAATGCTTCTGTGTCGAGAAAATTGGCCGAAATGGCGATCGAAAGTGCGATCGGATATTCAATTTCCGCAGCACGGGCAATTAGAGCTGCTTTAATCAGAAACACAGTGTGTAATGGTTAGTCACATACTTGTTACGCTTGACTCTCCAATGTATCCCACAACTGTGAGAATGATTCTACCCGTCCACGAGCAATAAGCTTTTTATGAGATGCAATTACTTTATTCGTTAAGATACGCAACAAATTCGGAGCCTTATATGTTGCTTTGAAGTCAAAATTTTCTCCACCTGCCTCCTTAAATTCACCATTCAAATCAATGATTAAATCACCTAAGATTATATGAATACATTTGAGAAGATTCTCTTTCTGAACAGTGTCTTTATAAAAATCTTCTGGTTTTTTGTAGAAAGCTTTACCAACATCATCATCCGATAAAACCTCTGCAAGAAGATAAAGTAAGAAGAACTTAGTAATCTGATAACCGCGAAATAATGAAGGTTCAATCTTTGGTAAATCTTTCTCTATTTCTTTATACAGATCAAATAAAACGACAATCCTTCCACCACTAACTTCTGGACGAGCAAATATCTCTTGATGTAAATCATCAAATATCTTGCTATATCTTTGAACAGCCCACGGTCGCTTTAAATCAAAGGCAAGTAAAATTTGTCCAGCAAGCGTATTTTCAATTACTATTCGCTGTTCAGGATCATCTCCACGCTTGATCTCATATAAATAATCTGGATAATATTGATTAATTTCTTCTTGAAGTCTAACCTGAGTTGGTGTGTTAGATCTGAAATCTCTAGCTTTAATTCCATTCTGATTATTACTGTTGTAAGTAATTCTTGAAATGAGATCTGATTTATTGGAGTTTACTTGAATAATTCGAGTTAGTATTCTTAGATCTTGAGTAACTTTAGCTTTATTTCTATAAAGACTTGATACTGTTTGACAACCATTTACTACGGAATATCCTTGAATTTTTATTTTTACTTTTTCTTCATCTGAGGTATCTAATCTGTCACAAATGATGGTTATTCCGTTATGGTAAAGCAGGAAATTACTATGCTCAGAAGCATTATTTACGCTCTTTCCAATATCCTTATTAACTTTCGTTTTCTCCAGATCTTTTCTTAAGTTCAAATCAAAAAGCTGTTGGTTTTCAATACCTTCCATCCGAACTAAGTCAACTGCTGATAGTGGAGCAATTACAACTTTTGCAGTATTGCCAACATTATATTCAATATAGTCATATCCAAAAACGTCAAAGGCAATTTCTGATGTTGCTGGTATTGCCTTCTCGCTAGGTACATACATTTGAATAATAAGAGGCTTATCCCACACCTTGAGCTGAGTTGTCTGAGAAGTAGCTTCTAGAAAACTATCGGCATTAGAATCTTTTACAGCATTCGTAACGAAAATTCCTCGAATCGTATATTTCGAGGATGTAAGAAGATCTTTGTACTCAATCAATAAATTCTTAAGCTGTGAGTTACCCGTTGTTGAAATCATTGACTGCACGCCTTCAAGCGTTTCTAGTTGCTCTAGGCTTCCTACAAATTCTTTAAGCTGAGTGTCTCCCAAGGTTTTACTGGGATTCTGTACAGTCTTAGATTGAAAAATGTCTATACACTCTTCACTTTCATTGACATAAATTCCATCAATTCCCTTATCCCCGCGCCCATCACAAACAATGTCTTGGACTTCAATAATATCCAATCTATATATGTTTACTAAAAACCAACTTAAAAAGGCACTTGCTTCTTCACGCCCTGGAACTTTGTAGGGCTGAGCAATCTGAACAAGACTTGCGTAATCTAGGTTAAGCATAAATTCTCATATAGAGCAACACTACTATTATACAGAGTTTGACACTCCATCGCCGTAGAATTGTCATGCGGCCAAAACAGGACGATCGAGCTTGCGGACTGCATACAGAAGCGCAGCTTTAATATCATCAAGTTCCAAGTCTGGCAATTCTTCGATAATTTGCTCAACACTTAAACCCGCAGCCAGCAACTCTAGGATATCGATGACTCGAATCCGCATTCCCCGGATGCAGGGACGATCGCCACATTAATCTTGGGTTCACTGTGATTCTGTCAAACAGATAAGCAACGGATGCTGGCATTGATTAAAATTGTTTGCAACCTTTGTCTCTAGCTTACTTCATTTATCGCCCAAAACTCACACCGCGATCTAATTCTGCGATCGCCACTTCAACCTCAATACTCTGTAAAGTATTATTTGTAGGTTAGGCGTAAACAGGAAGTGGCTCATAAACGAGTTGCATGAGTTTTTCTGAAGGAACGGTTTCCATTGCATAGGTATTACCTTGAGCATCGGCAAAATCTACTAGATAAGCCCGATCGTCAAAGCTCATCAGAATAGTGCCAACTTGTCCGGGCCGGAGCAAAATTTGCCCAGAGGTGTCTTTATGAATTGCCTGAACTTCTACGATTAAGACAACAACATCATACTCGTGTAAAGCCATCATAGTATCCTCACTTATTAAGCTGACGATATTACCGTGCCACCTCGCTAAAGCGCATCAACTAAGTTGCGATCGTTAGTATGAGTTCTTGAGGATTAAACAGTTGACGTTTGGAGGCATTGAGAAATTCGATGCTAACTGGTTCGTCACTTTCGTCATAACTGACAATCACGCCTCCAGGTTCAGAGATAGCATTGGCTGGAAACGCATCACGTAAGATAAAAATCAGAATGTCTGCTTCTGCATCGTATTTAACATTCATTAGGATTCTCCGCCGCGAAAGCAAACACAGCTTGTAGAGATTCAGCATTAAGCGTTGGGTAATTTTCGATAACTTGTTGCTGCGTCCAACCTTCTGAAAATAGCCCTAGAACGAACTCCACGGATATTCGTGTTCCCTTAATTACAGGCTTGCCAAGCAGAATTTTAGGATTTGAGTGAATGTGGGCCTTCCAGTTCATAGCCAGTTTGCCTATATCGAGTTTTCATCTATTTTGAAACCTTTGTCTCTAGCTTACTTCATTTAGCGCCCGAAACTCACGCCGCGATATAATTCCTCGATCGCCATTTCCAGCTCAATACTCTGCAACATCACTAAATCGCCCGCACCATAAACCACCGTTTCCCACCCTTCCCCAGCCCCATCTTGCACCCGACGGCGACACTCAACTCGCATCTCATCCTGCGAGATTAAAACATACTCTTCCAAGGATTCCAACTGTCGATAATCCTCAAACTTATCAGTGCGATCAAATTTTTTAGTCGAAGGAGACAACACCTCAGCAATCAACTTAGGATAGCGCTTCACATAGCGATCGCTCCGATCGCGCGGATCGCACGTCACAAAGGCATCGGGATAATAGAAAAACGCATCCGCATAATTCACCTTTACGTCACCGGAAAAAAACTGACAGTCCCCATCACGCAGGTGAAAATTAATCACCGTTAAAAGATTGATCGCGAGACGGCTATGATCGTCGCTACCACCTGCCATTGCGTAGACTAAACCGCGCCGATATTCATGTCGGATAGTATTCTCATGTTCCAGGGAAAGGTACTCTTCGGGGCTAAATCCAGAGGGGATGGCAATCATAGTATTGCAGGGGAATTTGATAGCTTAATTGTAGCGATTTTCGAGCCACTAACGCTGAAAGGAACAACGATACGCTCGTAGACATGATTGGGCAGGGCATCTAGCTGCTTTTGTACAACTTTAGGGGTAATGATAGTATAAGTCATGTCGATTTATTTGCCCGCCCGGCCATGTATCGATCGAAAGTTGTGTAATCTCCAGCTTTGTAATCAGCACGGGCCGCTTCAATTTCGGCAATGTCTTCTGGAGAATCATCCTCATTCGGGAATAATTCAGATTTCAAAAGTTCCCAAATTTTGTATTTTTCAGCAATTCCCAGTGACGAAATAGCTTCCAGCAGTGATTGAAAAGAGATGTCTAATTTCACGGTATTCTCAGCCATCAAAACTTTCCTTCACTTTTAATTTTACACTTAGTATATTTCTGAATCAAGCACTCTGATTATGATTTAGTAGCAGTCATCAACTGACTTGGTTCGGCAACTTCCTTTTGCAGCTTTTTACTAAAATAAATCACTTCATAGTCTGGCGCTAGTTCCTGACGTAGCTGATGCCATATACTAATTCCTTCTTGCTCAAAAGCCTCTTGAGCTTCCTCACTAGCGAACCCTGATGAAGCTGGATCGTTCCAATTGAGAGTTGCTTCGTAAATTGTGATCCAAGCCAGCAAGCGCCTCAGAGTTTTTTGACTTAAAGGTAATGTCGTTGGTTCGATATTGCCAATTCTCCCAGGAGAAGCCCACCACAACGGATGGCTGCCATAGTCAGCATTTAGTTTAATGATTTCTTTCATGTTAATTCATCTTAATTTGTTAAAGGGAAGCGGGATTAGCACAAACTAGATAACCGTTGCTACCGACTGTCACTGCGATGAGCTGAGTTTTACCCTTAAAAGTGACTTGATAAATTGGTCGAGTTGGAGATTGATAACCTAAAATTTCACCGCATATCACAGCCTCCATCACTGCATCTGGGATTTCTGCTTCAGATATGTCTCTTGCTGCAAAATCTCGTCTGTGATTGTTCACAATATGTTGGAGGCCAGAGGCAGAGTTTCCTATTTCCAAAAATATTATTGTACCATCAATTAGCTTGGCTATCCGAAGTATTGCTTCAGGATTATGTTTAATTCTGGCTTGCCTGAGTTCGTCAATGAGGGCGACTTTTTCCTCGCTAGGTTCAATAGGTTGTGAGATTTCATTTTCCGAGTTTTTCAATGGCGATTACCTCTATCAAATTTATAGATATGACAATAATACCCTGATACCCGACTTCTTCAAGAAGCCGGGGCTCTAAAAGCAGACTACATCACAACCGCACTAATTAAACCGTGCACATTTTGGACAACAGCAGTAGTAAAGTTATGAGTTACAGGCAAACTATCAACGACTATTCCAGCGCACAATAGCATCAGATACAGAATAGAGTATTTGAAGAGCGATCGCGCCACCTTCTTATCCTCTGGAGTCTGCAACAGCAACCAAGCTTTTTGGGCAAAAATAGCACCCAGGAAAATCGCAGTACCGGCATACACTGGGCCGGCTAAATTCAGCGGATACACTAGCAGCAAAGTGGCTGGAAGCATCAATAACGTGTAAATCCAAATTTGGCGGGCTGTCTCTTCGTCGCCTTCAATTACTGGCAACATCGGTACGCCTACTCCCTCGTATTCGTCGCGAATCATCATTGCTAATGCCCAAAAATGCGGCGGTGTCCATAGGAAGATAATCCCAAACAACATCCACGCACCCCAACTCAAATCTCCCGTCACCGCCGCCCAGCCAACTAGCGGCGGAATCGCGCCTGCTGCACCGCCGATCACGATGTTTTGGACGCTGTGGCGCTTCAGCCAGTGAGTGTAAATTAGGACGTAGAAAACGATGCCAGACATCGCTAGCAATGCTGATAATAAGTTGGCAACTACTGTCAGCAATGTAAAGGATATCGTAGC
>CASBQF010000127.1 GCA_949127775.1 Oscillatoriales cyanobacterium PMM_0080
GATTGATCCGATCGCGAAAAATTGCGCATCGACAAAACTATTTGGCGGATGCGATCGGTTCCTACTTGCATGGAAGACAGCATCTTAGATAAGTCTTCCACCAAAAAATCGACTTCCATCTCTGCGGCTGCTTCTCGAATTTCTGAGACTGGCTCAGGATAGTGCTGCTGGTAAAGTTCCAAGAGTCGGCTCAATTCTGTGACGTAGTGGCTGGCGTGGGACAGATTGCCGTAGATAAAATTAACCGGATTGTTAATTTCGTGAGCAATGCCGGCAATCATTTGTCCCAAAGAAGACATTTTTTCGGTTTGCACAAGTTGAATTTGAGTTTGCTGCAACTTCCGCACAGTTTCTTCTAATTTCTGTGCTTGATTTCTCAAGCAATTTTGCTTTAGCCGCAACACTTCTTCGACTCGCTGACGCTTGAGAATATCGCGTCTCAACAATTCATTTGATGCTAAAAGTTGAGCGGTACGTTGTTCTACTTGTTTTTTTAAGTCGTCGTGAGCTTGGTGCAGGGCTTCTTGGGCGCGCTGGCGCTCGAAAATTTCTTGCTGTAAAAGTTGGTTGGTTTGCTGCAATTGGGCGGCTCTATCGTCTACTGCTTGCTGCAAAAGCTCGATCGTCCCGTACATTTCAGATTGGTTGAAAACTTGTGGCAAATTTGTCTCAGAAACAACGCCCAAAAGTTCTCCTCCCGGGCCAACTACTACCAAACGGCGGACGCTGTGGCGCTGCATTTCCTGGTAGGCGCGGAAGAGGGAATCGGTGGGAGATATGCAAAATAAAGGCGCACTCATCGCCTCAGTCGCCGATATTTGGGAGAGGTTTAATTCGAGGGCGTGAAACTGTACGATGTCGCGCTCGGTGACGATGCCGATCGGAAGAAGGTAATTTTCTTTTGGTACAAGAGCGCGCTGTGGATGCTGAATTTGCTCCTCGACAATGACAACGCAACTAACTCGATGCTTGACCATAAGCTGGGCTAAATTGAGGGCTGAGGAGGTTTTTGGGGCAGAAATGACTTCCTTCGCCATCACATCTGCCACACAGCGCAAATTGGTGAGCAAGTTAACTGGTTGCAGGGCTTCGCCGATGGCTTCGCGGGTGATGATACCGACAAGTCGCGAGTCTTCGTCAACTACGGGCAAATGCTTGATGGAGTGCTGGCGCAAGGTGAACATGGCTGTGAAAATATCTTGAGACTCGGATTGTTTGAGGGTGATGGGCGATCGAGTCATTACGTCAGCAATTGTCAGTCCTACCGTACAATTTACAACGGTAGTTAGCTTGACGATATCTCGTTCTGTAAAAATGCCGATCGGGCGTGAGTTTTCCACGACTAAGACGCAACTGCGCTTAACCGGGCTGACAACAGGGTTTTGTTTTTCGGTGCAAAGCTGACAGGAGACACGCATCGGGTTCATGAGAGCCAACACTTCGGCGATCGGGGTTTCTGGAGCCACTGTGAGGGGATGGCGGTCGATCGCCCGATCTAAAGGTGACGAGTATATCTGCGGGCTGTTGACTTCTAGGGCGGGTTCTGAGAGTTTAATTGCTACCTGGGGGACTGAATTTAGAAAATGATGTAATTGTTCTTCTTGTAGCATGATTATTAATTTTACTTAATGAATTGTTACAATTCGGCGTACAGGAGTTGGCAGACTTAGCATTGGTTAAGGGGGCGACGAATGCTCGATCGCCTAAAATCTAATTAATAGAACACCCTTATTTAATTTTTAATTTTTAAATCCTATGTCGTGGACACCCTTAAGTCATCGAATTCATCATTTGCCACTGATTCTGGCTGGCCCGATTTTACGCCGGACTGAAAGTCGGGCTGTAACAGTTTGGCTAGCCCTGAAAGCACCGCGCCAAGTTGAACTCAAGGTTTACTCGACTGAGGGCGGAACTGGCTCTATTGTCGATCGGGCTTTACTCCAGGGTGAGAGTTATACCGTGCAACTAGGCAAATATTTGCACGTAGTAGCGGTGACTGCAACGCCTTTCGACAGTAATTGCTTGACATCTGGGCAGATATATGCTTATGATATCGAGTTTGCCGAATCGGGAGTTTCTGGACTGAAAAATGAGAGAGACAATCTCATTTCTGGCTTGTGGCCGGCGGCCCCTGATGTGTCGCCTTTGGGGGCACAGACAATTAGCTATTTCGATCACCAGTTGCCGACTTTTGCGCTACCTCCGAACGATTTAAACTATTTGCGGATTGTTCACGGTTCTTGTCGCAAGCCCCACGGAGGCGGACGAGATGCACTTCCAATCTTGGATAGTTCGATCGAACAGTTTGCAGGTATGGCAAATTTCCGGCCCCACCAATTATTTCTAACGGGCGACCAAATTTACGGCGATGACGTAGCCGATCCGATGCTGTGGGCTTTGACAGATGCTGGCGATACACTCTTGGGCTGGGAAGAGAATTTGCCCCTGATGGATGCCCAAATTAATAAGAATTTGTGTACCAGTATACCTGAAAATCTGACCAAGGGAAAGATAATTCACGAAACCAGGGAAAATTCTAGTGAGTCGCAAATTCACAAGCAGACTGATGCTGAGTATCTGTACAAAAAACCTGTTCAGCTAAAACCTGGGAATCGCAGCGATATTGCTAGAGATTTTGGCGGCTTGACGGCGATGTTGGTGAATAAACCCGACAATGCCAAAAGTCACTTGTTTAGCCTAGGCGAATATTATGCGATGTATTTGTTAGTTTGGTCGCCGATGCTTTGGTGCGATCGTTTTCCGAAGGGTAAGGATGTTTGTCAAAATGTCAAGCAAGCTAAAGTGTGGGATCGAGAGGCTTTTGAACTGGAAAGTTTTGCTCGCAATTTATGGAGAGTTAGAAGGGCGATCGCGAATATTCCTACTTATAACATTTGCGACGACCACGATGTTAGCGATGACTGGTATTTGAATCGAGAATGGTGTTATCGGGTTTTGGGTAAGCCACTTGGCAGGCGCGTGGTGCAGAATGCTTTGCTGGCTTATGCTGTGTTTCAGGCTTGGGGAAATACGCCTGCACAGTTTAAGGCTGGAAAAGTGGGAAATAAGTTATTAACAAATGCCGAAAAATGGTCTGAGTCGGCTGGTAGTGATGATTTAGCTTGGAAAAATGTTGCTAAGTATTTGGGAATTCCGCGAATTGATCTTGAGACTGGTTTGCCGAAGTTTAAATTAGACGAAGATGTTTTGATTTTGGATCGGGATGAGGAGGTTTTGAATTGGCATTTTACGATCAGAAGTTTTAAGCATGAGGTGATTGTGCTGGATACGCGGACTTGGCGGGGCTATCCGACGGAAAGTGCGATCGATCCACCGATGCTTTTGACTCATAAAGGTTTTGAGGAGCAAATTCAGCAGCCTTTGAAGGAGACTGAATTTTTGAATGCAACTGGGGAATTTGCGATCGAGGCGACGCTGGTTGTTGTACCGACAAATTTGGTGGGTTTGTGGATTATTGATGCGGTGCAAAAGCGGGATGTGGAAAAGGGGAAGGTGTTTAATAGTGATGCGGGGGATGCTTGGAATTTTCATGAGTTGGCTTTTGCGAAGCTGTTATCGGAGTTTTTTAAGCAGCGCAGGAGGGTGATTGTGTTGACGGGGGATATTCACTATGCTGCTGCTGTGCGGCTGAGTTATTGGTGCGATGGTCATTTTGGGGATTCTCCCACAGAGATTAACAGGCAAAATGCCTATTCTACAGGGGAGGACAAAGAGGGAGTTTTGGGTTTGAATGTGGCGGGCGATAAGTCAAGTTTTCAATATTCTGTGTTGGCGCAGTTGACTGCTAGTGCTTTGATTAATGAGGAATGGAAAACGCATTTAATTCATACTAAGATTAAGTCGCTGCTTCCTGAGCGGAGGCACGAACGTTTGGGATGGAATGAGCCGCTGGAATTGGTAAAGATTTCGAGGATGGGTAGAAAAAAGGCGATCGCCGCGGCTGTGAGAAATAAACAATCCTTGCCTGATTGGGGCTATCGGATTGATTGGATGAAACGACAAAAAGCTCGGGTATTTTTGAAGCATATAACTGAGGGTTTGTCAACGGCTAAGCGGCAAAATCAGAGAAAATCTCTGATGTACAGATTGTGGAAAATGATCTCACTGTTGTGGCGCAATCGCTGGCTGCAAGAGGGTGCTGAGATTGTGGGATATAGTAATATTGCGATCGTCAGTTTTCAGTGGCCTGCTGATGGTGATGGGGAGAAAGCGGTGATTCAAAGTGTTTATTGGCGGCCGCTTTGGGCACCGGATAGTGTGGTTTACAGTCAGTATTTTGTGTCGCTGGGATTGGATGAGTTTAGGGTTGATTGATGTGGTGTTTGGCATTTGAATTTATTTTTTGGGGCGGGCGGGACACCCCACGGGTTAAAGAGTCGTAGCGTAGCGGGGCGTAAGCCATTGCCCGATGGGATGCGGCAACATGGTAGAAGAGGAGACGGCAGTGCCGTGTCCCTACCCAAAATGTCGATCGATCGCAAAATCCAACAAAATCACCACCCACATCCGTAGGGACACGGCACTGCCGTCTCCGAATTTCTTCCCGAAAAATCCAACATCACCACCCACATCCGTAGGGACACGGCACTGCCGTCTCCAAATTTCTTAATTTCTGCCGTGTCCGAATTTCTTTAAAAACGTAAATCTAACAAACTAGGATGATTTTTCTAATATTCTAACTTATCACGATTTTCGCCCCAACGCTGAGGATTGTTGGTGATGTATTGCCTTTTACAATTCAAAGTTTCTTCATCGCGGATAATTGATTCATAAAAACCATCTTGCCAGACAGGAACTTCTGTTGTTTCGCAGAACCTATGAATGAATTTGGTAACAGCACTTTTATAGGAACGGATTGCGGTAGGAATTGAACCGCGAACGGGTTTGCCAAATTGTTCGCGGGTAGAGACAAGCTTTGGTTTTGTGTTTACGGGGGTATTGTCAACGATCGCCAAAAGTTCGTGCACATGATCGGGCATAATTACAAATGTATCTAATTGAAAGCGGGGAAAATGATTGGGAATGTCTAGCCAACAAGTTTGGGCAAGATTACCTAAAAGATTTAATTGCATTTTATAGTCAATGATTTCGCCGAATATACATTGTCGTGCTTCGGTGCAAATGGTGATGTAGTAAACGCCCGGTTGAGTATAATCGTATCCTTTAATCCGCACAGAACGACGGTGGTGTTTTTGGGGGTCGTAAGGCATGATATCAAAATAGAATAGTGTCTCTTTGATTAATCATTGTATCAGGCATTCGAGGAGACGGCAGTAAGAAGAAGAGAAGAGGAGACGGCAATAAGAAGAGGAGACGGCAGTGCCGTGTCCCTACCCAAAATGTCATAGCGAAGCCAGAAGAAGAGGAGACGGCAGTGCCGTGTCCCTACCCAAAATGTCGTAGCGTAGCGAGGCGTAAGGCAGAAGAAATTCGGAGACGGCAGTGCCGTGTCCCTACCCCAAATGTCGATCGATCGCACAATCGTACATCACCATTGGCAACATGGCAGAAGAGGAGACGGCAGTGCCGTGTCCCTACCCCCAAAATAATCGATCGCAAAATCCAACAAAATCACCACCCACATCCGTAGGGACACGGCACTGCCGTCTCCGAATTTCTTCGCGTTACCCCAAAATAATCGATCGCAAAATCCAACAAAATCACCACCCACATCCGTAGGGACACGGCATTGCCGTCTCCGAATTTCTTCCCAAAAAATCCAACAAAACCACCCAAATCCGTAGGGACACGGCACTGCCGTCTCCGAATTTATGCCGTGTCCGAATTTCGGATAACGGGTAAAATTAACCGAATTGCATGATGAATTTGCCCGATCGCCCGATCGCACATTCCCCAAAAAAAACCGTAGATTTGGGCAAAAACCCGGCGGTTTAAACCGCGTCTACACAGACAAAACCTGCCTCCGCAGGTTGAAGAGTCGATCGCCAATTTGCCCGATGATCGCACATTCCCCCAAAGATCGATCGCACTAAAACCCTTTGTATAGCAACCGCCACATCGGTGAGGGCATAAATAACAAAAATGAATGGAGACTTGAACCCACAGCATAAACGGTTTGATTGCCGTACTCTGCAACTGTCAACTGTCAACAGTTGACAGTCAACTGTTGAAGCTACCCCAAAAATTCATCGCCCATTGCTCTCAAACATCGCCCAAATCCCCCATTCCCTCCAAACGCAGGAAATACACCCGGCCCGACGAATCGCCCGCTACAACTGTCACTCCATCAGGCGCAAAAGCACAGCACTCAAACGTAGCTTCTCCCGTGAAACTAGCAACCTCCTCACCACTGACCAGATCCCAGATTTTCAGGGTTTTATTATTGGAAGCGGAAATCGCTGTTTTACCGAGGAGTGCGATCACCACTGGATTTACCTCGGAACTATGACCCGTGAGAGTTTTGAGTTCCCTGCCTATCTCGGTGTCCCAGATTTTCAGGGTGTTATCGTCTGAAGCCGAAATCGCGGTTTTTCCGAGGAGTGCGATCGCCACTGCTGTTACCGACTTAGTATAACCGGTGAGGGTTGGCAGACATCCTTCTCCCGCCCGCTCTAAATTTTCCGCCCGCTCTAATTTAGCCCACAAAGGTGGGGGCGGGTTTTTGAGATTTTTGGTTGTTGGCTGAGATGGTTGGTGAACCCGCCCCTACAGGTTTTGGAAATTTTTGGTTGTTGGTGGAGGCAGTTTTTGAGATGCGGTAGGGGCGGGTTCACCAACATCTTTAATACTCACAAACAATTCAGATAAACCCGCCCCCACACAACCAATAACCTAAAGCTACAAAACAGCCGCCACAGTAGCCATTAGCAAGCCTTGAAACAATTTCACCCCATCAGTTTCCCCCAACATTGGATCGGAAGCCCTCTCAGGATGTGGCATCATTCCTAACACATTGCCTGCCCGATTACAAATGCCCGCAATATTATTTAACGAACCATTTGGATTCCCAGCAGCGCTAATTTCACCGGCTTCTGTGCAGTACCTAAACAACACTTGATCGTGTTCTTCTAACTCTGCCAAAGTATCGGCATCAGCATAATAGTTGCCTTCCCCGTGGGCGATCGGCAAATCGATGATTTCACCCGAAGTATAGGCCGAAGTCCACGGCGTATTACCGCGTTCGACTTTTAAGGAAGTGCGATCGCAAATAAAATGCAATCCCGCATTCCGCACCAGAGCACCCGGTAACAAACCAGCCTCAGTCAAAACCTGAAAACCATTGCAGATGCCGAGTACAAGCTTTCCTTGTTTTGCGTGTTCCGCCGTAGCTTGCATCGCTGGAGAAAAACGGGCGATCGCGCCGCACCGCAAATAATCTCCGTAACTGAAACCACCAGGGATTACAATGATGTCAATATCCGAAATATCGGTATCTTCGTGCCAAATCATTCGCGTCGGTTGGTGCAGCAACCCTTGAGTTACCCACACCACATCGCGATCGCAATTTGAACCCGGAAAAACAATAACTCCAAATTTCATAAGCAGAAGGAAGTTCGGCAACGGATTTTGTAACGGATGTAACGGATGTAACGGCTCGATATTCAAAGAAGAAGGAAGAGGTGTCAACTTAAGACTGAAATCCTCTATTTCTTGCGTTGGTATCAAAGTCTAGATCCCCCTAAATCCCCCTTAAGAAGGGGGACTTTGAGTGTTTCGAGTTCCTTCCTTTTCAAGAGAGACTTTGAGTACCCTCTTATCCCCCCCTTATTAAGGGGGGCTAGGGGGGATCTCCGGGGCAAAAAACACACCCTGAAGACCGATCGCACTTAAGCCCCCACAGTCTCGACAGCAACAGGAACTTCAGTCAATTCAACCCGATAGTTTTCAATCACTGGATTAGCCAAAAGTTGGTCACAAATGCGATCGAGTTGTTCGCGCGCGATCGACTCATCAGCAGCAGTCAGCGTCAATTCAACATACTTTCCGATGCGCACGCCCTCAACATTGTCGTATCCCATGTGTTGCAAGCCGGACTGTACGGCAGTGCCGGCGGGGTCTAAAACCGAAGGGCGGAGGGTAACATAGATTTGGGCAAGATATTTCTGAGTCACGGGAATGTTGCGGTAGGTGATGTGCAAGTTAGCGCCATTGTATTCTACAACCATGCGCGCGATCGGTCTTTCACACCAAATCCGGGCTGAATACCCTCTTATTCCCCAGTCCGCGGAGGCCGACATCATTTGACAAGACGCGGTTTCAACCGTCGAGTCTTCGTTAGAGTTTGGTATGACTCCCCCAAGTAAGATAGCCTAGAAACAGGGACAAATTTGATTCCAGCAGATTACACAAAAAAATTATGAGAACCAACCGCACCCGCAGTCAGGAGCGTATTGTACACTTGCTCAAGCACTTGAATCGATCGCTCTCAGCGCAAGATATCTACTTAGAACTGCGTAACAGCGACCAAAGCATGGGCTTAGCAACCGTTTATCGCTCCCTCGACGGTTTAAAGCGAGAAGGCTTGGTGCAAGTCAGAACCCTCGCCAGCGGTGAATCTCTCTACGGTGCCGCCCACCAAGATCAACATCATTTAACTTGTCTGGAATGCGGCGCGTCTATTCCGATTAATGAATGTCCCGTACACCATTTAGAAAGCCAACTACAACAATCCCACTCTTTCAAGATTTACTATCATACTTTGGAATTTTTCGGACTGTGCGATCGATGTACTCTCGCTCACGAATCACCATTGACAGTTGACAGTTGACCCTTCGACTACGCGAGCGGCACCGCAGTTGACCCTTCGACTACGCGAGCGGCACCGCAGTTGACAGTTAACTGTTAACCGCAGGAAGAAGCAAGAAGGAAGAAGAAATAAATAAATAAATAAATAAATAGGACTGATCTCAAATCCTGTAAAACCCAAATGATATCGGAGTGCGAGCATCCCACTCGATCGAACTTTCACTCAAGAATCCTGCACTGCTGCACTCGAAAAATCATGATTTCCATACAAACGGAAACGAGCAATTGAGAAAAATAGTTCCACCAAACATCGCAAAGCCCCAGCCAGCAGCCAAAAGAGCGTAGGACTCCATATCAGAAAAAGAAATAGGTGATAGTATTTAGATTCTTAGTTGGAAATTTGAAATTTAAAAATTGTCAACGACTTACTCTGCAAGGGTTTGCGACTTGCCAGCCCGATCGCGATTTGTCTTCGCTCTTACTCAAAGTCAGAGTTTTAGTAACTTAGATCACAATTTAAGCCGATCGAGACCGGCAGAAACTACAATTTCTAGGAGCCCAAAGGCCGTTAAGAAATTGATCGGGGCTAAAATCAGTTTATGCTCAAGCTTGTGAATTCCGACTGGCGAATCATATATGTTCAGAATGTTTTTACACTAACTATTTCGATATGATCAGTAGTTTCTCCGAACCCATTTATTGCCCGAATCTTAGCTGTCCCGAACCGCGCAATACCTTTGGCCGCCAGCAGTGTGCAGCTTGCGAAACCGATTTAATTTATCGATATTTGTGGGCGGTGGGCCCAGCAGCCGAGGCAGTGCCCGCAGGTCAGGTCATTGCCGATCGATATTTTGTCATTGCCCCCCAAATCTGGCTTGACAGCCGTCCAGTTCTGCCTCCAAGCGCCCCCGAACAACTGCCGGAGACGATTATGCCTTACCTGCATTTGTATCCCCAACGGCTGCATACGCCCGAAGTATACGGTTTTTGTGCTCTGGGGGAAGCAGCGGAAACGACAGAGGTGCTGTTGTTGGAAAATGTGCCGATCAATAATTTTGGTAGCCTGTATCCTTCTATTTTACAAGCTTGGTCTGGGACAACCGCCGTGCGGCAAGTTTATTGGCTGTGGCAAATGCTCCAAATGTGGACGCCGCTTTCGGAGCAAGGAGTCGCTTCCAGTTTGCTGGTACCCGAAAATTTGCGGGTGGAAGGTTGGCGGGTACGTCTGCTGGAACTGCACAAGGGCAATTTTGTACCGACACTCAAGGATTTGGGAGATGTGTGGTCAGGTTTGGTGGAATCGGCGCAACCTCAAGTTCAGTCGAAACTTGGAGAGATTTGTCAGTTTATGCGCCGCAGCAGCATGAATTTCGATGCTCTCGCCCTAGAATTAAACGATTTATTATTAGAAGAAGCCGCTAAATTACCTCTGCATTTAGACGTAGTAGGCATGACCGATACTGGGCCGCAGCGCTCCCACAATGAAGACAGTTGCTATCCGATGGCTGCTGATTTACAGTTGAGCAAACAGGCGGGCGGCGATAAACTAATTCCTTACTTGACAATGGTTTGCGATGGGGTTGGAGGTCACGAAGGAGGAGAAGTTGCTAGTCAATTAGCAGTACAATCTCTGAAATCTTTAATTCAAAACTTGCTGGCAGAAATAGCTGAACAACAAGAATTGATGACGCCAGCAATGGTAATCAAACAACTCGAAGAAATAGTCAGAGTTGTGAACAATGTGATTTCTGCTCAAAATAATGAGCAGGGAAAAGAGTTGCGGGAACGGATGGGGACGACTTTGGTGATGGCTCTTCAGTTGCCTCAAAAAGTCAAAGTTTCCGATGATTTGCCGTCGAATAATGGTCACGAACTTTATTTAGTTAATGTTGGAGACAGTCGCGCTTATTGGATTGGCAAAGATTACTGTCAGCGGCTGACGGTGGACGATGATGTCGCATCCAGGGAAGTGCAGTTAGGACACAGTTTATACTGGGAGACTAAATTGCGATCGGACGCAGGAGCTCTAACTCAAGCTTTGGGCACGCGGGATGGCGATTTCCTCCGACCAATAATTCAGCGATTCATTGTCGAAGAAGAAGGCTTGCTGCTGCTATGTTCCGACGGTTTGACTGACAACGATTGGGTAGAACAGTCTTGGGAAAGTTACGGCCCTCCGGTACTCGACGGCAAAATGTCTTTGGAATCTGCGGTGCAGTCTTGGATTCGCCTCGCCAATGAGAAAAACGGTTACGACAACACTTCCGTCGTCGCCACTCACTGTCGGATGTCGCCGGAGAGATTGGTACTGTTTCCTCCGGCAACTGCGTCAACGGGGCTGTCGCTGCCAATGTCAGCATCGGTGTCGCTACCGGCTTCAGCGTCCATGTCACAGTCGGTATCAGGATCAGTGTCTCTCCAAAAGTCCGGGAGGATCCCAGAATCTCAGTTGTCAGAATCGTCCAAACAGTTGCTGTACCCCGAAAGTTCCCCGGCCCCAGAACCAGTTCAAAAAACACAGAAATCCAAGCTTTTGCTGCCCATACTGGGGCTATTGGTGTTGATGTTAGGCGGTGGTGCTTTAGGTTTGTGGGTGCGCGGCCTCCAAAGCCCACAGCCAGATCCCGAACAACTTCCGCCACCGCCGGAAACTACTGCCCCGACTCCTGCGGACATTCCGTCACCTGGTGCTGAGATTCCGTCGCCGTCGCCCGAATCAACTCCTGCTTCGGAGATTCCATCGCCGTCGCCCGAATCAACTCCTGCCGAGATTCCGTCGCCGTCGCCAGAATCAACTCCTGCCGAGATTCCCTTGCCCGGTGCCGAGAGTCCCTCGCCATCACCGCAGTAATACCAATTTCATAAGATATTACCCCCCC